>CAYUSL010000328.1:1639-7264 GCA_964447125.1 uncultured bacterium | reverse complement strand
CCTTGCCCTCGGGCGCCTCGGGACCGCCGCCGAAGGGATGGTAGATGAGCGCCTCGACGCGACCGCCGTAGCCACCGAGGCTCACGCCGACCGGGAAGTCGAGGTAGCGACTCGACGTGCCCGCGCTCAGCCCCGCAGGCGGTGGTGGCGGCGGCGTGATCGCCGGTCCGCCACTGGTGCCGTTCGAGGTGTTGTCGCAGCTCGCGCAGGCGAGCAACGCGACCAGCGAGAGCACGGCGACGCCCCGCCGCAATCCGTCGCGGGACACCTCGGGGCGACCGGCCGGTCCAGACTCCCGAGGAGTTGGCAGACGAACCCCTACGGCGGGGGCTCGTCCCCCGCCGCAAACGGACGAGGTGCCGACGACCATCGCTCTCATGGCTGGCCAGTGATTCAGCGCGGCAGGAAGTAGCCGATCGCTGCGCCCGCGAGCAGTGTGGCCGTGGCGATCGCAACCGCCAGCCCGACGGGGAACGATTTCCGCTCGGGCTTGGCGTTGTAGAGCTCCTGGATGCGGTCGAGGCCCTGCAGGAACTCGTCCGCGCTCTGGATGCGCTTCGCCGGATCGGTATCCATGCAGCGCGTGATGAGCTCGGTGACCGCGCTGCGCACGTTGTCGGGAACGTCGTCGGCGATCCGCGTGGGGCTCGGCGGATCGAGCGCGACGGATTCCTTGAGCCCCTTGGCGACCTCGAGTGAGATGCTCTCCGGATTCACGTCGGTGGGCATGTCGAGGACCAGCAGATTGTAGAAAACCACCCCGAGCGCGTAGAGGTCCCAGCGTGCGCATTGCCGGAAGTCGAGCTTGCGCGGGTCGGCGTCGTAGATCTCCGGTGCCAGGTAGCCCTCGGTGCCCTTGAGGACTGCGGGGCCGGGACGCTTGCCGCGTTCCAGCGTGAGCACCCGGGCCACGCCGAAATCGGTGAGCGTCACCGCGCCGTCGTCGCCGACGAGGATGTTGGAGGGCTTGATGTCGGAATGGGCGATGCGCCGGCCGTGGGCGAATTTGAGCACTTCGCCCAGCTCGCGCAGCACCCGCATCGCGTTCGAGAACGACCAGCGCTCGCCCTCGCGCAGGATGCGGTAGAGCGAGCGGCCTTCGACGAACGAGGTGATGAACCAGAGCTCGCCTTCGTCGACGATGAGGTCGTAGACGCGGGGGATGCTCGTGTGCTCGAGGCGCGCCACGATGCGCGCTTCGTCGCCGGCGCTGCGCACCCGGGTGTCCGGGTCTCCGCCCAGGATGCGCTTGAGGCCGACGACGCGCTCGAGCTTGAGATCGGTGGCGCGATAGACCTCGCCGCCACCACCCTGGCCCACGCGATGATCGATCCGGTACCGCCGCGCCACCTCGTGGCCGGGGCGAATCGCAGGGATCTTGGACGGGGACGCGCTCAGCTCGTCGGCCATGGATCCTGGGCTGAGGGGCGAGGGAGTCGAGCGCGATGCGAAGCGACCGCGCGAGGGCGCCGAGAGTACCACGGCTTTTCGCGGCCTTGCCACCACACTCCGCGGCGCGCGCCGTGGCGCGGCGCACCGGTCATGGATGCGCCTGCCACCGGACCCGCGGCGCGAAACGCGTGGCCAGCGCTGCGGAGGCGCCGGTGGCATCACCGCCCTCGGCGAGCGCTTCGGTGAGGAACGCGGTCACGAGCCCGCGCACGATCGTGAGCGCGGTTTCCTCGTCGAGGAGCTCGTCGAAGGGTGGCAACGTGATCGGTCGGTGTCCGGTGGCGCTGGCGCTCAAGAGCCGTGCGAAGAGCTGATGCGCCGCCTTGGCCGCGTCGGCGAAGTGGAAGTGGTCGGCGGGGCTGAGCACCGCCAGCGCGCGCGGCGCCTGGATGCGCTCGTAGAGCCGCTCGATTCCCTCCAAGAGGCAGAGCGAGTCGCGATCGGCCGCCAGCATCAGCGTGGGCACGGCGCGGGCGCCGACGGGAAGGCCGTGGTACGAGTCACCCACCTTCAACGGGTCGCGCTCGCGCGCCAGCACGCCCGGTGGCGCGATCGGCACGCACGCTCGGATCCGCTCGTCGAGGTTGGCGCTCAAGAGCGCAGTGAAGCCCCCGAACGAGTGCCCCACCACGCCCACTCGGCGTGGATCGATCAGCGGCGCCGTGAACGCACCCAGCGCCGTGGCTGCCGTGGTCGCCGCGTCGATGAGGAGCGCGACGTCTTGGGGCCGGTCGCTCGCCGACTGCAGCGTCTTGGCGCCCAGCTCCTCGCGTGGCGTCGCGAGCACCTCGAGCATCGTGTCGTTCACGTGGTCGGGCGCCACCACCACGAAGCCGTGGCTCGCGAGGTGGGTCGTGAGGAAGGTCGATGCGCAACGAAAGCCCGCGTGACCGTGGGAGAAGATCACGAGCGGGTGGTTGCTCGTGGTGGCGGCGCGCGCATCGCGCACCGCGTTCTGGCGCGTCGATGGACCACCCGGGATCGGCACCCGCACGACGTCCATCGTCGCGCGCTCGAGATCCTGGCCGCGGTGCGCCTCGTGGGCGGGGTACCAGACCTCGACGGGCAACGTGCGGCAGTCGCGGTGCGGGTCCACGACGTGGAACGTGCGCACGCCGACGGGATGCGGGCCGCGCTCGATGGGGATCGAGAATTCTTCGCTCACCTGGATTCGACCTCGTCACGACGGACTACGGGATGCCGGCGCAGCATCTACACCGGGATCGTCCCCTACGGCCAGCGCGGCAGTCGCGCTACGCTCGGGAACTGGTGACCGACCCAGAAAGAAAGAGGGCGATGGCGATGACGATTCCCAGACCGGTACTGGCGGCGGAGAAGCGGACCGAGCAGGTGGCGAAGGCGATGGCCGACTTCCACGCGGGCGTGGTGGGGCGAGTGCGCGAAGCGGTGGAACGGGATGCCGTGGTGGTGGTGGGCATGGCCCAGAACCCGTTCGTGAAGAAGGCGCGCGCGGCGCTCGACGGCGCCGGCGTGCGATTCACCTACATCGAGTACGGCAGCTACCTCGCGAACTGGAAGGAGCGGCTGGCGATCAAGCTGTGGAGCGGCTGGCCGACCTTCCCACAAGTGTTCGTGAAAGGCGTGCTGATCGGCGGTAACGCCGAAACCCGCGCCATGCTGGCGGACGGCTCGTTCCAGAAGCTGCTCGGGTAGCGGCGGGCAGATCCCCGGCCGCGAACGCGGTTCGACCGATCGCGGCCGAGGCGTCGAGCGGCATGGCCGAGCTCGTCCACGGAATCGAGATCTCGCGCGAGCTGCGCGAGCGCGCTCGGAATCCGACCATCCGTAGCGGTGCCGGCTGCCTCGCGGCGGAGCTCGAGCGGATTCCGAAACCCTTCGCCGTTCTCACGCAGCCCCCGGTGTGGGCCTCGGTGCCGGAAGCGGCTCGGGCCCAGGTCGGTCACGTGGCATTCATCGACTCGCTCGATCGCGAGGCGCTGGAGGCGACCGAGGCCGCCTTACCACAGCTAGCAGCCATCGTCGGTATCGGCGGCGGCATGGTCGTCGACAACGCCAAGTGGGTGGCGTGGCGGCGCGGCATTCCGTATTACCCGGTGCCGAGCAGCGTGAGCGTCGATGCGTTCGTGACCAACACCATCGCGGTCCGCGAGGCGAGCCGAGTCGTCTATCACGGGTTCGTGGTGCCCGAGGCCGTGATCGTGGATCCCACGTTCATCGCCACCGCGCCGCAGCGCTTCAACCGCGCCGGGGTGGGGGACCTCCTCTCGATCCACACGGCGCTGTGGGACTGGGAGCACGGCGTGGCCCACGGAGGCGCGCCGTTTCTCGGGGACGTGGCCCGGCGATCCGCGCGAATTCTCGATCGCGTGGACGAGCTCGCCACCGAGATCGGGCAGACCACGCTCGAAGCGCTGACGTTCGTCGCGCAGGCCTACGCCGAGGTCAACGGTCTGACGATCGATGCCGGCCACAGCCAGCCCGAGGAGGGAAGTGAGCACTTCCTCGCCTACGCGATCGAGGAAGAAACCGGGATGTCCTTCGTGCACGGCGAGATCGTGGGGCTGGGCGTGGTGGTGATGGCGACGTTGCAGGCGAATCGGCCCGAGCGCGCGCGCTCGATCCTCGCGCGTTGCCAGGTCGACTGGCAGCCGCGTCACCTCGGGATCACGCACGCGGCGTTCATCCGTGCCTTCGCCGGGCTCTCCGAGCTCGTGGTGCGAACCCGTGCCCCGTGGTCGGTGGCGAACGAGGTCGCGCTTTCGGAGGCGCGCGTCGACGCGCTTCTCGCCGGCCCGCTCGCCGATCTGGTGTTCGCGTCGTAGGCGGGAGCGGGACGCGAGGATCGCCCCGCGTCCCGACACCCGAGTCGTTGGATCAACGCTGCGCCGCCGTCGTCGTCGGCTGGGGCAGCGGCAACATGGCGATGCTCGTGGTGCCGGCGCCGCCTCCCAGCATCGTGCTCGGCACCTCGCCCTTCCAGTTCAGCGCGGCCTGCGCTTGCACGTAGCGCACGTAGCTTTCCGCGCCGCCACCCGCGGCCACCTTGGCACGCAACGCCTCGGCTTCGGCGGCGCCGCGTGCGGCGATCGCACCGGCATCGGCCTTGGCGTGAAGCGAGATCGACTCGGCCTCGCCTTCCGCAGCGGCGATGGCAGCGAGCTTCCTGCCGCGCGCGCTCTCGATCTCCGCGTTGGCCCGTCCCGTCGCTTCGGCGACTGCCGCCTCGGCCTCGATCTTCTTGCGGTCACGTTCGAGCTCGGCCTTGAGCTTGGCGGTCTTGGAGAGCGTCGCCTGGTTGATCGACTCCTCGTAGGCCTGGCTGAAGTTGAGCGCGGCGAGCTGCACGTCGTGTACGTCGATGGCGAAGAGCCGCCGCAGCTCGTCGGTGAGCACGGTCTTGATCTGGCGAATCACCTCCTCACGACCCTCTCCCGCCACCCGTACGATGTCGTGCTGACCGACGATGGAGCGCACCCGATCGTTGGTGACGGCGTTCACGTTGCTCTCGATGTCCACGTTGCCGGCCCGCCCCACTTCGTAGAGGAGCCGGTAGACCGACTCGCGCGGGATGCTGTAAGTGATCGAGAGCTGCAGGCTCACGGGCTGCGTGTCCTTGGTGTAAGTCTGGATCTTGTCGAGCGCGATGGTGTCGATGCTCACCCGCAGCCGATCCGCGTGATCCACGAACGGCACCTTGAAGTGCAAACCGGGTCCGAGCGGCCCAGCCTCCGGGCTCACCACTCGACCGAAGCGCGTGACGTAGGCGAAATGCGTCGCCGGCACCGAGAAATACGCGGTGCTCACGCACCACACGATCGCAGCGACCACCACGCCACCGAGCCCGTAGCGGCGCAGTCCGTCGGCGATTCGTTTCCCATCGACCGCATACACGTTCATGGCCTTCCTCCTCGGGGGCCGAGACGTCCACGGGACGCTCGGCCGGGGTTTCGGCGGTCGCACGCGATCGCTCGCGCGCGGCTCGCTGAGCTCGGCGTGCACGGTGCACACGGCGTGGCCGTTGCGTCGGAAGACGCGCCGCACGCGCCGCGTCGGCGGCCGCGGAGCCCGAGTCGAGCCGGCACACGGTCGAGTCACCGACGCGGCGTCGGATGCAGCTCGGCCAGGCGCCGTCGCGCCCCGGGAGTTTGGATTGGCTGGGAGGCGGAGAGGCTGGCGGGAGGGTGGCCTAGG
>CAYUSL010000328.1:0-1539 GCA_964447125.1 uncultured bacterium | reverse complement strand
GGACGCGCGCCCGTCTATCGCCCGAACCAGACGACCTTCCATTGCTACGACCGCACCGCCGGCCGTGCTCGAGTCTGGGATCGAGAGGGAGAGGCCCCCGACGGCACTCCCGTCGGTTGCTTGCTCTATCGCATCAGCGAACGCGGTTTTCGCGACGCTGGCGAAAGCGCTCCGTCATCGGTAGCCGCCGCGACGGTGCCGCGGACGATCGCGGTCATCGGCGACAGCTTCACCTTCGGCGAAGGCGTGATGGATGCCGAACGCACTAGCGCTGCGCTGGCGTCGAAGCTCGCTGCCCGATCGCCGGGCGGCTACCGCGTGCTGAATCGCGGCTTGCAGGGGCTCAATCTGGAGCTGGCGCTCGGGCTCTACCGCGCCCGCGTTCGCGACGAACGTCCCGACGTCGTGGTCTACGCATTCGTGCCCAACGACGCGCAACCCTTCGGCGAGACGCTCCACGACGAGACCTTCCTGCGTGCCACGCCGTGGCGGATGCCGAATGCCGAGAGCACAGGGTGGTGCCGCCTGTGCGCGCTGGTCACGCGGCGGTTCGCCGTGCTCGCCACCACTCGCGACACCGTCGCTCACGTGCGTGCGTCGTTCGAGGGCACCTCCGGAGCACGCTTCAACGCGCTACTCGCGGCGCTAGCGCACGACGTCGCCGCCGACGGCGCACGGCTCATCGTGCTCGAGTTTCCGATGACGCCGGGAATGTCGGGGGATCCCGATCGCTATCCCTTCGGTTTCGTCCACGAGCACCTCGCGGCCGCGCTCGCGAAGCTCGGGGTGCCGCTCGTGGAGGTGTACCCCGCGATCGCGAGTTGGCCCCGTGAGCGCGTCTGGGCGCATCCCACCGATCCACATCCATCGGTCGAGCTTCATGTCCTCGCCGCGGGGCAGCTCGTCGAGCCCGTGATCGCCGCGGCGGCCTCGGCCGGATCCGGCTGAGCACGGATCCGCCGGGCGTATCGGTGGGCGCGCCTTCACGCTGGCGCGCCTCGGGGAGCGAGAACGGCCGGCTGGCGCGAGGCGCCACCGGCCGTTCGACGAACGCGGGGTCCGCGCACGGACCCCGCAGGTTCGCGATGGTGCGGAATCAGGCGATCGACTCGAGGCCCTTCTGGAAGCGGCCGGCGTGCGACTTCTCGGCCTTGGCGAGGGTCTCGAACCATTCGGCGATCTCGGTGAAGCCCTCGCTGCGCGCGGCCTTCGCCATGCTCGGGTACATCTCGGTGTACTCGTAGGTCTCGCCGGCGATTGCAGCCTTGAGGTTCTCGTCGGTGGCGCCGATCGGCTGGCCGGTGGCGGGATCGCCCACGCGCTTCAGGAAGTCGAGGTGGCCATGGGCATGGCCGGTCTCGCCCTCGGCGGTGTCGCGGAACAGGCCTGCAACGTCCGGATAGCCCTCGACGTCCGCGACCTTCGCGAAATAGAGGTAACGACGGTTCGCCTGCGACTCGCCGGCGAAAGCCGCCTTCAGGTTGTCGTGCGTCTTCGATCCCTTGAGATCCGCCATTGCATGTCCCCTTGGCTCACTCG
>CAYUSL010000327.1:0-7280 GCA_964447125.1 uncultured bacterium | reverse complement strand
TGCGCCTTGGTTTCGAGCGCCAGCGCCAAGCCCAGCACCAGATCCGGTGTGCTGATCAGATTGAGCATCGGGTCGAACCCGAGAGGACGGAAACACACGCGCGAGCCCAAGTAGTCGAGGAGCTGACTGCCGACGTCGCACGCGAAGCACTCGGCAGCACGCAGCACCACGATCTCGAGGGGCACGAGCCCCATCTGCGCGCACACGGTCAGATCGGCCTCCACGCGGTCGCGAATCCATTGGGGCGCAGTCGGCGAGAGGTCGAGCGGGTGGTCCTCCTGGATGAGCACCGGCTCCTCGGCCTTCACGCGATAGACCTCGGCGGAGCTCCGGAAGACGAAGCGCTGGATCGTGGGGTGCTCCTCGCAGAGATGCAGCAGGTCGCGCGCGGCATCCACGTTGAGGGCGTGGATCTTGGGACCGTCTTCGGTGGCGCGGCGATGTTGCGCGGTGTGCACCACCGCCTCCACCCGCAGGTCGCGAGCAGGGCCGAAGAGCAGCTCGCGCACGTTGCGTTGGCGCGTGAGATCGAGCTGGAAGTAGCGCACCCGCGGATCGGCGTTGCGATACGGCGTGCGCGAGCGCGGCTCGGCAGCCACCGCCAGGATCGTGCGGATGTGGGGCTGGGCGAGCAGCATGCGCACCAGCGCGAGGCCGATCGGCGTGGTGGCGCCCGTGACCAACACCGACTTCACGTGAACACTCCCGAGCGCTCGGTGAGCCCGCGCACCAAAAGCGCCGCGACCGCCGCTTTCACCTCGGCCGCAGCGGCGCGCACCACTTTGGGGTCGTCAGCTTGCGCCGGGCGATAGCGGCGACCGAGCAGGATCGGTTCGCCGTAATAGATGTGGTAGCGGACCGGCAGCGGAAAGAGCGTGAGCGGCACCGGCAAGTACGGCGCGCCGAACGCGCGAATGGGGAGCCGCGCGAGCTGTGGCATTTGCTCCTCCGCGCCCACGATTCCCACAGGCACCACCGAGGCGCGGTGCCGGATCGCCAGCTCGGCGTGCCCAACCCGCCACTCTTGCAGCCGATAGCGCTCGGCGAAGGGTTTGCCGATTCCCGCCGTTCCTTCCGGAAAGATCATCAAACACTCGCCGCTTTCGAGTAGATCGCGGACGTTGCCACGGCTGCCGCCGACCACGCCGAGACGCGAGAAGAACGTGCCCACGAAGGGCAAACCAGGCACGAAGAGATCCGCCACCGGCCGCGGAACGCGCGGCGGATCGGTGTGCCGGATGACGTCGTTCCAGAGCATCGAACCGTCGAACGGCAGGGTGCCGCTGTGGTTGGCCGCGAGGATCACCGGGCCGGTGGCGGGGATGTGCTCGGCGCCGTGAGAGTCCACCCGGAAGTAGCGCTCGTAGAGGGGGGCGAAGACGCGTAGTGCCGCGGCGACGGCAGGAATGTGTAGGCCGAAGGCGTCGTAGCCGTGCCCCGCGTCGCGAATGTTGAGACGCGCGACGAGGGGGGCGAGACGGCGGCCGAGGATGCTGGGCCGGCTGCCAGATGCAGGCGCTGGGCCGGGGCTTGCGAGGCCACCAGCCAGCGCGTGAGTAACCCGCGCCGCACGAGGGCTTCCCCGGAGCCCACCTGTGCGCGTTTGCGATCGTCGTGGAGCTGGCCGGCGCGACTTCATGGACTCGCGCGGGAGCGCGCCGCGCGCTGCGACGCGCCTTCACGCCTTGCCACAAATCCTCATTTGCGAGCAGCAAACGAAGTGCCCAGGGATTTCGTCGGCTGGATCCGCGAGAATCCGCGGCTCGGATGCTGTCGGGCCAGCGTTCGCTCCAGCGTGGGTAACGTGGAGCGATACGCCCCGTCACGGTGACGGAACTCGCGTCCATTCGATCCCAGGTCCAACCCGAGCACCGGTGCCCACCGAGCGGATCGTCTCGAACGCCGGCTCAGTTTGTGCCGTCGACGGATCGTCTCGGCCGGAACGTCTCGGTCTGCGCTCGCACGCTATGGACAAGTTGCCCATTACAAAATGTCAACCCTCTGAAATCATTCCATCATTCATTTTGATCGATCGCGGCACGAGGATTGCTTTGGGAACCAAGCACCCTCACCCCTCTCTCCTCGGCCGACCATGCCCGACACCTGGACCCCAACCGACTCTCAACATCCCCGGCGTTTCCCCGCGCCTGAGAGCGGCTGGATCGGTGCGATCGAAGGGCTCAGCGAAGACCTTCGCGCATCGACAGGTCTCGGGCATGGCTCGGCCCCCTCCGACGTCGAAGGACTCGTGGAACGGCTGCTCGACTACGCGGCCAAGGCCGAACGCCAGCTCAAGGCCCAGCGCGAGCGCATCGCCCAGCTCGAAACGGTGTCGATGACGGACGAGCTGACCGGCATCGCCAATCGTCGCGGCTTCGCCGACTACCTGCGCAGAACCCTGGCTTCAGCCCACCGCCACGGCGAGGCCGGCGCGGTGGCGTTCTTGGACCTCGACGAGTTCAAGCGCGTCAACGACACCTACGGCCATGCCGCCGGTGACGCCGCCCTCAAGCGCGTCGCCGATGTGCTGACCGCCTCGACCCGGGTCTCGGATTTCGTGGCGCGTCTGCACGGCGACGAATTCGCGGTGTTGTTGGTGCGCGCCGACTTGAGCCAGGCACGTGCGCGACTCACCGCGATCCAGCGACGCATCGAATCCGAGCCCTTCATCTGGCGCGAGCGCGAGATACCGCTCAGCGTGAGCTTTGGCCTGGCGGCGTACGATCCCCAGACCGAGGCGGCGAGCCTGATGCAGCGGGTGGACTTCGAGATGTACCGCCAGAAGCGCACCCGCCGCGAATACGGCGAGCGAGGCGGCCGCGACTGGACGTACCCCGCGGTGGTCGACATCACCGCCTCCTGCGCCGCCGGCCCCCTGTAACAGCCGACGCCGCCCGCGCACGCTGGCGAGCCGGTCGCGGGAAAGCGCCGCGCGCTGGTGCCGTGGGACCAATCCCGGCCCTCCTGGCCCACGCAAGGGTCGTTACCCGGGCGCCAATTCCGCGACAAGCGCTGGAAATCAGGGCTGATTCTCACGAGCACCCGGTGGCACCTGCCTTGCGATTCCGGATCGCATGACGATCCTCGAACGCGGAGCGGCGACCATGCGGTTCGACTCCTATTGCACAGACGGATTCTTCGACGAGCTCTTCGCCGGGGATGGCCAACCCCGGCCGGGCGCCGAGCCGCTGGTCGGCAAGATCCAATCGCTCTCACCCGGCGAGCTCTTGCGCCGTCAACAAGACGCCGAGCGCACGCTGCTGCAGCTCGGCATCACTTTCAACGTCTACGGCGACGGCGGTGGCATCGAGCGGATCTTCCCGTTCGACGTGATCCCGCGAATCGTCTCGGCGTCCGAGTGGGACACGCTCGAGGCCGGCCTCAAGCAGCGCGTGCTGGCGCTGAATCTGTTCATCGACGACATCTACCACGACCAGCGCATCGTGAAGGATGGCGTGGTACCCGAGGAGATCGTCCGCACCTCCGCCGCCTACCGCCCGCAATGCGTGGGCCTCAAGCCGCCCCGCGGCGTGTGGTGCCACATCAACGGTGCCGACCTGGTGCGCGACCGCGACGGGCAGTTCTACGTCCTCGAAGACAACCTGCGCTGTCCCTCGGGTGTGTCGTACGTGCTCGAAAACCGCTACGTGATGAAGAAGACCTTTCCGGAGGTCTTCGAGGCGTCGCGGGTGCGGCCAGTGGTGGACTATCCGAGCCGGCTTCTCGACATGCTGCAGTCGCTCGCTCCGGCCACCATCACCTCGCCCAAGGTCGTGGTGCTCACACCGGGGATCTACAACTCGGCCTACTTCGAGCACTCGTTCCTGGCCCAACAGATGGGCGTGGAGCTGGTGGAAGGCCGTGACCTCCTGGTCTCGGGCGGGCTGGTCCGGGTGCGCACCACGCGCGGGCTGGAGCGCGTGGACGTCATCTACCGGCGCGTCGACGACGACTTCCTCGACCCCGACACCTTCCGCTCCGATTCGATGCTGGGTGTCCCCGGGCTGATGGACGTGTACCGGAACGGCCGCGTGGCGCTCGCCAACGCGCCCGGCACCGGTGTCGCAGACGACAAGGTCATGTACGCGTACGTGCCCAAGATCATCCGCTACTACCTGGGCGAGGACGCGATCGTGCCCAACGTGCCCACCTACGTCTGCGCCGACGACGCGGATCGCGCGTACGTCCTCGACCACCTGGAGACGCTCGTGGTGAAGACCGCCGGCGGCTCGGGTGGCTACGGCATGCTGGTGGGTCCCGCCGCGAGCGCCAAGGAGCGCAGCGAGTTCGCGGCGCGGATCCGTGAGCGGCCACGCGAGTACATCGCCCAGCCGGCACTGGCGCTGTCGCGGGTGCCGTCGATCGTGGATGGCGGCTTCGAGGGCCGCCACGTGGATCTGCGTCCCTACGTGCTCTTCGGCGAAGACATCTACGTGCTCCCGGGAGGGCTGACGCGGGTGGCGCTCAAGAAGGGCTCGTTGGTGGTGAACTCGTCCCAGGGGGGAGGCAGCAAGGACACCTGGGTGCTGGCGCATCGTAGCGGTGTCGCCAGCCGCCTCGAAGCTGCGTGAGCACCTGCACGCCCCTCGCCCTCGCCGTGAGCCGAGCCTGATCGATGCTGAGCCGTGTCGCCGATTCCATCTACTGGATGAGCCGTCAGATCGAACGCGCCGAGAACGTGGCGCGCTTCGTGGGCGTGAACTTGAACATGCGGCTGGACCTGCCGCCCGGTGTGAGCGAGCAGTGGATGCCGCTCGTGATCACCACCGGCGACGAGCAGGATTTCCAGGAGCGCTACGGCGAGGCGACGCTCGCCTCGGTCATCCAGTTCCTGACCTTCGATCTCGACAATCCGAACTCGATCCTGTGCTGCCTGCGCGCGGCGCGCGAGAACGCCCGCGGCGTGCGAGAGGTGATCTCGTCGGAGATGTGGGAGCAGCTCAACAAGTTCTACTTGATGGTGCGCGACACCGCGGCGTCGGCGCGGGCGCGCGAGCTGCCCGAGGCGTTTTTCGCCGACGTGCGCATGGCGAGCCACCTCTTCGTGGGTGTCGCGGACGCCACCATGTCGCACGGCGAAGGCTGGAACTGGGCCCAGCTCGGCCGGATGATCGAGCGCGCCGACAAGACCACCCGCATCCTCGACATGAAGTACTTCATCCTGCTGCCGTCGGTGTCCGACGTGGGCACGCCGTACGATCACCTCCAGTGGACCGCCGTGCTGCGCGCCGCCAGCGCCCTCGAGATGTACCGCAAGGCCTACGGTCGGCTGGAGTGGGAGAAGGTCGTGGAATTTCTGCTTCTCGACCGCGACTTCCCGCGAGCGGCGCACCATTGCGTGGTGAAAGCTGAGGAGTCGCTTCACGCCATCGCTGGGACACCGCTCGGCACCTTCGGCAGCGTCGCCGAGCGACGCCTCGGTCAGCTCCGCGCCCATCTCGATTTCGCGGTGGTGGAAGACGTCATCAGCCAGGGACTCCACGAGCAGCTCGACGCGATCCAGCTCCGCTTGAACGCCATCGGCGAAGCGATCTTCGACACGTTCTTCGCGCTCCGCGCCGCGCCGCCCGTGCTCGCCGTCGCCCAGTGACCGGGTCCGCGGCGACGCGGCGTGAGGCGGTGATTCACTTCGACGGAGATGCGTCGGTCGAATCGTGAGGGGCTTGGAACGCTCACGATTCGAACGCGTACGGCGCAAAGCTGAACCACCACCGGCCGCACGGTACTGGAGACGATCGCGAGCGATCGTGCGAGGATACGCGCCGCTCGGCCCGATCCGCCGACGGAGCTCGCGATGAGCACGCCGCCACCTGCGGCCACAGACGACATCGAGATCGAGGCCGCTCCGGGCGTGCGCCTGGGTGTGAGCCGCTGGCTTCACGACCGGCCCACGGCGGTGATCGTGGCACCGGGCTTTTTCCGCTCGCGTCGCTCGCCGATGCTCCTCGCCACGGCGGCCCGCCTCGCCGCGGCCCACGACGTCTACGTCTTCGACTTCCGCGGCCACGGCACCAGCACCGGCCGCTACACGTTCGGGCGCCACGAGACCGAGGACCTCGCCGCGATCCTCGCCCACGTACGCGGCCGCGCGCACCAGCGGATCGCAGTGGTGGGCTTCTCGATGGGCGGCACGGTGGCGGTGCGCACGCTGGGCGCCGAGCGGCGCGCCGGTGGCGACCCGGGAATCGCGGCGCTGGTCACCGTGAGCTCGCCGTCGGAGGTGATCCGACTCCGGCCGCGCTTACCGCCACGTGGGCTCCTCGGCCGCAGTTTCGCCGACGAGCGTCACCGCTTCCCGCGTCTCGATCTGGCGACGCTGGTCCGTCATCGCCTCGATACCGTCGAGCTCGCGCGCTGGATCTCGCCTACGCCCTGGCTCGTGCTGCACAACGTCGGCGACTGGCTCGTGCCGCACACGATGGCGGAAGCGCTCCATCGCGGCGCGCGTCCCCCCTGCACGCTCCATCTCTTCCGAAACGGCGCGCGGCTACACGCCGACGCCTTGGTGCGGACGATTCCGGACGAGTTCTTCGCCGTGCTGGAGCCCTTTCTCGCGGCGCATCTCGGCTCGTGAAGCACTGACGCGCAACAACCGGACGGCGTGCGGCGCGCGGCGCACGCCGCGAATCGCGCGCGGGCTCCGAAACCGGAAGCAGCCGAGCACAGCGAGGGTCCCGCGGTCGACGAGGCTCACCGCGGCCGCTCCGTCTCACGCTGCGTAGCCGAAGCGCCCGAGGTGTGACACATCGGGCTCTTCTTTTCTCGGTGATGCCGTCGTAGACCGGTGGCGCAACTTCGAATCGGGCATTCCCACGCGAGACCGACATGCTCGACCTGGCACGACTCGAACGGGTGCGCTTGCATCGCCGACCACCCGGGCAACGGCTGGTGGCAGAGCTCTTTCTGCGGCCGAGCTATCGCTTCCCGCGCAAGACCGAGATCGTCATCGAGGGGCTCGAGCGCATCCCCCGCGACCGCTCGGTGTTCTTCGCGATGAACCACACCGATCGCTACAACTACTGGCCGTTCCAGTACGCGCTGCACCGCACGGGCGTCCATCGCTACACGGCCACGTGGGTCAAAGGGAAGTACTACGAGCACCCGGCGATCGCGTGGTTCATGGACGCCACCAACAACATCCCGTTGCCGTCGCGTGGCTACGTGCTCACCACCGAGTTCCGCCGCACGGTGGGCCGCGTGCCCACGGAAGCCGAGTACCGGCAGTTGCGCGACCTCGCCGACGGCAACCTCGCCACCCAGCGAGCGGCATTCGTGGATGC
>CAYUSL010000326.1:0-7288 GCA_964447125.1 uncultured bacterium | reverse complement strand
GATTGCTCGGGCTGCCACACGCCGAGCGGCTGGGCGAACGCCACGTTCAACCACGCCGGCATCACCTCGAATTGTGCGAGCTGCCACGAGCAGGATCGCCCGGCGGGGCATTACCCCGGCGACTGCTCCAAATGCCACACGCCTACGTCGTGGCCGAACGCGACCTTCAACCACAGCGGCATCAACTCCGGATGCGCGAGCTGCCACGCCGGCGATGCGCCGCCCAACCACTACGGCAACACCTGCGAGAACTGCCACAACACCAACGATTGGGGCGCCGTCGCCCACGACCACACCTTCAAGATTCCGCACAACGGCTACCGGCAATGCACCGATTGCCACACCAACACCAGCAACTACTCGCAGATCGACTGCATCAACTGCCATCGCCGCACCGGCGCCGAGGTGCACAAGACCAACGACTCGCGCGAATGCCTGCGTTGCCACCCCACCGGTGAAGAGGGTGACGACTGATGCGTCGCGAACGCCTCCGCGCTCGCCGCGCGCTGCCGCCCGCACTCGCGTTCGCGGGTGCGATGGCCGTGCTCCCCACCGCACCGGCGGTGCGCGCGGGCTCGTTCCGGGGCGTGGTGGCCGCCGAGGGGTACGGCCTCACCTACTCGGGAGCGGAGCAGACCTCGGCGACGTTCGGTGTCGACTTGCGACTCGACGGCACGAATCTCACGGACCTCGATCTCGCGACTCACGCCGACGGCGAAGTCCGCATTCCCGCCGACGGTGACGATCTCTTCAACCCCAAAGTCCCGCCCTATCGATTCACGCGACTCTCGCTCGGGCTAGACCCCGAGCAGGGTTGGGTAGCGCTCGCCGGGCGCGAGTGGATCGTCGAGGTTCCCACCGCCTGCGTCGATGGCGCGACCTTCGGCTATCGATTCGAGCACTTCCATCTCGGTGGGTTCGCCGGGCTGGAACCGAATCCGTACGACCAGACGATCGATCCCGACTACACGACGGGCGGCGGATTCCTCTCGTTCCAGAGCGATACGGCGAGCGTCGGCGCGGGCTTCGTGGTGAGCCTCTTCAGCGGCAACACCGACCGCGAATCGATCACCGGCGAAGCGCGCTGGACGCCGCTGCGCGAGCTCGCGACGTTCGCGTCGCTGCGCCTCGATCTCGCGGTCGCCGACCAGGCGACGCGCTTGGGCTCGTTGGCGCTGGGCGCCGATTGGCGCCCCACGCAAGCCTTGAGCCTCGCCGGAAACTTCACGAGCTATCGCTTCCTGCTGCGTCCCGAATCGCTGGCCGCCGACGAGATCGAGCAGGTCGCGAACCCGCAGCGCCAATCCATCGACGGACGGGCGCGCTACCAGCTCTCGTCCGATCTCTACAGCCGCGTGCGACTCGCCTACCGGCTTCGCCAAGCGGTGCCGAGCTACGAGGTGCGCCTGCTCCCCGACGGCGCGCCCACCGATGGCACCGCCGGCGAGGTGTACGTGGACGACCAGGGCCGGTCGTACACCCTCGCCGCCACCACCAAGGATGAAAGCTCGTTCGGCGGCGGGCTCGCGTTCGGCGGACGCCGGCTGGCGTCACTGCCGGTGGGCTGGGAAGTCGCGTACACGGGCGTCACCGGCTTCGGGCGGAACGATCACGAGGGCGCCGTGAGCCTCGACTTCGATCTCGCGAGTGCCGGGACGTTCACCGTGGGCGCTGGCGTGGATCTGCGCCAGCGTGACGAAACCGGCTCGGATCTGGGCGGTTTCGCCCGCGCCGAGCTCTTCTGGCTCCTCGATCGCGATTGGTTCGCGATCGGCAGCTACGAAGCGACCCTCGCCGACGGCGACCTCGATCACGCGATCCTCGCCAAGGTCGGCTACCGAATCCGCCCCACCGCCGCGAAGTGAGCGCGCGATGTCGCCACTGCCCCGCGCGATCGGCGGACCGGCAGAAGCCGGTCCCTCCGGCGCTCTCATCACGCGACCGGCGCTGCAGCGCTGCGCTCCGTCGCTGCCGGCGCATGCAGCAAGCTCATGATTTCTCTCGAGACCCTCCTCTTTCTGGCACTGGCGACGGCGGTGATCGTCCCGTACGTGCTGGTCGTGAGCCGGCGCGAACGACGCGCCCGCGCCGCCTTCGAGGAGGCGCAAAACGCCGGCCATGAGCCGGCGAGCTTGCATCCGGTCATCGATCCCGCGCTTTGCATCGGCAGCGCGGCGTGCACCACCGCGTGCCCCGAAGGGAACGTCCTCGGAATCGTCGACGGCCGCGCGGCACTCGTGAATCCCAGCCACTGCATCGGACACGGCGCATGCCTCGCATCGTGCCCCGTGGAAGCGATCTCGCTGGTCTTCGGCACCGCCACTCGCGGTGTCGAGATCCCGCACGTGAAGCCCAATTTCGAGACCAACGTGGAAGGCCTCTACATCGCCGGCGAGCTGGGCGGCATGGGCCTCATCCGCAACGCGATGACCCAGGGCCGCCAAGCCGTGGAAGGAATCGCCCGCGACCTCGCCGCGCGGCCCAGAGTCGAGCGTGGCGCGGATGCCACGCTTCTCGACCTCTTCATCGTGGGCGCCGGCCCGTCGGGTTTGGCAGCCGCGCTCGCCGCCAAGAACGCCGGGCTGCGCTTCGAGATCGTCGATCAGGAGCAGGTCGGCGGTAGCGTTTATCACTACCCGCGCAAGAAGCTCGTGGTCACGTCGTCGTTCGAGATCCCCTACTACGGCTGGGTCAAAGCGCGCACGATCTCGAAGGAAGAGTTGCTCGGGATCTGGAACGACATCATTCGCGCCGCCGGGCTCGGCATCCACACCGACGAGCGCGTCGACTCGATCCACCGCGACGCCGGACAGTTCGCGATCCAGACCTCGCGCAGCACCTATCGAGCGCGACGCGTGCTTCTCGCCATCGGCCGGCGCGGCTCACCGCGCAGGCTCGACGTGCCCGGAGAAGAGTCGCCGCACGTCGCGTATGCGCTCGGCGATGCCGCCGACTTCCGCGGCGATCGCGTGCTGGTGGTGGGCGGCGGCAACTCGGCGCTGGAAGCGGCGGCGGCCCTCGCCGATCCCACGCTCCAGAACCACGTGACGCTCTCCTACCGCGGCGAGAGCCTGTCGCGCGTGACCGCGAGCGTACGCCACGAGTTCGACTCCCTGGTCCGCCGGGGACGCATCCAGGCACTCTTCCGCTCGCAGGTCCGCGCCATCCACGGCGACGCGGTGGAGCTGGAAGTCGCCGAGCGAGCCCAGCGTCTCGCCGCCGATCGCGTCTTCATCTTCGCCGGCGGCGTGCTGCCCACCGCCTTCCTGCGCGGGCTCGGCGTCCAAGTCGAAACCAAATTCGGCACCGCCTGAGCGGCGAGGTCGGCCAAGGCGCGGCCCCGATGGCCCGTGCGTGATCTCGCGCTGACGAACGACTGACGCGGGCGGTGTACAAGTCTCCTCGTGAAACGACGCGCGAGCCACGGTGTTCGCTTGGTTACCGCTCCGGCCAGACACACGATCGCGGACAGGCTCGTGATCGCCGGCACGCCCGCGACGACGTGATCGCCCGCCCGCCACTCGCTCGATGAGGAGCCTGTCGATGGCCTCCTACGACGAATCGGACCGACTCACGCTCGGCCCCATCCAGAACCCGGTGCGGGCGTTGCTTCACGGCACTGCCGCGCTGCTCGCGGTCGCGGGCACGATCGCGCTCTGGCACGTCGCGAACGGCCAGGGCGGCGTGCGCTGGGCGCTGGCGGCGTTCGGTGCCAGCGCGGTGGCGCTCTTCTCGGTGAGCTCGCTCTATCACGGTGGCGACTGGCGTCCGGCCGTGAAGAAGCGCCTACAGCGTGTCGATCACTCGATGATCTACGTGCTCATCGCCGGGACCTACACGCCGTTCGCGGCCGTCGCTCTGGAGGGCTGGATGCGCGCCACGGTGCTGGCCGCGGTGTGGTCGATCACCGCGGTGGGGATCGCGCAGAAGGTGTGGTTTCCGACGGTGCGCAAGCGCTGGTCGGTGGCGCTCCAGCTCTTCCAGGGATGGCTCATCGTGCCGTGCTTGGTGCCGCTCGCCCATCACGTGCCTGCGCCTGCGCTGGTGCTGCTCGTGGGCGGCGGGATCGCGTACACGTTCGGCGCGCTCTGCTACGTGTCGCAGCGGCCGCGGCTTTGGCCCGCGGTGTTCTCGTACCACGAGGTCTTCCACGTGTGCGTGGTGCTCGCCGCGGCGCTCCACTACACCGCCGCGCTGCGATACGTGGCGCTCGCGGGCTGAGCGGCGTCTCGCAAGGCGAGAGCTGCGGACCGGCGGGAGCCGGTCCCTCCGATCGCTTCGCTCGCGAGAACGTCGGAGGGCGGGGCTCCTGCCCCACCGACTCCGACGGGAGTGCGCAGGTCAGCCGACGGCGGCGTCGACGCGGGTGCGGACGCTCTTGGCCACGCGCCCGGCCTCGGTGAAGAAGCTGTCCACGAGCTCCCAGGTGCGCTTCACGGCGACCTCGGGCACGCGCAGCGATTGCTCGACGGTATCGCCGACGAGCTTGGTCACCGAGGAGCCCCCTTCGCGGCCGATGAGCTTCGCGAACTCGGTGGTCGCGACCTCGACCACGCGCGCCGACTGGGTGAGCGTGTCACCGACCAGCTTGGCGGTGGGCGTGACCAGATTGTCGGCCGCCTGCACGACGTCGCGGGCGAGGGGGCTGAGCTCGGGCTTGGGATTCACGGTGATTCGTTGGCGGGGCATGTCATCCTCCGGGGCGCTGGGGCGGCTGACCGGTTCATCCGAGGGCCGCACCAGCGGCGTATCACGATCTCGCTCAATATGTATGACATCGTGATACATCTGTCAAGCCATGTCTCACACGCATTCGGGGGTGCGACCCTACCCCCGAGTGAGCGCGCACCGGCCCGGGCGGAATCCGGCCCGATCGACCGAATCGCCGAGAATTCCCGATCGACACGGAGCCTCACGCGGATCGCGGACGGCCCGCAGCCAGGGGCACTCAGCGCCGCTTGCGTCGTTTCGTCGGTTCGCCCCGTCGGTTCGGTGACGTGATGCTTCGTGATACAGATCGCTTTGCGCGCGGCGCGACTGGCGCTGCCGCCGTGCCGCAGGCCGCCTCGAGCTCGTCGAGGGCATCGTGTAGCCCGTCGGTGATCCCGTGTGCGTCGGGGACGTTGTCGTGCCCGGCGATCACCGCGAACGCCAGCTCGGGGCCATAGCTCCACGCGGTGAGGTTCACGCCGATGCCGTCGACGATCGGTCCCACCGAATAGAGGTGCTTGAGCTTCGCTCCGGCGATCGCCACCGCCTGAGCCGGCCCGCGCACGTTCGACACGATCGCATTCGCCGCCGGTCGATGCAGCCGCGCCAGCCTGAGATCGCTGTACGCCCGGATCGCCCACGACGCCACCCGCGGCGGCGCGAACTCCGCCCACTCCACCAGCACCTTCGGCCCCAGCCGCTCGTGCGTTTCCTTCGCCGCTTCCGCCACCTTGTGGATGCGGCGCAATCGATCGCGGGGATCGGCGACGTCGGTGCAGAGCGACATGAACACGTTCGAGAGCTCGTTCCCCGAAAGCCGGAGCCCTCGACCGGCTTCGGCCACGGACACCGGCACCGTCGCGATCAACGAGCGGTCGGGAGTGAAGCCGCGACCACGCAGGTACCGCGTGAGCGCTCCACCCGCCAGCGCTAGTACCACGTCGTTGAGCGTAACGTCCGCCGCGTCCTTGATGCGCTTCACCCGCGCCAGCGAGAGCGACGTGCTGGCGAACGAGCGCGTGGGCGAGAGCGGCTCGTTGAACGGCGTCTTGGGCGTCACGAACGGCATGGGGGGGTGAATGGTGGTCTCGGCGAAACGCTGCAGCACGCGCACGCCACCGCGAAGCGTGCGCCCGGCCAGCGGCACCGCACCGCGCAGCCGCGCCGCTTGATGGCGAACGGCGCCGCCGACGAGCGCGAGCGCGGACGGCAGCGGCTCGGAGACGTGCGGCTGAGGCTCCGCGCTCGCAGCGCCCGTGGTGTCCGCGGCGTCCGCCACTTCACGCTCCATGACACTCGTGAGCATCGCCGCGGAGGCACCGCCATCCGCGACGGCGTGGTGGATCTTGGCCACGAACGCGAGCTCGCCGCCGGCGAGGCCCTCGACCATCCAGATCTCCCAGAGCGGATGGCCGCGATCGAGCGGATGGCTCGCGATGTCGGCGATCACCGCGTCGAGCTCGCGCGGGCCGCCCGGTTCGGGTGCGGCGATGCGGTGGAGGTGGTAGTCGAGGTCGAAGTGCGGGTCCTCGATCCACACCGGATGATCGAGGCCGAACGGCACCTCCACGACGCGCCAGCGAAACGCCGGCAGCCTGTCGAGCAAACGTCCCAGCTCGTGGCGCAGTCGCTCGAAGCGATCGCTCGGCGAGAGCCCCACAGGCGGCTCGACCACCGCCACCTTGAGGGTGTGCATCAAGACGGTGGGGGACTCGGTGTAGAGAAAGCTGGCGTCGAAGCCTGTCAGTCGTCGCAAGGTTCTCCTTCTCGGGGGGCTTTTCGAGCCCCCCGCCCGTCGCGGCAAAGCCGCGCCGGGACCCACCCCCAAGGCGACGCGCTGCGCTCGCGCGGCGCCGCTGGCGCCGGGAGGGAGCGACGGCGAGCGTGGAGACCGACGCGCCTTTCGGCTGGAGGGCCGTCGGTCCCTCGACGGCCCAGCCCGTCCGATTGCGTGTTCGGGCGCTCTTCGAGCACCCCACCCCCGCGTGAGGCACGTGTTGGGCGGTCGTCGCGGGACGCCATGTTCCTCGGGTGACTCGTCAGGCTCCCGTGCCGCGGAAGCCGGCGTCCATCAGCACGCGATCGACGAAGCGCGCCACCTGCCCCGACCAGAAGTAACTCACGTGGCCACCATCGAACCAGCGGATGGTGCATCGATCCCACGCCTGCCAGAGCCGGTCCGCCTGCGCAGGTGTAGTGATGCGGTCGGCGTGTCCGGCGAAGATGAAGCGCCTGTCGGACGGCGCGCGCGAGCCGAGTAGCCGCGGCGAGATGAGCCGGAAGAGCTCTTCGGTCTTCCCCCACACCGCCTGCGACCAATCCTCGCGCTGGCGCATCTCCTCGGGGCTGTGGCTCTGGAAGAGTTGCGGCAGGTCGCACACTGGAATGCCCGCCACAGCGAGCTCCACGTCTTCGAGCCCAGAGACCAGCGACGCCACGTACGAGCCCACCGAGAGGCCGTAGATGCCGATCCTCGTGCCGCCCTGCTCGCGAATCCAGCGCACCAGCCGGCGCGTATCCCACACCGCCTGCGTGATGCCGTTCAGCGTGTCGACGAGATCGAAGGACACCAGCGCCG
>CAYUSL010000325.1:0-7297 GCA_964447125.1 uncultured bacterium | reverse complement strand
CGTGGAGACCATGCGCAGAGGGACCTTCGCGGTGCCCGCTCGGGGCTCTTCCAGCCCCCCGCACTGGCGGGGCGTGAGAAATCCGCCCTACGGCCTCGATGCGGCCACTGCGCTCACGGCATCGTGACGGCGCCGCCGAGGAGGCCTCGGTAGATGATCTCCAGGTCGCGCACGTGGCGATCGAGCCCGAAGTGCTCGTGCACTCGCGCTCTCCCTGCTAGCCCGAAGGCTCGCGCGCGCTCACCGTCGCGAACCAATGCGACGATCTCGGCAGCCAGATCCGCCGCATCGCCCGGCTCTGCGAGCACGCCGGTGATTCCCGGTTGCACGATCTCGCGAATCCCGCCGACGCCAAGTGCCACTACCGGCTTGGCCGCAGCCATCGCTTCCAGCACCACGCGCCCGAACGGCTCCCGATGCGACGGCACCACGACCACGTCGAGTGCCGCCATCACGTCGGCGACGTCGTCACGCTGGCCGACGAAGCGCACGGCGTCGCCGAGCGCTCGGGTGCGGATCTCGCATTCCAGCGCGCCGCGGTACTCGCGCCACACGTCGTGAAGATCGCTGCCGGCGATCACGAACCGCGCCCGCGGCTCGGCCTGAGCGACATGGGCGGCCGCGCGCACGAAGTCGATCTGCCCCTTGCGCGGCTCGATGCTTCCCACCACGCCGACCAGCGGCTGGTCGGGGCCCACATCCCACTCGGCGCGCAAGCGCTCCCGACCCAACGCCTTCTCGAACGGCGTGGGATCGAGACCGTTCCACAGCACCGGCACCGCGAGCGGATGCTGACCGGCCGCCACCAGCTCGTGCATCACCGACGCCGAGATCGCGACCAACCGCTGCATCTCGTGCGCCGCCAAGCGAAATCGCCGGCTTCGAAAGAGCTCGAGCGCCTCGTCGCGCACGTGGCAGATGGCCGGCACACCGGTGAGCCGTGCCACCGCTGCCGCGCGCGTGAGCCGCCACACCGTGCCCGCGTGGATGAGCCGAACCCCGCGCTCGCGCACCAGCGCCGCGAGCCCACGCACGACGCGCCACCACGCCGCGGGACCGAGCCGATCGAGGTGCGGAGTGCCGTCGAGGTGTACGTCGATCCCACGCTCACGGGCCGCCGCCGCCAGTGGCCCTTCACTCGGCAGCGCCAGAATCGGAGTGAAGAGTCGCCGATCGAGCCGCGCCGTCGCTTCGAGCAGGCTGCGCTCCGCCCCACCCAGCTGCGCCGTGTACGCAAGCAACAGAATCGGCGCAGGCCACGCGGGTTGCGGCGCAACAGCCGATCGGCGCGTGAGCCATCCACGCCGCCTGCCGCTCGCGGCCATTCAGCGCGCCTCGGGCTTCCGAGCCAAGAGCACGTAGCCCTTCGCCATCCGTGAGCCGCGATCCCACGAGAAGCGCGCGAGGCGACCGGTCTCTCCGTGACGTGTCGCGATGCGCAGGCCGAACGCCCGCATCCACAAGAACACCCGTTGCGCACACACCGACGCGTGATGCGCGAGAGCACCACCGGCTCGCGCGAGACCGCGCCAGCCGAGAGCGCGCCCGAAGCGCTCGACACAGGCGCCGGGAACGGTGATCAAGTTCCGCGCCAGGAAATCCGCCACCACCGCCTCGGCGCCGCCGACAGCTCGAATCTGCTCGATCTCGAAGCCGGCGCCGCGCACCAAGAACGTGAGCCCATCCTCGGTGAAACGCCAGCGGTCCTCGGGCGCGTCGTGGACCCGATAGAAGAACGGCGCCGAGACCAGCACGGAAGCACCTGGGCGCGCCACGCGCCACACCTCGGCCAGCACGGCATCGGGCGCGCGCACGTGCTCCAACACCTCCGCCACCACGATTCCATCGAAGCGGGCTGCGCCGAACGGCAATCGCTGCGCGTCGGCGCGCACGTTCGCTGCCGCCGCCCGCGACGAGCGATCGACGCCCACGTAACCGTCGCGGGCGAGCTCCAGCGGGGCGCGCAGCCCACCGTCCCCGCACCCGAGATCGAGCACCGCGCCACGCAATCGCTGGCGAAACGGCCGTAGCGCCTCGAGCAACAGCTCGCCGGCGATCACCGAGTCCGAGTTGCGCGAATCGAAACGCGCCCGCCCCGTGATGGGGTCGCGCACGATGCGCCCAGCGACGATCGGCGTCTCCGCCGCGTCCGGCGCAGGCACGTAGGGCTGGAAATGCCCGAGCAGGCGGCTGTAGAGCTCGACCGGCAAGGGCACGCCGCGCCGATCGAGCGCGTCGCACGCACCGATCAAACGCCACAGGAGCCGGTGCGCCGCGCCCCGCCACCGCGGCCGCTGCCGCCGCGCTACGTGCTCCGCGAGCCCCGGCACACGACGCAACGCCCGGTAGGCCGAGGGCAGCGCGCGCTCGCGCCAGCGCAGGTACTCGGCGAGGGAGCGTCCGCTACCCGGCAGCGCACGCACGATCGCGTCGCCAGCCCAGCCGATGCGCACGGCGCACTGCGAGACGCGGTAACCGAGCTCCACGTCTTCCCATGCAGCGATCTCGAATCCCTCGTCGAAACCTCCGGCATCGAGGAACGCAGCGCGTGGCAGGGACAGGTTCGAGGTGTGAAAGCGTGTGAAACACACGCCACTCGGGCGTCGTGCCTCACGCTCCGCGGCCGCGAAATCGAAGTGCACGCCCGCTCGCCACACGAAGCGATCGAAGGGTGTGTCGCCGCCGCGCGTCGAGGGCTCGACACGGCCCACGAACGCCACGGCCTCGCCGGTCGCGCTCGCCTGGGCACGCACGTGCGCCTCGAGCCAATCGGGATCGGGATCGAGGTCGTCCGCGAAGAAGACCAAGAGCTGCCCACGTGCTTCTCGCGCGCCCAAGTTGCGGGCGCGCGCGGGACCGAATCGCCCTTGCCGGAGCACCACCAGCTCACGGCCGAAAGCGCGGGCGCCGCCGAGCCGCGGCAACACCGGTTGCCGCGAACCATCGTCGACCACGATCAACTCGACCGCGCATCCAGCGTGGCGCACCTTCGCCAATCGCTCGGGCAACGCGGCAACCATCTCCAGCCGATCGCGCGTCGGCACGATCACGCTGACGTCGATGCTTTCGGCACCGCGCGCTGCTGCGTTCATGGCGCGCACAAATTACGTGCGCCGATCGCCGCGCGGAACCCCCACACTTCGCTCGCTCCTCGCGCGGCTCGCAACTGCGTCCCGCGGTTGGCAGTCGGTGCCAACCACGGTTGACGGCTCGCCATCGGCCCACCGCCCCGCGCCAGATGGATCCCGCGAGCACGCCAGGCTCCTCGCGACTCTTCCGCCGTGGCTTCGATCTTGCTCAGCGCGCAGACCCGTAGTCGCGCGCGAGCACGCAGCCCACTCGCCAACGTCTGCGAGTTGCGTTGCAGCCTGTCCCGGGGGGGAGCCATGGCGACGAAGATGCGAATTCTCGTGAACGCACACCGCGTGCGTTCGATCGTGTGCCTCGCACTTCTCGCCGCGATCGCCATGCCGCGCGAAGCGAGCGCCGCCCACTCCTGGTTCGCTTTCCAGGTCCGCGACTCGGCGACCAACCTGCCCCTCGGATGCACCCGCTTCCGCACCACGCACGACGTCGAGTGGACCAGCGACGCGAACGGCAACGTGGCGATCTACGAGCCTGGTCTCATGGGCCAGAGCGTTTGGTTCTACATCGGCCGCCAGGGCTACGAGGGTGCCAACTTCCCCGACCCCGACGGCTTCGGATTTTCCGGCAAGGCATTCACGCTCACCGAAGGCGGGAGCGCTACGGTGCTGATGAGCGCCATTCCCGGGGGCGACCCTGGAATCTGCACCGCGGGAACCGACGACACGACGCTGCTGGCCAATCCCGTACCCACACCCGCCCAGCACTTCCGGATCCACGTCGTGGATGCGGCGACCGGCCGCGGCGTACCGCTCGTCCACGTCCAGTCGCCGCGCCGCACGTACCAGACCGATTCCAACGGGCTGGTGGCTTTCTACGATCCGACGCTCATGTCGCGATCCGTGACGTTCGAGCTCGCGAGCTTCGGGTATGCGGCCACATCGGCGTCGCTCATCACCACCCCCGGCAGCAGCGCCGATCTACCGATCGAACGAATCAACATCGCCGAGCGCCTCTATCGCCAAACCGGCGGCAGCATCTACCGCGACAGCAACCTTCTCGGTGTCGCCGCACCCACGGTGCAACCGCTGCTCAACGCGAAGGTGCTGGGCTCGGACTCGGTGCTGAGCACGCTCTACCAGGGCAAAGCGTTCTGGATCTGGGGTGACACGAACTTTCCCCAGTACCCGCTCGGCAACTTCAAGTCCACGGGTGCCACCTCGCTCCTTCCCGAGCAAGGAGGTCTCGATCCCGCACTCGGTGTGAACCACGTCTATTTCACCCGCGCCGATGGGGCCTCGGCGGAGATGTTGCCCAGCACCACCGTGCCCAATCCGCCCGGCTACACGAGCTTCCTGGCCGCCTGGGTGAGCAGCCTCGTCGCCGTGCCCGACGGCAGCGGCGTCGAGCGGCTCTTCGCCCAGTACGCGTTGGTGCCTGGGCTGGCCGCACCGCTCCAACAGGGCTGGGCGCGATTCAACGACACCACCCACGTCTTCGAGCAACCCGTGATCCTGAGCGGCAACCAGGTCGTGAAAGCCGAGGGGCATGCCTTCAAGTGGAGCGACGGTGGCACGACGTACGTACACTTCGAGCCGCGCTACCTCGGCACCAGCGGCCCTCACGATGCGCCGGTGCGCGTTCCCGCCACCGCGACCGCGCTCGTGAACCCGGCCACCTACCAGGCTTTCACCGCGCTCGCGCAAGGAAGCGCGACCCAACTGGTCCGCGACGGTGAGGGCCGACTCGTCTACACGTGGAAGACCGGTACGCCGCCGATCTCAGGCGACTCCAACACCTCCGCAGGCATCGCACCCGAAGAAGCGCTCTACGGCCATTACCTCGATCCCGAGAGTCTGGAGGCGCCGCTCGCCCACGGCGCCCACACCGACTGGAACGAGCACCGCAAGCGGTTCGTGCAGATCTTCACCCAGGGGTTCGGCACGACGTCGCTGCTCGGTGAGAGCTGGTATGCCGAAGCCGACACCCCGATGGGCCCTTGGGTTTACGCGCGCAAGGTCGCCACCCAAGACAATTACAGCTTCTACAACCCCAACCACCATGCGTTCCTCGACCAGGAGGGCGGCCGCCGGATCTATTTCGAGGGCACCTACACGACGCTCTTCACGAGCGGGCAAACCTCCACACCGCGCTACGAATACAACAACGAGATGATGCGCCTCGATCTCGGAGACGAGCGGCTGGCGCTGCCGGTTCCCGTGTACGATCTCGGCATCGCTTCCGGCACCGGGACGCTCCCGGGGAACTTCGCCACCAAGCGCGGACTGCGCACCACCACGCCGAATCGCGCCGCGGCCTTCTTCGCCCGCGATCGCGCTGCGGCCGGGCTCGTGCCGGTGTGGTGGTCCGACGCGGCGTGCAGGGTGCGTGTGCTCCTCGCCGGCGGCAGTCCGCAAACCGAGCCCATCTTCTGGGCCCTGCCCGGGGATACGGCGAACCCACCGGCGAGCACGGTGGGACTTTGGGAATACACCACCAACGCCCCGGCGCTCCCGCCGCACGTCTACACCGCCGATCCCGCGTACCCCGACCCCGACTACGTTCGCGGTGCCACACCGCTCGTTCACGTGTTGAAGAACCCGATGAGCGGCGTCACGCTGCCGGTGACCGATTACCTGGGCACCGTGGTCGCCGACGCGGGTGGCGACGTGTGCACCGTCGCCACCAGCTCGTCCGGCGCCTACGTGACGCTCGACGCATCGCTCACGAGCGCACCCAGCGGCGCCAACAGCACGCACGCGTGGACGTGGTCCGGCGGCAACGCGTCCGGGCTCAAGCCGTCCGTTCTGCTTCCCAAGGGCCTCACCTCGGTGAAGCTCACCACGACTGCCGCGGGCGTCACCAGCACCGACTTCGTCACCGTCTACGTCGGCCCGTGCACCAGCGGATGTTGCTGAAGCAGACGGGCTCCGTCGGCGTTCGATGGCGCGTGAGCGCAGGCTCTCGCCCAAGAGCTTGGCCTGGTTGTCGAGGCGCGCGGACGCGGCGCCGCCCTCGCCGAGATAGCCGCGCAGCACGAAGTCGAGCGCGGAGACGTTGGGCAGCTCGAAGCGATCGATGACGCCCCCGAAAGGCTCGGGCAACGCATCGCGAACGCGTTCGCGGGTGAGGTAGGCGCAGAGCCAGCCGTAGTAGGCGGGATCTCGCACCCAAACACCGATGTTGGCGTCACCGCCCTGGTCGCCGGATCGAGCGCCGCAGACGTCGCCGAGTAGCAACGCTGAGTTGGGCGGTGCGGAGGGCGCGCCAGCGCTCGTCGGAGTGGCGACGCGCCGCAACTCCGCGGGCGCCGACGGCGCAAGCACCGGCGCCGCGACCTCGAAGGTGCGCTCGTCGATCGACGAGCGCGCAGGCACGCTCTCACGAGCGACGCTGGTGGGCCAAGTACCGCCGCACGCAGTGGCGCCGGTCGGTGGCCCGGCGTCAGTCCTCGGGCGGGCCGGAGGCGCGAGCGAGCTGCGAGGCGTTGACCTTCGCCGCGTCGAAGCCGCGCGCCGAGGCAATCATCTTGTCGAGGGTGGCGTCGAAGGGCGGCACGCTCGAACCCTTGTAGAAGCGGATCGGGTTGACCCGCGCCACCACGAACGCACGCAGGTACGGGCTCTCGAAACCGCGCGTCTTGAGCGCCGCGACGGCCTCGCTCACGGCGTCCTCCAGCGCGAGCACGCGGCGCGCACGCTCGGCACGAATCTCGAGGGCGTGGGCGATGGGCTCGTCGAGGAACGTGTCCACGCGATTGAGCAGCGCGGAATAGGCACCCCCCGCGAAGCGCGGCCGCTCCTCGTAGCAAAGCCCGAGCGTGAGCAAGGACGGCTCCTCGAACTCGAGCGCGAAGTCGGTCTCGGTGCGCCCGTCGGTGCCCGCGAGGCTGCGGGCCATGCGGATCACCTCGAGCGCCTTTTCGCGCAGCGCGTGTGCTTTCTCCGTGTTGAGCGCGAGGATCTTGTAGGCCACGGCTGGGTCCGGAAGCACCAGCGCCACGATCGAGCGCGCCCCCAGCCGCGTCATCGCCGAGAGCCGGTGATTGCCGTTGGGCGTCCAGTAACTGCGTTCGCCCTGGCGCAGGACGATCACGGGATCGAGGAACCGGCCGATCTTGTCGATCACCTTGGTGAGACGATTGGCGTGCGCCTCCGCGAGATCCCGCTGGAACGGAGTGGGTGCCACCTGCTCGATGGGCAGCCCGGCGAGA
>CAYUSL010000324.1:0-7319 GCA_964447125.1 uncultured bacterium | reverse complement strand
GTCTACTACGTGAGCCCGCAGCTCTGGGCGTGGCGACGCGGACGGGTGCGGCTCATCGCCCGACTGGTTCGCCGCATGCTGGTGATCTTCCCGTTCGAGGAAGAGTTCTACCGAAGCCACGGTGTCGACGTGCGATTCGTCGGCCATCCGCTGGCGGACCAGCCGCCGTCGCGAGCCACCCGTGACGAGACGCGCGCCACCCTCGGCATCGCAGCGGACGAGCGGTTGGTGACGCTCTTGCCGGGAAGCCGTCGCGGCGAGGTGGGGCGCTGTCTGCCGCCGATGGTCGCCGCCGCCGAACGGCTCGCCGCCGAGCGACCCGGGTTGCGCTTCGTGCTGCCGCTCGCGCCGACGCTCGACGAAGCGGACGTGGCGCCGATGCTCGCGTCGAGCCCGGTGAAGGTGATGGTGAGGCGCGACCTGCTGCGCGAGATTCTCGATGCTGCGGACGTCGGGATCGTCACGAGCGGCACCGCGACCCTCGACGCGGCGCGCGCGCACCTGCCGATGGTCATCGTCTACCGCGTCACGCACTTCACGTACCGGTTGGCGATGCTGCTGGTCCGTGGCGTCCAGAACTTCGGCATGCCGAACATCATCGCCGGCCGCACCGTCGTCCCCGAGCTGCTGCAAGACGCCGCCACGCCCGAGCGCATCGCCAGCGAGGTCGCACGCTACCTCGACGATGCCGGCTACGCAGCCGAGACCCGGGCCAACCTCACGACTGTGGATCGCGCGTTGGGCGCACCAGGTGCGAGCGAGCGAGCGGCCGCCGCGGCGCTCGAGGTCGCGGCGCCGCCGCGACCGCATCGTCTTCCCCGGCGCAGCTCCACGGGCGAGCTGGTGCGGCGATTGGTGCCGTATTTCCGCCCCCACTTGGGCAAGCTCGGGCTCGCCGTGTTGTGCATGCTGCTGGTGGCCGGCATGACCGCGATCCAGGCGCCGCTTCTGCGCACGATCCTCGACAAGGTCTTCATCCTCAAGGACAAGGCCATCTTGTGGCCGGTCGCCGGCGCTGTGGTGGGGGTGTTTTTCCTGAAGGGGCTCGGCGACTACGGCCAGTCGTTCCTGATGCAGACGCTGGGGAGACGGGCGATCTCCGATCTGCGCGCGGACCTCTTCCACAAGCTCGTCGAGCTGCCGCTACAGTTCTTCCACGAAAACCCCACCGGGACGCTCCTGGCGCGTGTCACGTACGACGTCGAGCTGGTGGAGCGCGCGGCGGTGCGCAGCGTCGTGACTTCGGTGATGGACGCGGGGACGCTCGTTGCGCTCACGGTGATGGCGTTCTGGATGAACTGGCAGCTTTCCCTGATCGGCGTGCTGGTCTTCCCTGTGGCGATCGCGCCGATCGTGACCTTCGGCCGCAAGGTGCGCCGCGCCAGCCGCAAGGCCCAGATCACGATGGGCGACCTCGCCAGCTCGCTCCACGAGACGGCAGTGGGCATCCGCGTCGTGAAGGCGTTTCGGCTGGAGCGCGCCATGCGTCAGCGCTTCGACGCCGAGAACGAGCGCATCTTCCAGCTTCTCAAGCGCATCATTCGCGTCCAGGCGCTGAGCTCGCCGCTCATGGAATTCCTGGGCTCGCTGGGGATCGCTGGCGTGCTGCTCTTCGGCGGGACGCAGGTGATCGACGGTGGCCAGACGCCCGGGCAGTTCGTGGCGTTCCTGTTCGCACTGCTCAACGTGTATCGGCCGGTCAAGAACCTGAGCAAGATCAACAACGCGGTGCAGGAAGGGCTGGCGGCAGCGGACCGAATCTTCGAGGTGATGGACACGCCCTCGACGGTGCCGGAGAAGCCTGGTGCCACGCCGCTCTGCGAGATCCGCGGCGAGGTGCGCTTCGACCAGGTCACGTTCGCGTACGACCGACAGCCGGTGCTCGAGCGATTCGACCTGACGGTGAAGCCGGGCACGGTGGTGGCGTTGGTGGGCGCCAGCGGCTCGGGGAAGAGCACCATCGTGAACCTGGTGGCGCGCTTCTACGACGTGCAGGCCGGGGCGCTCACGATCGACGGCCACGACGTGCGCGACGTGACGTTGGCGAGCCTGCGCGACAAGATCGGGCTGGTCGATCAGCAGACGTTCCTCTTCAACGACACCGTGCGCGCCAACATCGCTTTCGGCAGGCCGGGCGCGAGCGACGGCGAGATCGAGGCGGCCGCCACCGCCGCCCACGCCGAGGGCTTCATTCGCGCGCTCCCGCAGGGCTACGACACGGTCATCGGCGAGCAGGGCGTGCGGCTCTCGGGCGGCCAGCGCCAGCGCATCTCGATCGCGCGCGCGATTCTCAAGAACCCGCCGATTCTGCTTCTCGACGAAGCCACCAGCGCGCTCGACAGCGCTTCCGAGAAAGAAGTGCAAGCCGCGCTCAACGAGCTGGTGCGCGATCGCACCACGTTCGTGATCGCGCACCGCCTCTCCACCATCGAGCACGCCGACAGGATCCTGGTGCTCGCCGGCGGGCGGATCGTCGAGGACGGCACCCATGAAGCCCTCTTGGCCCTCGACGGTGCTTACACGCGCTTCCATCGCGAGCAGTTCCGCTCGGCGGCGCCGACCGAGGCGGAAGCGTCGGGCGAGGCGCAGGCTTGAGCGACGCCAAGCCTCCGCGGCCCAAGAGCCGCTGGCGTCAGTTCCGCAAGCGGCAGCTTCAGCGGCTCACGCTGTGGGCAGGTCCGCCGCTGGCGGCGCTCTACATCCGAGTGGTGCAGCTCACCTGCCGTGTGCGCATCCTGGAGGCCGAGCTCTATCCCGGACTCTGGCGCCGCGGCCCATTCGTGCTGGCGTTCTGGCACGGCCGGATGCTCGCCTTCCCGCAGATGTTGTGGCCTGGGCAGCCGATGGACGTGCTCATCTCCGAGCACCGTGACGGCGAGCTCATCACCCGCACCATTCGTCATTTCGGGATCGGTGCCGTGCGCGGCTCGTCGAGCCACGGCGCCAAGGGCGCGGTGCAGGAGATGATCCGCCGGCTCGGCGAGGGCGGAAACCTCGCCATCACACCCGACGGTCCCCGTGGTCCCTGCGAAGTGGCCGCGCCCGGTGCGGCCATCCTCGCGTCCGCGGCGGGCATCCCGGTGACGCCGGTGTCGTGGGTCGCGCGCCCGGCCACGCACCTCGGTAGCTGGGATCGATTCCTCTTGCCCGCGCCTTTCGCGCGCATCGTCTATGCAATCGAGCCGGATCTCACGGCGCCGCCGGGGCTCGACGCGGCGGGCATCCAGTCGCTCACCGAAGAGCTGACGCGTCGGCTCAACAACGCCAGCGCCCGGGCGCAAGCGGCACTCGATCGCGCCGACGATCCGCTCCTCGATCCGCGTCCGGCGAGCGGCGCGGCGTGGGTGTACCGCCTCTACGACCTCGCGTTGCTGCTCGGACTGGTGGCGCTGATTCCGCTCTGGCTGTACCGGTGGATCGCCTCGCCCGAGGTGCGAACTCGCCTCGGCGAGCGCTGGGCGCGCTACGCGCCGCTGGTTCGCGCTCATCTCTTCGGCGGGCCGCGGCCGATCTGGATCCACGCGGTCTCGGTGGGCGAGGTGACGGCCATCCTGCCGTTGGTGCGCGCGCTGACCGCGCCGCGACCCGACGGTACGCCTGGTGATCGCGTCGTGTTGAGCACGGTGACCGTGACGGGGAATCAGACCGCGCGCGCCAAGGCACCGGCTGGCACGGACGTGCTCTACCTGCCTCTCGATCTCGGCTTCGTCACGCGCCGCGCCATCCGTGCGATTCGGCCGCGGCTCTTCGTGAGCACGGAAAGCGAAGTCTGGCCGGGCTTGCTGCGCGAGCTCGAGCGGGCGTGCGTTCCCACCGCCATGGCGAATGGCCGGGTCTCGGAGCGCAGCGCGCGGCGCTATCGGCTGACGCTCGGTTTTCTCGGTGGTGCGCTGAGAAGAGTGCGGCTCTATTGCGTGCAGACCGAGGCGTTTCGGGAACGCCTGGCGCGCATGGGTGCGCCACGCGACCGCATCCAGGTGCTCGGCAATCTCAAGTTCGATCTCGAGATCCCTTCGCTCGGCGCGGACGAGCGCGAGCGGCTCGGCGTGGAGCTCGGGCTCGCGGGTCGATCGCCGGTGATCGTCGCCGGCAGCACCCACGAGGGCGAGGACGAGGTCTTGCTCGGCGTCCTCGAGCGACTGCGGGCCGACGGCCTCGACGCCGCGCTGCTCTTGGCACCGCGCCATCCCGAGCGATTCGAGAATGTGGCGCGTCTCGTTGCGGCGCGCGGTCTCGCCTTCACGCGGCGCTCGCGGCCGGGAGTCGAGGGGCAGGGCACGCCGCTCGTCCACCTTCTGGACACCATCGGCCAGCTCGCCCAGATGTATGGCGTGGGTGACGTGGCGTTCGTGGGCGGAACCCTGAGGCCGATCGGTGGCCACAATCTCCTCGAGCCCGCTGCGCATGGGTTGCCGGTGCTCTTCGGACCCCACACCGAGAGTTGCGAGGAAATTGCCGCAGCGCTCCTCGAGGCGGGAGCGGGTGCGCGGGTGGCCGACGCCGATGACCTCGCGAGGCACTGCAAGGCGCTCGCGACCGACGTGATGCGACGCCAGGCGATGGGGGCCGCGGGACAGGCGCTCATCGCCGCTCATCGCGGCGCCACCCAGCGCACGGTCGCCGCGTTGCGCGCGCTGATCGACGAAGCGCTGCGCCCGCGCTGATGGATTATGAGCCTGCGCAGCCGACTCGAACGCGCATTCTGGTCCGAATCGGGATCGACGGGCTCACGGCTGCTGGATCGCGCGCTGTGGGTTGCGTCGCTGGGATTCGAAGCCGGCGCGCGGCTCCGCGGCCGGGCTTACGAGCGCGGTTTCCTCCGCGTGACCCACGTCGAGCGGCCGACGATCTGCGTCGGCAATCTCACGGTGGGCGGCTCGGGTAAGACACCCGTGGTGGCCGACCTGGCCGCCGGGTTGAGCCGCCTCGGGCAGTCGGTCGCGATCTTGAGCCGGGGGTACGGCGGTGCGCACGGCGGGCAGCCGGCGCCCGTCGAGGAGCTCGATCCCGAGCGCTACGGTGACGAGCCGGTAATGCTCGCACGGTCGCTCCCGGGCTGTCCCGTGATCGTCGGCGCCGATCGTGTCGCCTCGGCGCGCCTGGCCGTCGCGCGCGGTGCCAGCGCGCTCGTACTGGACGATGGGTTCCAGCACCGCCGCCTCGGCCGTGATCTCGACCTGGTGGTCGTGGACGGCGGGCGAGGCTTCGGCAACGGCTATCTGCTGCCACGCGGCCCGCTTCGCGAACCGCCCAGCGTGCTGCGCCGCGCGGCGTTGGTGCTCGTCAAGCGGGCCCCCGAAGGCGATCCGTGGCAAGACCTCATCTACCGCGGCATCTGTGATCTCGCCGAAGGCGTGCCGGTACGGCGATTCGCGCTGGCGCCGCGGGTGTTGCGGGATGCTGCCGGGCGCGCGGAAGCAGTGACGGCGCTCGCCGGCGACAACGTCGTCACCGTCGCCGGCATCGGCAACCCGGGGCCTTTCGCGGCGTCCGTGCGTCACCTCGGTGCGCAGATCGCCGCGAGCTTCGAGTTTCCGGATCACCACACGTACTCGCAAGTCGATGCCGAGCGGATCGCGGCGGCGGCCCGGGCAGGTGGCGCGCGCCGCGTCGTCACGACGGCGAAGGACTTACCAAAGTTGGAACGTGTTCTCGCCGAGCCGGCACCGAGCGCCCTGGAAGTGGGGGTCGTTTGGGACGGCGAGTTCGACCTGGCCCAGTGGGTCGCTCGGGCTCTCGGGCTCGGCTGAGCCGGGCAGCAGGGCCGCGGCGAATCAGCTCGAGGCGCAGCCGCCGCCGCTGAATGCAACACAGTTGCGAGCCGGGGCTGACACGCACGCGACCGTGTGCTATGACGCGCTGCATAATATGCTCAGGCGCCGACCCGAACTACCCGCACGCTCAGCTTTTTTTGTTGACATCGAGGAAGGCACGACGTAGATTCAACCTGCGTTTGACTACGAACGAACGGGTGATCTCCACCCATCTGTCGAAGGAGTGAACACGATGAAACGGTTCTGGCGTAGCCATTCCGTGGTGCTCGGCCTGGTGTTGGCGCTCACGGCCTCGGCTTTCCGTCCCGCACATGCCGAGGAAGATGCGATCCAGCCGCATCCGAGCTTTGCCGGCCCGAGCGGTCTGATTCTGGTGCCCACCGCGAGCACCCTGGATCAGTTCAAGTTCTCGCTGGGTGCGATCGCGGACATGCGGATCCAGGACGCCAACCTGCGTGACACCATCTCGCACGTGAACGAGCTGCGGGTGGTGGCGGCGGTGGGCCTGCTCGATTGGTTGGAAGTGAGCGCGCGGCTGCCGTTCGTGTGGAACGCGGATCGCGAAGAGCTCGGCCAGCCGAACGGCGAGCACAAGGGCATCGGCGACGTGGCGGTGAACGCCAAGGTCGCGATCTTGAAGGACGGCAAGCTGCTCGGCGACGGCGACAAGATCGCCCCCATCAACGTGGCGGCGCTGGTCACGTACCGGTTCGGCGCCACCGGTCGCGTGGATTACCGCGACAACATCGATTCGCTGATCGGCGGCGAGGGTCTGGAGCGGGACGTGATCTCGGTGGGCGGCTTGGTCGATCTCCCGATCGATCTCGGCCGCAAGGGCGAGTACGTCTTCCAGGGCCCCATCCTCCTCACCGCCGGTCTCGCGGGCAATTTCGTTCTCGGTAGCCAGACGGGCGCCGGCCCGGCGGAGAAGGTGGATTCGACGCTCTCGTACCACGGCGGCCTCGAGCTGCCGATCTACGGCAACTACTACCTGCCGGGTGAGAAGCTGGCTCTCGAAGGTGTCGTGCACGGCGAGACCAACGATCTCTCCAACGCCGACGACGATCCGCTCTCGGTGTTCGCGGGTGCGCGTTACGGCGTGGGCAACGGCCTCGGCATCGCCGGCGGCATCGACTTCGGTATCACCAAGGCCGTGGACGACTACCGCGGTATCGTTGCGCTGACCTACGCCGGACCCGTTTCGCGGCCGGTGGTCGAGGCTGCGGCGCCTGCGGCGCCCGTCGAGAAGATCGTCGAGCGGGTGGTCGAGAAGGAGCGCTTCATCCTGCCGGACGTGAACTTCGCGTTCGACAAGCACAGCTTGACGCCGCTCGGCACCGGCAAGGTCTATCTGCTCGCCCAGTACATCAAGGGCAAGAAGGTCAAGTCGGTCGAGATCGATGGTCATTGCGACGAGCGCGGCTCGGACGCTTACAACGACAAGCTCGGCACCCGTCGCGCGGACACCGTCAAGGCGGCGCTCATCAAGTTTGGCGTGCCGGCCTCGGTGCTCAGCACCAAGAGCTACGGCGAGAAGTCGCCGCT
>CAYUSL010000323.1:0-7321 GCA_964447125.1 uncultured bacterium | reverse complement strand
TCGGCGCCAACCCCAACTTCGGCCTGCCCCCGCCGGATTTCCACGACATCGTGATTCCTGCTGCAGGCGCCGAGTGGCGCTTCCATCACGACGAGTCGATGGAGCTCTTCGTGCGCGGCGGTTATCGCTACCGCCCCACTCCCGCACCCACGCCCAAAGGCTTCAACAACTTCGCGGACACCAACGTCCACATCGTCGCCCTGGGGTTGGGCGGGCGCTTCCCACACCTGCTGTCGGTGGTGCGCGGACCGATCGACATCGACGTTCACGCCCAATACCTCCATCTCGAGGAGCGGCTGGCGAAGAAGGACAATCCGGTCGCCGACGCCTACGGCGACTTCACGATGGGCGGCTACGTGCTGGTGGGCGGCGCCACCGCGACGCTGCGCTTCTGATGAACATCGCGGACACTCCCCGCTCGTCCGGCTCGCGCGCTGCACGTGCTGCGTCGCTCGCGCTCCTGGCGTTGGCGCTCGGTTGCGGCTTCACCGCCAGCAAGGGCAACGAGCCGAGCGGCAGCGGCAACCTGCCCTCGAGCGGCGTCGGCCCGTTTCTCAAGCAGGACTTCTTCTGCAACACCCAGCTCGTCCAGCCGTTCATCCTGACCTCGCCCGCCGATGGGCAGCGCGGCGGCCCGGCGTTGGTGCACGAGCAGGACGACACGTTCCAGATCTGGTCCGAGCTGCGCAGTGGCGAGACCTCGCGGATCCTCCACAATCGGCTCACGCTGCTACCCGGCACGCAATGCCGCGACTTCGACGTGAGCGTGACCGCCGACGAAGCCGTGCTCAGCGCCGAAGCCGACTGGGAAGCGGGCTCCGTCGGCGCACCGAGCGTGCTCGTGAACGACGGCCTCTACCGCATCTGGTTCGAGGGCGGAAACTACGCCGGCATCGGCTACGCAGAATCGAACGACGGCCTCCACTGGACGCGCCGCGGCTCGCAACCGGTGCTCGCCGCCGACCAGCGCTGGGAAGCCGGCACGATCGGCTCGCCCACCGTGGTCTTCCACGATGGCCTCTACCGCATGTGGTACGACGGCAACGTGAACGCGGCGCGCTCGATCGGCTACGCGGAGTCGAGCGACGGCGTGAGCTGGACCAAGCGTGACGCCTTCGGCCGCTCGTCGGAGGGCGGCCGCACCGACGTGGTGCCGGTGATCACCGCCGATCAAACGACCTGGGAGTTCTACAAGCCCACGTATTCGAGCGGCAGCGTCGGCGCGCCCTCGGTGGTGGTGCACCGCGATCCGCTGCGCACCTACTACCTGCTCTACTACACGGGCAACTTGCGTGGCCGGCTCGACACCCGCTTCGACGACGTCGACTCCTCGATCGGCATCGCGTTTTCCGAGAACGGCCTCGATTGGACCAAGGCGCCCAACAAGCGCGAATGCGAAGACTTCGATTGCCCGGCCAACGAGATCAATCCCAACGTGGCCGAGAAGCTGCCGATCTCGCTCGGACCCAAGGTGGACGGCAGCTTCAACTCGTTCTCCGGATTCTCGATCGTGGACGAGACCGAGCCGGCCGTGGTCGAGGTTCCCGAGCAGCTCACGTTCTTCATGCTCTGGCACCAGGTCGATCAGATCAACGCCAAGGTCGCACCGGGGCTGCCGCCCGACGACGCGACTCTCCCGCCCGACGGCTTCACCGGTGCCACGGGCATCGGCTTCGCGTTCGCGAGCAATCTGCCGAGCTGACGGCTCTCGGAAGGACGCGACGGAGTGCCTGGGGTGGCGGAGTCCGAGCCCTTCGGCACCCGCGAGCACAGCCACGCGTCGCGCCCGTGGCACGCGGGGCTGGTGGCCGAGCTCGCGCGAATCTTCCCGCCGCGCTCGCCGCTCTACGTGCTCGTCCTCGCGCTGGTCGCCGCCGTCGGAATGCCGATCGCCGATGGCCCGGTGCTGGACCAGGTGCTGCCCGGGCTGGCGAGCACGCTCTTGTGGGGGCCCGGGATCGGGCTCATCTTCGTCGGATCGACGCTCGCGGCGCTCGGTGCCGGAACCATTCTGGTGCTTCTGTGCCGCGCGCTGGCACGGATCCTCGCAGCGGGCATCGGCGGACTCCGGCGCGTATTTCGAACGCTGCGCCGCGCAGGCGGCACAAACGAAGTCGAAGCCCTCGCCAACGAGGAGACCTTGCGGCGCGGGACGAGCCCCCGCCCTACGGACTCAACACTCCCGATGTTGCCGAGGCCGGGCCGCCGACTTCGCTGGTGGCAGCAGGCGCTCGGCCTGATGGCGTTCATCGGCTGGATCCGATTCAGCCTGTGGTCGAGGCAGCTCGCGCTCTTCCTGGGCATCGCAGCGATGTTGGCGACGAGCCTGTGGGTGGACGTGTGGCGATCGATTCGAGCGGCGCGACCGATCCCGGTGTTGCGTCCCGGCTGGCTCGCCGAAGCGTGGCGGATCCCGTTCGTGATTCTCGTCTGGTGCGGAACCGTGGCGGTGCCGATCGCGGGGCTCGCGATCCGGCCCGGCCCGACGACGATCGCACTCGAGTGCTCGCTGGTCGCAGCGGTCGCGATCGGCGGCACGGCGCTCGGGCGTAGCCGCAGTCCATGGATCGCCGTGGCGTTGGGCGCGATCGTGCTCGTCGGCGTCGCGCGCGCGGTGCCCGCGAGCGTCGACGGCGACGCAGCCGTTCCCGTGGCGCTGAGCTGGCTCGTGTGGGTGCTCGGTCTCGCCGCGACGGTGCGCGCCGCGAGTCGCGAGCGCCGCGAACCAGGTGAGCTGCGCGTGCTCGCGGCGCTGGCTGTCGGCGCCGGCACCTTGGTGTGCGCCGGATTCGTCCTCGAATGCCGGCGCGGCGCAGCGCTCACCGAGCTACGCCGAGTCGGCGACGTCGAGGGGATCTACGATCTCCGCTTCGATTCGGCGACGCGAAGGCTCTACTTCTCGAACCGCGGTGGCAACGCCTCGGTGGGCTGGATCGACCTCGATACGGGCGAGCTCCGGCGGCCGCCCACGGGACTCGGCGGCGACCCACAACGCCTGGCGCTCGTACACGGCGCCCACACGCTCGTGGTGAGCAGCCCAGGCGGCGCATCGGCCTTGGACCTCGACACGCTCACCGACTATCGCAACCTGGAGACGCGCAACAGCGTCGACGTCGACGTCGCGGACGATCACGTCGCGCTCTTGGTCAGCGAAGCGAGCCACGACATCCGCAGTCTCGATCTGGCCACCGGGGAGCGCCACTCGTTTGCGATGCCAGGCGAGCTCCGCTGGCCCTACGCGCTCGAGTGGAACCCGGAGCTCGCGCAGCTCTTCGTCAGCGATTGGATGGTGAGCCCGTGGGTGAGCACGAGCCGCCTCGACGGCACGCCGCTGGTGAAACGCTGGGTGGGCTTCATGAATGGGGACACCTGCGTTCTTCCCGAACGCAGCTCGATCCTGGTCGCGCGCATGTTCCGGCGCCGTGTGGACGAGCTCGACGCGCACACCCTCGAACGGCGCGGCTCGATTCCGGTGGGCTTCGGCGTGCGCGAGATCGAATGCGATCGTGGGCGCGGACTGCTGATGACGCTCGACACCTTTCGGGGCGTGCTGACGGTCCACGACATCGCGACGAGCCGCGCCCTCGCCTCCACCCAGGTCGGCTCGGGCGCGCGCGCGATCACCTACGACGCCGCGACGGGAACGGTGTACGCCGGCGCCAGCGCCGGGATCTTCGCCTGGCCTGTCGCGAGTAGCCCCGGCAACGCGCGCTGATCGCCGGGTGACCGAGGACGCGTGCACCGCGCAGATCACGCGGTTGCGGCTTCCGCCGAGCGCGTGGAACACTCGCCGCGCCACCCGCGCCCCTTCGCGCCCCGGAAATCGAGCCATGCGCGTACTGGCGCTCAATCCACCCGACGAGCTGAAGGTCGTCCTCCACCCCGCGGAGGACGGCTCGAAATTCCTGGAGCCCGACGACTACGGCCACTACCCGCCGCTCGGCCTGCTCTACCTGCTCGGCCAGCTCGAGGCCACCACCACCGGGCACGAGACGTTCTTCGCCGATTGCGTCGCCGAGCGCATCCGTCACGCCGATCTGGTGTCGCGGGTGCTGGCACCCACGCAGCCGGATCTGGTCGCCGTGACCAGCTTCACGATCAGCCTGCTCGACGTGGTCGAGACCTGCCGCGCAATCAAGGCGTGGAATCCGCGCTGCTTCGTGGTGCTGGGCGGGCATCACCCGATCGCGTATCCGCGCGAGGCCGCAGCACTGGCGAACGTGGACGCGATCGTCGTGGGCGAAGGTGAGCACGCGTTCGCGGCCCTGGTCGAGGCGCGCGCTCGCGGCGAGAGCATCGAAGGCATCGACGGTGTGTACACGCGCGAGAGCATCGAGCGGCACGAGCCACCCGCCACGCGCGACAAGCGCTTCCTCGCGCACGTGAGCGTGAAGCCGGCCTACGTCGAGGATCTCGACGCGCTCGCCCTTCCCGCGCGCCGCCACATCCGCCACCTCGACTACCACAGCGTCCTCGGCTCGACGCGCAAGATGGTCACCATGATCACCTCGCGTGGGTGCCCGTATCTCTGTACGTTCTGCGACGTTCCCATCAAGAGCTACCGCACGCGCAACCCCGACCTCGTCGCGCGCGAGGCGCTCGACGCGCGGCGGATGGGCTACGAAGAGATCCACTTCTACGACGACCTCTTCAACGTCAACGAGCGCCGCGTCTACGACATCTGCGACGCGCTGGATCGCCACGACGTGCGCATGACGTGGAGCTTCCGCGGCCGCGTGATGCAAGCGTCCCGCGAGATGCTGGCACGCGCGAAACGCTCGGGTCTGCGCCAAGTCTCGGTGGGAGTCGAGACCGACTCCGACGCTGGCCTGGCGGAGCTCAAGAAGGCGACCAGCATCGCGCAGGTCGAGTCGTTCTTCGCGTGGTGCCGCGAGCTCGGCATCGCGACCATCGCCGACTACATGATCGGACTGCCCTTCGAGCGCAACGCGACCGATCTCGAGCGCGCGTACTCCTTCGTGAAGAAGCTCGACCCCGACTACGTCCAGTTCTCCATCTGCACCCTCTACCCACACACCGAGATGTACGAAGAGGCCATGCGCCGCGGCGTGGTCGAACGGGGGCGCTGGGACGAGTTCGCGCGCAAACCCGTGCGCGGCTTCGTTCCCGATCATTGGACCGAGTTCTTCACCGTGAAAGAGCTCGCCCGCTGGCAGCGGCGGATGTACAAGCGCTACTACTTCCGCCCGCGCTACGTGTGGCGCAGCGTGTTTCGCACCCGTTCGCTCTACGAGCTGGCGCAGAAGATCTTCGGCGCGTTCCGCATCCTGCTGGCGACGTGAGCGACGGCCACGCGCCGATCGCGCTCGTGCGCCGTGCGGCGACGGCGTTCGGGCTCGCCGCCGTCGGTGTGCCGCTGCTCAACGCGTGGCTGCGGCTGGTGCTCTGCGTCGATGGGCAGGCGCTGGGACTGATCTGCGCGATGGCGGTGTGGGCGACGACGGCCGCAGCGTCGCCGACCCAGAGCAGCCTGCGCCGATCGCATCCGCGGAAGGCGGCGCTCGTGAATCGGCGCTGGCTCGCGGCCAGCGGGATCACGTTTCTCCTGTTCCTCCTGCTCGACGTGTTGTTGCGCTTTCGGTTCCTGTTGCTCTCGATCGCGTTGCTGCTGGCGCTCGTCCACGTGCTCGGGGCCATCGCGACGCTCCTCGGCAGAGCGGGGGCGCAACTCCGACGGCCGGGTCCCGAGATCCGCGCGTTGGGCTTCGTGCTGGCGCTCGCTGGGAGCGCGTTCGTGGCCGTGACGAAGCTCTCGGCGCTCGGGGCCTATCGCCTCGTCAGCCACGAGCGCGGCGGCGCGTACGAGCTGACCCGCTCGACGCGCGCCGAAATCGGTGCCGAAGGTTTTCGCGGCGCAGTGCCCGCGCGAGCGCGGCGTCCAGGCGTCGCGCGCGTGGCCATCCTCGGCGACTCGGCCACCTATGGTTGGCTCGTGAGCGCTGGTGACGCGTACCCGGCGATCCTCGAGCGCGAGCTGGCCCGTCGGCTGTCGGGCGGGGTGGAAGTCCTGAATGCCGGAGTGCCGGCCTACGATCTGCCGCGCATGCTCGAACGGTTGCAGCGCCACGTCGCAGCGTACCGCCCCGACGTGATCGTGCTGCTGACCGGTGTGAACGATCGGGATCCGACGGGTCCGAGCTACCAAGCGCGGCTGGACGCGTTCGTCGATGCGGGACGCGCGATCGGCGCGCGCGTGGTGCTCGCCACGTATCCCAATCGCGACCCCGACGAGGATCAGCTCGCACGCGAGCGCGACGTGCGGGCCGTCGCAATCCGCCGCCGGCTGCGATGCGTCGATCTGGCGCAGCTCGGCAGGCGCATTCCAGGCTCGTTCTTCCTCTTCGAGGGGCATCCGAGCGCGAGCGGACACCGGGCCATGGCGACCGAGCTCGCCGCGACGATCGCCTCCCTTCTCACCGCCGTCGATCCGTCGCCGACGAGGGCCGATCCAGGAACCCCTGCGCCAGGCTAGCCCTGAAGTGAGCGCCATGCGCTTACTTCAGGGCTAGCTGATCTTGCCTCGGGGGTCTTCCAGACCCCCGCAAGACAGGTTCATTCTTCGATGCGCCAATTTCAGGGCTAGAATCCGCACGCTCGCGCGGCTTGTGTTCACGCGGATCGCCGTCCGAGCCGAGGCTCCGATGAAATTCACTCGATCGATCCGCCGGCGCACGCGGCGGGTCGCGCACGCTGGCCTCGCCGTACTGGTCACGAGCGCGGCGCTCGGCTGCGGCGGCGGCCCCATCACCAACGGCGGCGGCAACGGCAACGGCGGTCCCGACGAGCTCGGCCCGGCGGCGGCGATCCTGTTCCCGCCGGGCGTGTCGCTCACCGATGCGCGAACGATTGCCGTGCGCGGCACCACCACCCACACCGGCACCGTCGAATCGGTGCGCGTGAACGGTGTCCGGGCCTCCAGCGACGATCAGTTCCAGACCTGGAACGCCAATCTCGCGCTGGACGCCGGCACCAACACGCTCACGGTCGACACGCGCGACGTCAAAGGGTTCGAGAACCGCAACGCCGCCACGGCCAGCATTCGCTCGATCGGGATCCTCTCTGCACCGTCGTTCGCCGCGCTGGATGCCGCGCGCGATCTGCTCTACGTATCGGATCACGGCCGCGCCGCCGTGACCTCGATCGATCTCACGAGCGGCGCGATGCGCTACGTGAGCGCCGAGGCCGTCGGTGGCGGGCTGCCGCTCCGCGATCCTGCGGGCATCGCGCTCGACGCAGCGGCGGGGCGGCTCTTGGTGATCGATCGCGACTTACCCGGTGTGCTCGCCATCGACCCGTTCAC
>CAYUSL010000322.1:0-7324 GCA_964447125.1 uncultured bacterium | reverse complement strand
CGCGCTTCCGCGCCAGCCGCCGGGCGCGAAGTAGCAGTAGGCGCGCTCGCACGCGAAGCCGCGGTTCTCGCGGAAGAGCTCTTCGCACGCGCGCACCAAGGGCTCGCCCTCCACGCCGCGATCCACGTGATCGAGCGCCTGTGCGAGCGACCGCACGTCCGCGATCCGCTGGCTCAAGGCGTAACGCCGCCCGGCGACCTTGAGGCTGCGCACGCCGCCGCGTCCCAGCGCACCGACCGAGCACAGCGCGCAGCGATAGCGCACGCGCGACACCGTCATGTAGTCCACGTGGTAACGGCGCACCGCGTCCGCGTCGATGCCCTCGGCGCCGTCCTCCACCTCGACCACGAGCTGCTCCTCCTTGAGGTGGCACGGCAGCATCTCACTCTCTTCGAGCATGCCCATCAGGAGCTGCGGCGGGATGTGTGCCGTCAGCGGTCGCAGCAAGCGTTCGACGCGTGGCTGCGTGAGCAACTTGCCCGCGAGCGACGGCGCCTGCTGGATGGGATGCAGGAAGCCGCAATGGCCGTCGACGAGATGGCAGCCGTCGTTCATGACCAGCACTTCGAGGTCGAGGTCGCCGGCGACGCTCACCAGCTCGGCGATCTCCGGCTCGGTGAGGTGGCGCGGGAGCACCGCGCGCTGGAAGCCGAGTGCCCGCCAATGCGCGAGCGCCTCGCCGTTGAACGCCGCAGCCACGCTCGAGAGATGCAGCGGCACGCTGGGTGCCTTCTCGTGCAGGCTCGGCAGGAGTGCAGCGTCGGCGACGATGAACGCATCGACGCCGGCGTTTCCAGCGCGCTCGATTTGCTCCAACGCGAGCGGCAAGCTCGCGGCGGTGAAGTGGTTGTTGAGCGCTAGGAAGACCTCGGCGCGCGCGGCGTGGGCGCGGCGCACCACTTCGGCGAGCTCGCGGTAGTCGACGAGGTTCGAGCCGGCGTCGTCGCGGCGGTTGGCGTGCTCCACGCCAGCCTCGCGTGCGGCGTCGTTCCGCGGCTGGACCCCGCAATAGAGCTCGCTTGCACCGGCGGCCACGAGCGGTTCGACGTCGCTCGGCTCGGAGACGGGTGCGGTGATGGCCGGTCGTCTCATGCGCTCACATGGGTAACGCGGGCTGATGGACGAGGCGATCGATGCGCCAGCCGCGGGGGGCTTCGGGTGGCGCGGGATTCTCGTAGAAGTACGTGTTGCCCTTGAGCTTGAGTGGCATCACGTGCTCGCGCTCGACGCGGATCGTGTAGCCGCGGCATTCGCGGGCGCAGCCGGCGAGCGGGAAGGGCGCGCGCTCGGGGTGCTGGCCGAGGCTTGCGGTGGGACACGTGCGCGACGTCGAGACCAGCACGAACGGGTAGTAGAGGCTGCCCGGGATCTCGAGATGCTCGTCGCCGGGGCCGTCTTCGAGGCCTTGCGCCAGATGCTCGTACTCGATGCGCGCGAAGCCGAGCTCCGCGAGCGCGCGCAAGAAGCCGGGGATGGCCACGGGCGTGCCGCGCAGATGGGCCTCGCCGGCGCCGCCGCGCTCGAGGTAATGCGGAATCATCGGGTCACGTTTGAGCTTGTGGAGCAGGCGCCCGAAGACCAGCGGAAAGGCTTCTTGCCGCTCGCGCAGCAAGCGATGCGCGCCCCAATCGTTCACGACGATCTCCGCGCCCGCGGCGTCGCGGGCGAGCACGTCGAGAAGGCGTGCGAAGGGCTCCAGATCGGGTTGCGCGAGATAGGGGGTGACGAACGTGATGGGCTTTCCGGCAGCGCGGGCCCGCGTCACGACCTGTCGCAGCTCCGCGGGGCGCGGGAGCAGGCGTGGGCAGACCTCGTTGCCGAAGTAGAGGCGGTCGGCGGCGACGAGGTCCTCGTCGCTCAGGCGTGCCGGGTCGGAAACGAAGAGAGCGGTCTCGTTCACCAGCCGCACCGGGAAGGCGAGGCCGAGGCGGGGGAGGCGCGCGGCACCGCGGGCGCTCGCGGTCGCGCACGAAGACGAGGCGCGAGCGCGAACGTGCGGGCAGAATAGGAACCGCTCGAAACGGGCGTCAAGGAAAGCGCCCGTCGTGGACCGCGCGATGCCTCACGACCTCATTCGTTCGAGCGAATGCCTCGCCACGCTTCGCTGCCCGCGCTGCGGCGCGTGCGCTTTGCGCCGGATCGCGAGTGCGAACGCGATCGCATGCGACGGTTGCGGCCGCGCGGTTCGGTGGTCGCAGGGATTCGGCGACTTCGTCGATGGCGACCGCGCTGCGTCCGATTCGGCGGTGGCCCTCGATAGCGAGGTGAGCGTCGCACGGCGCTACGACGGCCTCGCTGGGGCGAGCTACGACTGGCTGGTTCGGCACGAGCTGAGCGCCGAGTTTCTTTTTCGACGCTTCTGGGGCGCCTCTCACGCCCGCGTGGTGCGTGCGCTGGCTGCGCGACTCGCCGACGCCAGCGGCGCGCGCGTCCTCGACGTACCGGTGGGCGGCGGTGCGGCGCTGGCGCGCCACCGCGAGTGGCTGGCAGCGGCGCGCTGGGTGGTGGGGGTGGATCTCTCGGCGCGAATGCTCGAACGAGCGTCACGACGGCTCGCCGGGATCGGTCTTCGCGACGTAGTGCTGCTGCGCGCGCCGGCAACCCGGTTGCCGCTGGGAGATGGCACGGTGGATCGCGTGCTCGCGGTGAACAGCCTCCATTGCTTCGCCGATTGGATGGGTGCGCTGCGGGAGATCCGGCGCGTCCTCGCTCCCGGCGGCTCGCTGGCGGGCTCGTGCGTGGTGCGCGGCGGCGGCGTGGCTTCCGATCGGCGCATCGAGCGCATGCGTGAGCAAGGCCACTTCGCCGTGGCGCTCGCAGCCCGCGAGGTCGAGCGCGGGCTCGTCGCCGCGGGGCTCGGGGCCGTCGGCTGCGAACGCGTGGGCGCGGTGCTGGTCTTCGAGGCGCGAAGCTGAAGTCGGGCTCAGGGGAGGACGAGGGCGACCATGCTGGCGGCGACCATGGCGCCGAAGGCGAATCCGACCACCCGTCCGAACGCGGCGCCGCCCAGCGCGATGGCGATCCCGCCCTTCACGATCGTGTTCGAGATCACGGCGACCCAGATGGCGTTGGCGGCGACTTCCACGTCGAGACCGCTCTTCGCGAGGCCTGCCATCGAGAGTGTGATCGCGTCCACGTCGGTGGTGCCGGCGAGGACGCTCGTCACGTAGATCCCTCGCGATCCCAAGCTCTCGTTCGCCGCCTTCACCGCCACCAGGATCGCAGTGAAGAGCAGCGCGAACTTCACGGCCTGGGTGAGCTCGAAGGGGTTCGCGAACGCAACGTTCGCGGGGGTGGAGGCCGCGGCGCGCGTGCGGCGCAGCAGGAAGATCGCCACCGCGGCGCCAGCGACGGTCATCGGCACGAGCGTGCGGCCAAGTGGGATCAGTGTCGGCCGGTGGATGAACGCCACCAAGATCAGCACTCGCACGTACATGATGCTCGACGCGAGCACGACGGCGAGCGCCGCAGGCTCCACGATCGAGCGATCGCGCCGGGCGCTGCCGGAAGCCGAGAGCGTGACGGCAGTCGAAGACACCAGCCCGCCGACGAAGCCGGTGAGCCCGAGACCGCGGCCTGGTCCGAGGACGCGGATGGCGACGTAGCCGACGAAGCTCACGCCCGCGATGAGCGCGATCATCCAGCCGATCTTGCGGGGATTGAGCACCGCATACGGGCCCAGATCGCGATCCGGCAGGAGCGGCAGCACCACCACCGCGACCAGCAGGAACTTGAGCGTTGCGTAGACGTCGTCCTTCGATGCTTGCGCGACGAGCGAATGCAGCACCGGCTTGAGCGACAGCACCAGCGTCATCACCACCGCAATCGCCGACACCACGACCAGGCGGCGTCCGGTGGGCTCGACGACGTGCTCGGTGGTGGCGAGGGCGCCGAGCAGGAACGTCACCAGCGCGGCGATTTCGGACGTGAGCCCCGAATCCGCGCCGGCGCGAAGGCTGCGCAGGTGCACGACTCCCAACAACGACATCACCGCCACGAACGGCACCAGCACGATGCCCACTCCCAGCGATCGTGAAAGCAGGGCCGAGATGGCGCCTGCGAGCGCGAAGAGCGGGAAGGTGCGCGAGCCGCCGAAGAAGAAGCGGCGGTCCTCGGCACTCGCGGGATGCGATTGCTCGCGCTCGAGGCCGATCAAGAGACCGACCGCGCACGCCACGGCGAGCGAGAGAAACGGTTCGTATGCATCCATCGTCTTCAATCCTACCGATCCGCGCGGACACTTGCGACGGCATGCCGTTTGAACAAGCCGCACGCCATCGAGGGTGGGTGGCACCATTTCTGGCGTGCTCTGGCTGCGCATGGTGCGCGGACGTGCGCCGGTTGCCGAGATGCCCTCGGCCGTGGCCGCATGGACGCGTCCCGCCGGATATCACCCGCTACGTATCAGCGATCACACGCGTTTTTCGCGATCGCTGATGGCGGCGGCATGCACGACCGAGGTCGTCGCATGCCACCGGATGCCCGAGCACGGACGGTTCCCGGTCGAGATCGCGTCGCAGGTCAATCCCCTGACGACCGAGAGGAGCATCGATGACGCCCGAGTCCACCGCTTCGATCCAGGATGCTCGCGCCCGCGCACGCACCTTGGCCCCTGCGCCCGCGACCTCGTCGCGCCCCGAAGGCATGCCGAGTGGACGGCCCCCGGTGGGAGCCGGACGCATCCCGCAGGCGACTCCAGGAATGGACGAGCGAAAGTTCCGCGGCATCCTCTCCGCCGGCCTCAAGTACCGGGCGCGCGACATCCACTTCAAGGTGGGCTCGCCGCCGCTCATGCGCATCCTCGACGAGCTGCGCGAGACTCCGATCCCCAAGCTCAATGCCGACGACATCGAGTGGATCGTGCAGTTCCTGTTGCGGCGTAGCCACCACAACCCCGACAACCTGATCGACGAAGTCGAGACCTGCTTCGAGCTCGAGAACGCTGCGCGGTTCCGCGCCAGCATCTTCTGGCAGATGGGCACCGTCGCGGTGGTGCTGCGCATCGTGCCGAGCGAGGTGCCGTCGTTCGACTCGCTGGATCTGCCGCGCTCGATCCGCCAGGTGGCGGATCTGCACCGCGGGCTGGTGCTGGTCGCCGGCGTCGCCGGTTGTGGCAAGTCCACCACACTCGCCTCGATCATCCACGAGATCAACCGCACGCGTCGCGCGCACATCGTCACCATCGAGGATCCGGTCGAGTTCGTACACCGGCCGATGCTGAGCTCGATCACCCAGCGAGAGGTGGGGCGCGACACGCGCTCGTTCAACGCGGCGCTGCGCTCGGCGTTGCGCCAGGATCCCGACGTGATCCTGGTGGGCGAGCTGCGCGACCTGGACACGATCGATACGGCGCTGCGCGCCGCCGAAACCGGCCACCTGGTGCTGGCCACCATCCACACCACCGACACCGCCAAGACCATCGGTCGTTTGCTCGGCGTGTTCGGGCAAGGCGAACAGGCGGCGGTGCGCTATCGCCTCGCCGAGAACCTGAAGGCGGTGATCGCGCAGCGGTTGCTGCCGCGCAAGAACGGCGAAGGCATGGTGCTCGCGTGCGAGGCGATGTTCTCGAACCTCACGATCCAGGAGTGCATCCAGGATCCGACGCGCACCGGAGAGATCACGGACATGGTCGGCCAAGGCGGCGACAAGCTGCACACCCACACGTTCGACCAACACCTGACCGAGCTCTACCGAACCGGAATCGTGGATCTCGAGACCGCCAAAGCCGCATCGAGCCGACCCGGCGACTTCGAGCGCGCGCTCAGCTTCGAGTAGCGCTGGGCCGCGCTCACGAGGGTGCCCGCGGCGGTCCCGCCGTGTAGGCTCGGCGCATCATGCTCGCCCGAGGCGCACCGCTACATCACCGCCGAGTGCGGGTCGTCGTGCTCACGGCGCTGGCGCTCGCTGGCGCCGGTTGTGTCGGTGCGATCGTGGGCACCGGCATCGATGCCGTCGGCGCGGCCGTCACGTATCCGTTCAAGAACGGGCTCTTCGCGCGGCTCTACGAGTACGACAACACCTCGCCCGAACCGTGGCGAGCGCTGGAGGACGATCGCGGTCGCGACTACGGGAACGAGTTGGTGGGGCTCGCGGTTTCCGGTGGCGGCAGCCGGTCGGCGTACTTCCTCGCGTGCGTGCTCGATCGCCTGCGCCACATCCCAGTCGAGCCGACGGAGGGTGGCACCGGCGCGGCGGGCGCCCGCACGGCAACCACACTCCTCGACGAAGTGGACTTCCTCTCCGCCGTCTCCGGCGGCTCGCTCGCCTCGACCTACTACACGCTGCTCCGGCCCGATTCGTCCGATCCGGCGGTGCTGGATGCCTTCTTCCAACGGTTCCGCGACGACATGCGGCTCGACTTCGAGATGCGCAGTGTCGGCCGGACGCTCCTCATGGGTCGGGCAATTCCGCTCATCCTCACGCACTATCATCGCGGCCACGTGCTCGCGGAGGTCTTCGATTCCAACTTCTTCCACGATGCGACGTTCGCTGATCTGCCCGCGCCGGGGCCGCGGCGGCCCACCCTGATCGTCAACGCCACTTCCTACTCACGCGGCAACAAGTTTCTGTTCACGCGTCTGCCCACCGGCCGCTTCAACGACTCGCGCCTGATGCGGGGCGTGCGCGAGCTCAAGCTCATCCGCGGCAACTCCACCGAGCTCCATCGGCCGTTCGAGAACACGGGCTTCGACACCATCGCCAGCGACATCGCGAGCTTCCCACTCTCGTACGCGGTGGCAGCGTCGGCGGGAGTGCCGAGCCTGCTCGGCCCCACCGTGCTCAAGGACAAGTCACGAACCGACGCCGATCTCTTCGAAGAGCTCGGCGACGGCGGCCTCTACGACAACTACGGCCTCGAGACACTGGTGCAGCTCTTCGCGAGCATCCTCGAAGAGAGGCCCGGCATGAAGGCGCGGATCATCGTCGTGGACGCCAGCTCGTTCTTCGAGGCGCAGGTGGACCGGCCCGAGTACACGGTGGCCGACTACGCGGATCGAATCGCGTCCATCGCGTGGCTGCGGACCAGCGACTACACCGAGATGCTCTATCGAACCCTCGGCAGCATCGACTTGAAACGGCTGGAAAAGGTGGTCGAGGAAGGGACGGGTGGCCTGAGCTTCGGTGCCCGACAATCGCCATTTCGAAATCTCGACCTTCAGGTCGTGAGCCTCTTTCATCAACCCGAGAAGCTCACCGCCGCCGACCTCCGCGACGACGTGCCTTCGCGGCCTTCTGTGGTGGCGAAGGTTTACAAGAGTCTCGTGCCCGAGCCGATCCGAAACCCCGCCGGCTTCATCGTGAATCTCAACCAAGAGGTGCGCGG
>CAYUSL010000321.1:0-7369 GCA_964447125.1 uncultured bacterium | reverse complement strand
CCCTTCACCACCGGCGCCGTCTCGACGATCTCGAGCTCGACGGTGTTGGGCAGCTCGATCGAGATCACCTCGTCGTTGAAGAGCACCGAGCGGATGTCGCCGAGACCGTCGGTGAGGTAACCGGTGACATCGCCCAGCTCCTCGGCGCTCAGCGCGAACTGGTCGTACGACTGCGCGTCCATGAAGTGGTAGCCATCGCGATCCTGATACAGGAACTGCACCGGCCGCAGCTCCACGTTCGGCTCCTCGACCTTCTCACCGCCGCGGAAGGTCTTGTCGAAGACCTGACTGGTGCGCAGGTTCCGCACCTTCACCTTGGTGAGCGAGCTGGCGCCGCGGGCGGATGGCGGTTGCACGTGGACGTCGAGGATCACGAACGGCTCGCCGTCGAGTTGGATGCGAATCCCGCGCTTGAAGTCGCTGGTGGAGATCATCGCCGACGCCGTCCTCGCTGGATCAGGGCCGAGCGCATGCTCGGCGGTGGATCGCCCAAGCATGGCCCCGAGGGCGCGCAGAGCGTCAACCTCGCGCCGAGTCAGCCGGCATCCACGGCTGCAACCACGAACCCGACCACCGTCGCGTCAGAGCGGCGGGATCCCGAACTGGGCGCGCACCTCTTCGAGTGGCAGCGCGACGACGGCGAACGGATCCCAGTGGTCGCTCAGGTCCACCTTGCAGGCCGATCCGCGTTGCGCTGCCCGCATCACTTTGGCGACGTCCAGCAACCCGGTTTCGGCCTGTGCGACGGGCGTGAGGCGAACGCCGATGTGGAACTGGATCACGACGAAGAGCAGGAACGCGAATCCGTCCTGGCGGATGAAGCCGGCCTGGAACGCCCCCTGCTGGATCTCGCCGGGAGCGTCGGTGTCGTAGCCGGCGAGCACGTGGCCGAAATCGTGGAACACCATTCGTTCCGGCAGCCCGCCCTTCTCGCCGGGGAAGCCGAACTTGCGGCGTGTGCAGTGCTCCCAAAAGACCCTGCCGAACGTCCCTTCCGGCAGCAATCCGAGCGATTTGTAGCGCCACGCGAGCTCGGGGTCCTCGGCGCCGGTCATGGGTGCCAGCATCTTGCGAATGCCAGCAAATCCCTCTTCCTCCAACGCCTGGGAGCCGAACTTGCCCATCACGCGACGCATCATGTCGAACCGCGCCGCCATGCGATGGTGGGTCGCGAGGTCGTGAATCACCGCGAGACCACGGTCGTCCACTTCCAGCGCGCGGGCCAGCGCACGCACGGCCTCGTCGCCAACCTCCGCGACCTCGCCCTCGACCATCGAGGCCACGAGCGCGAGCTGCACCACACGCTTGCGGCGGTGCGGATCGGTGATCGCGCGGGCAACCTCCACGGGATCGATGGGCACGAGCTGCCGCACGTCCACCGCGGCTCCGTGCAGCTCGGCGATCACCTCGAGAAACCGAAGCTCCGCTGGCGTGACCGTGCCGTTGCTGGCCACCACGCCGTGGAGCGCTCGGAGCGCGACTGGGAGCTCGTGCGCGGCCAACACGTTCAGGTCCACGATTCCTCCGACGAGCGACGTCTGGCGCTGGTACCGGCGTCGACGCGGGTGAACGATAACGATGGCGATCGGCGCATCGCAATTCGAAGACAGCGGACGGCGGTCCAGGTCGCCGCACGGCGACGTACCTCGGTTGCGCCCGCGGCAAGCGCGTCCGTATCATCGAGGGGTACCGAACAAGCTGCGGGAACGAGCGAGTCGGGGCACATCGGCCCCGTCGTCGCACCCGCTATTTCTTCACGGCTCGTACGAGCCGTTCCGCCGGGTGGGCGGATTCCAGGGTTCAAGGAGGGGAGAGTCATGATGCACAGCACGAAACGCAGGCTGGCGCTGGCGACGGCGCTGGCTTGGTCGCTCGCTTCGGTGGGGGCTGCGCGAGCAGCCTCGGGCGCGAAGACCTACCTGTTCCTGTTCGACAGCGCGACCCACAAGCAGGCGCTCCTGGGACAAGTCGGATCGAAGCTCGAGCGCGACTACAAGCTCATCCCGGCGTTCGCCGCCAAGCTCACCGCGGAGGAAGCGGCGAGCTTGCAGGGCCGCGCACCCGGGCTCGTCTCGGTGGAAGAAGACCAGCTCTACCACGCGCTCGGTGGCGGAACGCAGGCCACGCCCTACGGCATCAACATGGTCGGTGCGCCGTCGGCGTGGGGCACCACCAAGGGTGCCGGCGCCAAGGTGGCGGTGCTCGACACCGGCATCGACCTGAATCACCCGGATCACGGCAGCGTGATCCTCACCGAGTCGTTCATCGCTGGCGAGGACGTCGCGGACGGCAACGGGCACGGCACCCACACTTCGGGCACGGTTGCGGCGCTCGACAACACCGAAGGTGTCGTGGGTGTGGCACCCGAGGCCGATCTGCTGATCGGCAAGGTGCTCAGCAACGCCGGTAGCGGTCCCACCAGCGGGATCGCAGCAGGCATCGACTGGGCCGTCGCCAACGGCGCGAACGTCATCAGCATGAGCTTGGGCGGACCGCTGCCTTCGGCGGTGATGAAGGCATCGGTGGATGCGGCGGTGGCAGCAGGCGTGACGGTGATCGCCGCGGCAGGCAACGACGGCACGGACGGCAAGAGCTATCCGGCGGCGTACGCGAACGCGATCTCGGTCGCGGCGGTGGACTCCACGATGACGCGCGCCAGCTTCTCGCAGTACGGCCCCACCATCGACATCGCGGCACCGGGCGTCGACGTGCTGTCGACGGTGCCACTCGGCACCGGCTTGATCGCGGGGGTCAACTTCGTCGGCAACGACTACGCCGCAAATCCCGTGGACGGAACGTCCACGGGTACGCTCTCGGCTCAGGTGTACTACTGCGGGATCGGCGACGGCACCGCCGGCAACACCTGCCCCGCGGCCGTGGCCGGCAACATCGCCCACATCCGCCGCGGCACCACCTCGTTCGCCGACAAAGTCACCTACGCCACGTCGTTGGGCGCAGCGGGCGTCATCATCTCGAACAACGTCCCAGGCAACTTCAACGCCACGCTCAACGGCACGACCCCGCTGATCGTGGTGTCGCTGTCGCAGGAAGACGGCGATCTGCTCCAAACCCTCGGCGATGGCGAGGGCATCTCGATGAGCGTCAGCACGTCCGATTACGCGTTCTTCAGCGGCACCTCGATGGCCACGCCGCACGTGGCCGGCGTCGCGGCGCTGCTCTATGCCTGCGGCACCAACGTCACTCCTGCCAAGGTGCGCAACGCACTGACGTCGACGTCGCTCGATCTCGGCGACCCGGGGCGCGACGACTACTACGGTAGCGGCCTGGTACAGGCAGGGAACGCCGTGGCCGATCTCTGTACTGGTGGCTGCCGCAGCCGCATCGCGGCGCATGCGGGCGCCGCGAGCTCGGTCGACCTCGGCTTGGTGCTCGCGCCGCTCGGCCTGTTGTTGCTGGGTTGGCGGTCGCGTCGCAATCGCTGATTCGAACGCGTGAGGCACGCGTGACGGGCCGGTGGCCTTCGGGCCGCCGGCCCGTTTTTCGTCGTACGCGGGCAGGGGCGAGCCTTCCTCCGGTCGTGCTGCGGCCGTCAGCCGAAGAGGAACGCCGCCGCGCGTCGCCAGGTATCGTCGAAGGACGATGCGGTGAAACGAGTCCCGCTCGACAGCCAATCGTGATGCACGGGCTCGAGCCGCTCTCCGTCGAAGTGGCCGAGGACGTCGAGGTGATCGGCCCACACGGCCGCGATCACCTTGCCCCAGGGCTGGGACAGCGTCGGTACCACACCGTCGTTGTCGTTCGCATCCGGCACCGCACCGAATCCCACGCGCAGCGCCGCGAGTTGCGCGGCATCGAAGGCTTCCGCAGGGAAGGCGGCTGCACGACCCGTGACCCGATGCAAGGCCGCGAACACCGCATGTGACGCGAGCGCCGCCGGGCTCGGTCCCACACGCAGCAGTGTCGCGAAGCCAGGGCTCCGGGCGCGGCACACGATCGAGCCGTAGCGCACTCCCGGACGCGCGGTGATGGCCGCGTTGAGGAGGTCGATGCCGTCCGGCGTGAGCTGGGTGACGAGTGCCTGCTCCGCGGCGACCTGGCGCAAGAACTCGACGATCTCACGACGGCGCTCGGCCGAGAATCCGCGCAACACCTGCTCTTCGAGCGCGTGGAAGATCCCGCCCCCGAGCCCGAGCTCCCGATCCACGCGCCGCACCAGTCGCGCGAACGTGGCCAGCGTCCACACCGGTAGAGGCCCTGCACCGAGCGCCGCAATCGTCACCAGCGACAGCGCACCGAGCAGCTCGCGACCGAAGAGTGTGCGAAAGAAGGCGGCTGCCGGCGTACCGCGATGCGGGGTGGCCACCGTGAGCACGGATCGTACCCGCGAAGCCCAGCGCTCGACGTCGTGCGCGTCCGGGGCATCGGACCCGTCACCGAGGGAAACACCAGGGCTCACCAGCAACCGGGCGTCGAGGCCGCCCGTCGAGTGGCCGACGAGGTGGATGGCCGCGTCCAGCTCCGGCGGCACGTGCTCGGCGATCGCGGCCAGCAGCGCTCGCGCACGAGCGCGAATCGAAGCGGTGGGTGGCACCGCGACGTCGTGGATCGCTGCGACGATGCCGGTGCGCTCGGCCTCCCGCACCAGCACGCGCCGCACGTGCGCGAAATACTCGAGCTCACCCAGGTTGGTGAAGCCGAAGAAGCCGGGAACGAGGAAGACGTGGTGAAGCGCGTCCATCGCCCGGGTCCGTCACTCCCACGAAGCGCTCGCCGAGCGCGTCTCGCGCCCGGCCGCGGCGCTCAGGCGAGACTCGCGAGCGCGTCCATCAGCCCGGCCTCTTCGAGCGTTTTGCCGTAGATCACTTTCTCGACGGTGCAGACCATCATCTTGCGACGATCCGAACGCCGGAACATCTCGAAGTTGAAGAAGAAGCGAATCGGATTGGCCGGCGCGCGCACCGCCTTGAGCCACGGGTTCTCGATCCACGCGTCCATGTACACGTCCACCGAGTCGTCGGGCGTCACGTTGGACAGGTAAGCGCTCTGCCGACGCACGACGGTGCGCAAGTCCAACAGATGATGATCGAATCGGATGCGCGTCTTGGTGGAAAGCAGCTCACGCTCGGCGAGATCGAGGATCGTGGGGTAGTTCGCGAAGTAGAGCAACCCCACGCCGTTCAGGTCGCGATCGGGAAGCGGCTGGTAGATCGTGTGCAAGCGCTCGTCGTTGAGCGGGCTCATGATCTTGGGCGCCACCTTGAACCGTCCGTTCTCGTGGGCGTTCATCATGAGCGTGTAGGAGTCGAAGAAGTCCTTGGCGCGCGGGATCTTCGCCATGCCGGGGTGGGCCGGGACACCCTTCTTGAGCCAGCTCGCGCCCTGGAACATGAGCACGAAGGTGTTCGAGGTGCGGACGTAGGGGATGCCCAGCTTCACGGCAGAGGCACCGTCCGGAAGCGCCACCTTCTTTTCCTCCGGCCACTCGTAGGGATAGAGGAAGTGGTAGCCATCCAGCATCGAGTTGTTGTCCCAGCTCTGCAGCGTGTTCACCAGCGTGAGGCGGTCGTTCTCACCGAAATGCGCCATCGGCGTCTTCTCGGGAAAGACCACGTCGACGTAGAAGAACGTCGCATAGAGGCGGTTGAGCTGGTCGTCCTTGACGTCCCTGCTGTCCACGCCGGTGAGTCGCGCCATGTGCAGCCAGCGGATGTCGCCCACGACTTTGAGCAACGGCGTCTCGGCCAGGTTGTTGCGGCCGGTATGCGACATGCCGATCTCGAGGTCGGCCCACATCGTGCCAGCGTCGTCGATTCGAAATTCCACGGTTCGCTCTCCCGATTCAGCCGCGTTGCGGCGCTCGGCGCGAGCTTATCAGGCCATCGGCGCGGCCACGGATGCACCGCGCCGCACGCGCTCGCCGGCAGGTCGCTGCTTCGACCTTCGGCGTGATCGCCGGACCGAGGTATCAGGCGGGCAGCGGCGCGCGGCGGCGGCTGATGGTGGGCAGCCGCTCACGCAGCCATTCGCTGACGTAGTGGCGGTAGTGCTTCGTGTAGCGATGCAGGATGGCTTCGGAGCGGTGGTCTTTGGTGCGGTTGAGCCAGCGCAAGATCAGGTACGAGACCCGCGGGAACCACAGGTTCGGCAGGAAACGGTAGAGCCGCTTGTCGAGGATGGCATCCACCGTGCGCGGCTCGAGGAACGGAAGCAGCACGAACAGCGTGTAGAACTTGCGCGCGCTGGCGCTAGGCAGGCTGCCGCCGGTGGCGATCGACTTGCCGCCCTCGCCGCGATGGAAACGGTCGCGGGTGGCGGAATCGATGTGGCCGAGGCGGTGCGCCACGTCCACCATCTCGGTCTTCGGGTAGTACTTGAGCCAGTAGAACTTGAGGATGTCGGGACGCAGCTCGTTGTAGAAGCGCGCCATCTCGACGAGGTGCTCCTCGCGCTCGCCGGGCGTGGACACGATGTTCTCGGCCGCGACGGTGATGCCGTGCGACTTGAGACAGCGGATGCCGCGCGCGATCTCCTCGTTGGTGTCCTTGCGCAGCATGATCTCGCGGCGCATCGCTTCGTTCACCGCCTGGACGCCGATGTCCACCTTCACGCAACCGGCCTCGGCGAGCAACGCGATGCGGTGCTCTTGGAGGAACCCGGGGTAGAGGCACGCCATGAACGGCAGGCCGATCTCACGCTTGTAGCGAACGGCGAACTCCTCGAGCCACGTGTCCTTGAGCGCGAAGATCTCGTCGTAGAAGTTCACCTCCGCCGGTTGATGCCGCGCCACCGCATGGCGCAGCTCGGCCATCACGCTGTCCACCGAGCGGGTGCGGCTCCAGCTCTGCCCCTTGTACTCGCGGTGGTAGAGGTTGTTGTTGCAGAACGTACAGCGCAGCGGACAACCGCGTGAGGCCATCACCGTGTAGAGGTCGCGACTCGAGACCGAGGTGTCGCGGTAGAGATCCTTGTCGGGGAAAGGCAGCGTGTCGAGATCGTCGATGAGCGGTCGCTTGTCGTTGATGTGGATGCCGCCGCCGCGCTTGAAGCCCAGATTTCGCACGTCGGCGTAGTCGCGATCGCGTTCGAGGCAATCCAGGAACTCGACGAAAGCGTCTTCGCCCTCGCCAGTCACCACGAAGTCGCAGCAGTCCTGCTCGAGGACGACGTCCGGGACGCTGGTGACGTGAATGCCGCCGGCGATGATCGGCACGTTCGGCAGGCGACGCTTGATCTCGCGAGCGCGATCGAGGAACCACCAATAGCGGTCGCTCACCAGCGAGAAGCACACGATCTCGGGATCGAGCGCCACCACTCGGTCGATCACCTGGCGGGCGCGATCGAAGAGCGGCGCCAACAGCGGCAGATCGGTGAACTGGTCGTCGAAGAGGCAGGGATCGAACGCGAGCGC
>CAYUSL010000320.1:0-7371 GCA_964447125.1 uncultured bacterium | reverse complement strand
ATCGTGGCGGTGAAGCACGAGGAGCCGCTCGCCAACTGCCGCTTCGACGAGACCAAGCTGGGGGCACAGATCGGCGTGGCCACGCTTCACGACGCTGCCCTCGACGGCCGCGCTGCTCTCGGCGGGCACGAGATCGCTTGGCAGCTCGACTTCTCGGGTGGCGAGCGCCCGCTTCTGCTCTTGCCCGAGAAGCTCTACAGCGGTGGCTTCCCCAAGGCGAAGGCGTTGGTTGGCTGGCCCAACTGCGCGTATCGCGGCACGATCAGCGTGGATGGACAGAGCCACGCGATCGATGGCTGGCCGGGGAGCCAGAACCACAATTGGGGATCGAAGCACACCGACCACTACGCTTGGGGTCAGGTGTGCGGCTTCGACGGCGCGCCCGAGACGTTCCTGGAAGTGAGCACCGCGCGCATCAAGCTCGGGCCCGTGTGGACCCCATTCATGACGCTGGCGGTGCTGCGCGTGGGCGCGCAGCAATACGCCCTGAACACCATCCAGCAAGCCCTCAAGGCCAAGGGGCGATTCGAGTACTTCGACTGGAATTTCCGCTCGGCGACGCCGGACGTGACGATATCCGGTCGCATCCACGCGCCGGCATCGTCCTTCTGCGGGCTCAACTACTACAACCCGCCGGGCGGCTCGAAGACTTGCCTGAACAGCAAGATCGCCGCGTGCGAGCTGACGCTCGCGCGTCGCGGCGAAGCGCCGCTCACGTTGCGGTCGGCGAGCCGCGCAGCGTTCGAGATCCTCACCGACGACGCGAGCCACGGCGTCGCGGTTCGCGCGTGACGTTCGACGCCGCGCGCCGCGAGGTGCTCGAGGTCCACCAGCTCCTCGAGGACTGGTTCGTCGGCGCCGTCGCGAAGCGCGACACCGTGCTGTCGCGCTTCGTCGACGTGCTCGCGCCGGACTTCGAAGCGGTGATGCCGAGCGGGCGCCTCGTGGATCGCGCCGCTTTGGTGGTGCGGCTTCACGAGCTTCACGGTCAGTGGCGCGAGGCAATCCCCCGCGGTCGCATCCGAATCGAGCGCCTCCACGCCCGCTCGCTCGACGAAGCGGTGACCCTCGTGACCTACGAAGAATGGCAAGACTACGGCGCGACATCGCGCGGTCGGCAGGCGAGCGCAGTCCTCGCCTTCGCCGCTCCGCCCGCGCCCAACGGCCTGCGCTGGCTGCACCTCCACGAGACCTGGCTCACCCCGTAGTCGTCCGCTCTCCGTGAAGGTCCGCCCGGTGGCCTCGCGGCTGCCGTGGCGTGTCCTTCGACGTGCTCCGAGCCCGTCTAGCACCTCGCGCGATTCCGCTCGCGAGTGCGCGACCACGATGTCCGGTCGTTTTGCGGAATCCAGAGTTCAATGTACGATCCGCAATCATTATCGGATCTCTTACCCCGGTGTTCGGCGCCGCAGCTCGGCCCCAGCATCGACCTCATCACGCATGCCCGTCCCCTGTCCGAGTTGTGGAAAACCCGTTGCGGAGCGCGCAACGCGTTGCCCGTTCTGCGGCACGCGCACCCGCGATCCGAGCACCAGCGCCATCGGCGCCGCACCGGCAGCGCCACCGTCTACGAGCACCGCTGCGACCCGCGCCGTCGACCTCGCGAAGCTCGCGCGAATCGCCCAGGATCTCGAATCGCTCCAGAGCCGTCAGCGCAAGAAACGCGATCGGTGGAAGGTCGCCGGTGTAGCAATCGCCGTGGCAGCGTTCGTCGGTGCCGCGGTGCTCATGCTGCCGTGGTTCCAGAGCCTCGGCGCGCTCGGTCTGCTCGGCGATGTGAAGGGTGGCGGCGCCGCACACATGGCGGCGGAACGCGTCTCCAGCGAGAGCGCGAGCCTCGGCTCGAGCGACACACCGGCGACGGGCGAGTCCAGCGGCCCGGATGCCGGTGATGCGGGGCGAGCGCTCGCGGAGCGCGCGGGCGGTGCGGCCGCACCGCCGGCCGATCTGCCAGCCAGCGCACCGCAACCAGCCGCGGGTGCGTCACCGAGCTCAACCGATTCGCCCCGTGTCTCGGGCACCGCGACTCTGGCCAAGCTCGACGACCTGGCACGGCTGAATCGCGCTCGTGGCGCGCCGAAGGCGAGCGCTTCCACGGCTTCGAGCAACGCTTCGCCCCAGACCAAATCGGATGGGCCACTCGACTGGCTGCTGTGGAAGTTGCGCGCGGCGGGTTTCGTGGCGGGATTGGCGCTCGTTGCACTGGTCGCGCGTGGGACCCGCGGTCGCGCTGCGGACGGTGCGACTGCGGGCGGGACGCGTGGCCAGCGGCTGCTCCGAACGATGCCGCTCGCCGCGGTGCTGAGCGCTGCACTGGGGATCCTCGCGTACCAGATCGGGCCGGAGCTCGCGAAGCGCTTCGAGCGCCCCACCGGCAGCCCCGTCGCCGCAGCCCGGCCGCCGCAGGCGTCCGCGCCGCGGCGTATGCCTACGCCAAGTAGCCCGCGATCCGCGAATGCTGCCGCCCTCGACCGAGATTCTGCAGCGGGGATGGGTGCAGCACCGAGCGAACCGCCCGCGTCAGCGACGGAACCCGATCGGGGAGATGGATCGGCAACCCGTCGGTCTGCGGCTGGGAGGCCCGCACCCGCGAAGGCCGCGGCTACTCGATCGCCGACGAGCTTCGCTGCGCTGGTCACGGTATTGCGGGATCGCCCTCAGCCGGCCGGCCACGGCGCGCAGCCTTACCGCAGGCTTCGCGCCGCGGTGAGCGCACGCCGCACGCGAGTGGTGGCCGCCTCCGCACCGGTGACTGGGGCGAACGAAGCGGGCTCGCCGGCGCCCGCTGCTCAGGCCGGGCTCGCGCCAACGGTCACGAAGCCGCCTGCCGCGACCGCTCCGATGACGCCGAAGCCCGAGGTGCCCGGCACAGCGGATCCGGCCGCACGGCGTAAAGCGCTGCTCCTCGGATTGCTGGTGGGGCTTGCACTGGGATCGGTGATGGCGCTCGCCGCGCGCGCCTTGCGCAGCGCACCCAGGACCGCCGCGGCCGGGCTGATCGTTTTCGCGTTCTCGATCTGCTCACCCGGTATGGCGCTCGCCCAGACCAGCCTTTCGCCCGCGATCGCGGCGAAGTTCGAGAGCTGCTATCAAGCCGAAGCAAACGAGATCGGTGACGAGGACCGCACCAGCCTCGACTCGATCGCGTCCGAGCTCGGTACTCTCGTGCCCGCGCCGCCCGCGAACCCGCTCTGTCCTGGTGCGAGCGACGACGCGGCGTGTGCGACGGCCGTCGCACAGGCCGGCTGTGACGTGGTCGCGAATGCGCTCTCCCAAGCGCTGGGCGTCTCGCTCGCCGAGCCCGAGCCGGAAGCCTGGGCGAAGTCCTACGGCAGCGCCGTCTCGGACAAGCTGCTCGCTTGTCTTTCCGCGGAAACGGGTGCTGCGCCCGCGGCAGCAGACAGCGAGCTGGTGGCGAGCTACGGGCAAGACCTCGCGCGCCTCGCCGGCGCGCTCGGTGTCGGTGGGCGCTGCCACATCGAGACGTCCGCGCTAGCACCCTGCCTGGATGGCATCCGCGCCGCGTCGTGCGGCGCGGTGCTGGATGCCGTGGGGCCCACGCTCACACCGGTGGAGCCAGCCACGACCGAGCCCACCCCGAGTTACGAAGAGGCCGAGGCCGCTGCTGAGGCCGATGCCCCGGCGCCGAGCGACGCTGAGCTCGACCAGCAGATCGACGCCGTGGCTGCGAGCACCCGAAGCCCGGTCCCCTTCTTCGCCGACGTGTGTCGGTCCTTGCTGGTGTGCGAGACCGATTCCGCTTTCGACGAGACCGCCCCTTGATCGGGGACGGTGACTTAGGTCATTCTGCATTCGTCCTGGTTCGAATAAAATCATTTCGGTAATTCAGTCTTCCGTGGATCCTGGAGGCGCGCCTTCGGTATCGAGTCGTTCACCCTTGAATGCGCTCACAGCAGCGCATGAGGGGCTCGCCATGGGACAAGACACAGGGCAAGCGATTCAAACGGAACGATCGAACATCGTACGGGAGTCCCCGAATTCCCCGCTGGAGCCGAGCAGCTCGAGCGCCGACCCGGGAGTCCAGCGTGCGCCGGGGCGTGGCACCGTCGAGCATCGCGGCTGGCCCGGGCTCACCACTCGATTCCAGGCTGCGTGCTCGCAGTTGCATCTGTGGTTCCAGCCGGTGGTGCGTTGGCCGCTCGGCGGCGTCATCGGTTGGGAAACGTTGCCCCACACCGATGCGCCTGGCTTCGCGAACGTGCAAACACTGCGCTACGCCGCAGCGTTTCTGAGGCGTGAGAACGAGCTCGGCCGTGCCATCCGTACCACAGCGGCACGGGCGCTCGAGGCGATGTCGGGGCGCACGCCTTTCTTCATCGGCTTGAGCCCTGCGGACTTTCTCGATGAGAGCTTGTACGCGACGGATGCGCCCCTCACACCCTTTGCCCATCGCGTGTACGTCGATCTCACCGACGATGTTCGCGAGGACACCGTGCCAGATCTGGACGGGCGATTGAGCCAGCTCCGCGCGCTCGGCTACCGCGTGAGCCTCGACGACGTGGCGCTCACCCGCAGCCTGAGCGAACGCCTCCGGCGCGTGACGCCCGTGCTGGCGAAGATCGACGCATCACTGGTCTGCGGCGCCGCCCACGATCGCGCAAACGCCACCCACCTGAGCCGGCTCTTGCGACTGTTGCGCGAGCACGATGTGCCGACCATCGCCAAGGGCATCGAGAACACCCAGGACCTGGCGCTGCTGACGTCGCTCGGATGCTCGGCCTTCCAAGGCAGTTGGTTCGGCGCGCCGGGACCGGCGAGCCTCGACTGAATTCGCTCGATTCGCCGCCGGCAGACGGCGTGCTGGCGGTTGGGCCTGGCGAGCCGCCGGCAGCAGACAGCGGTCGGCGCGCTATCCTCGCCGGGTTCGCGAAATCACCAGAGTCGCGCCGGGCGCGGCAATCCCCGATCGACCACCAGGCCGACCATGAATGTGACGAAGAACTGGCTCTTGTTGCGTGGGCTCGCACGCGAGCAGCGCCACTGGGAGGACTTCCCTGCGATCCTCGAGCGCACGCTCCCCGGCACGAGGGTTCACCGGCTCGATCTGCCGGGAGCGGGCACCGAGTGTGCGCGCGCGGCCTCGCTGTCGGTGCCCGCGATGGCGGAGGATGTGCGGCGCCGCTGGCTCGCGTTGCGCGAGCGCACCGAAGGCGGTGACGGCGCGTGGGGTCTCTTCGGCATTTCGCTCGGCGGCATGGTCTCGATCGCGTGGTGTGCCGCGCACCCCGAGGACTTCGCGCGGCTCGTGGTCGTGAACTCGAGCCTGTCGGACCTGAGCCCGGCATGGCATCGGATGAGCCTCGGCTCGGCGGCGAACGTGGTGCGGATCCTGAGCACGAACGATGGCGTCGCACGGGAACGCGAGGTGATCGCGATGACCACGCGCCAATGCCGCGACGTCGAGGCGCGCGCCGCGAAGTGGGCGACGTACCAGCAAGACCGGCCGATGCAGCGCCTCAACGTGCTGCGGCAGATCGTGGCGGCGTCGCGGTTTCGCGCGCCGCCCGCCATCGACACGCCGATGCTGTTGCTCATCGGCGCCCGTGACGGGCTCTGCAACCCCGCTTGCCCGCGTGCGATCGCCGACCGTTACGGCGCTCCCTTCCGAGTCCATCCCGACGGCGGCCACGATCTCTCTACGGACGCTCCCGAGTGGATGGCCGAGCAAGTCCGCGACTGGACGAACGGCGCGCTATGAACAAAGCCGCCCCAGTGACCGAACCCAACACTCGAGGGAAGTCGGCCGCCCCTCGAGCCGAAAACGAAGGCCGTTGCGAGTGTATCGATGCTCGATCTGTGCCCGTCTCTCCGCTTCGAATGAGCCCGCCCACCGCCGCATTCTCGTGACGCGGCCCCGTCGCTATCCCCAGCGACCGAAGATCCACCACTTCCGGCGCAATCGCCGGGGCGAAACCGCCGACGATCCCGGCGGCGTCGGCCACGAGATCGTCTGCGAAGTCCTGTGCTGCGCGGACTGCGCGCGGGCTCGGAAGCCCTGAATCCTCGGCCTCGCGCCGAGCACCTGATCCGCGAAGCCTGAAGTAGCATCCCCGCGAGCGTGCGCGGAAGTGCGTGCTCGCGGGGGATCGCCGCCTTGGGTACGGACCTGGTGTATTGCGTCGAGGTACGGGACGGAGATCGGTGGCGTTGCGTCACCGACGCAACCCTGGCGGAGCGCAATTACCGCGTCTTCGCGATGCTCGCCGACGTGCGGAACGAGTGGGCGATCGAACCCATCGCCGCGCTCAGAGGCGTGCCGCCGGACGTCGCGATCGAGTCCGTCTACCGGCTGGGCGGACCTCGCAAGCTGAGGAGCTGGGTGAGTCTGCGCGAGCTTCTCGACTACCGCTGGTCGGAGCCGCTGGCAATCCGCGTCGCGTGCACGTCTGCCGACGCAGAGCGATTCCGCGCCACCGGCGACGAACCTCGTGGCTACTCGTGGGGTACATCCGAACACGACTTGCGCTGGATCGCCGATCCGGAGGTGATCGAGATCCGGAAGAGCCACGGCGCATGGGCCGGCCGTTTCTTTTCCGAGACCATCCCGTGGCTTGCGGGCCTCGGCGCGCCCGACGACGTTCGCCTGATTCTCCGTTTCAGCGATTGACCCGGTGGTCCGAATGCGCGGCAGACTGCGACGCCCAAGCGATCAGGATTTGCCCGAGCGGGAACGATCGACTGGTGCGCATCCGACTTCGATTCACTCCAAGGCCTGCTCGACGTCGCGTCCGTGAGTCACTTCGAGCCCACGTCACCTGGCTCGGCCTGCGAGCGCTACCGAGACGCCCTCGACCGGATCGGCGCTGCGAGCGCTCGGTGTCCGGCGAACATCACCGCGAACCAGAACAGGAATGCGGTGGTCGCAAGCCCAGCCGTCCCGAGACGAACCTGGAAGGGATCGAGCAGGCGTGCCAGCAGATAGCCGGGAATCGCAACGACGTATCCGACGCCCCAGCCCCCGAAGCGCGTCATGAACATCAGCGCGCCCAGCAGGACGAGTAGGCCCGAGCCAAAGAACGCGAGAAGCGCCGAGCGCTGCATCGGTCGAGTCGATCGAATGCCGAGTTTCGCTGCAACCACGGTAGAGCACGCGAGCAGGCACGAGCAACACCGCGGGCGCACGCAGCGCGCTCGTGCCTTGATCGAAAGCGAGGAGGTTGCGGAGAAGTGGGTCAGTTACGTGCTGAGCCCCCTCCAGGCGTGAGAGGCTGGCGGCACGTCGAAGGGTGCTCCGCGGCCACGCATCCCGAGTCGCGCTCGTGGGCAGTGAGCCCCAAACGCGTGGCCGCGGCTTGAGGCGAGCCTCCGGTTCCACGGAGTCGAGCGAGGGCGAGCCGTGCCCGCCGACGA
>CAYUSL010000319.1:0-7372 GCA_964447125.1 uncultured bacterium | reverse complement strand
AACCGCGAAGCCACGCAAAAATCGCCGATCAGACCCTCAAACTGCGGAAGCTGGGCTAGCCGCGACGGTGGCGCACGAGATCAAGAATCCACTCGGTCCCATCAAGGGATTCGCGCAGATGATCGCCGAAGACCTGGAGCGAAGCGACGCGAACCTCGATCGTGAGGTGCTGAAGCGACGTGTTGGCGTCATCGTCGAGGAAGTAGAGCGAATCGACGAGCGCATCCGGCAGTTGCTCGACAGGGCGCGGAACCACGAGGAGACGCCGACGAGCTGCACGCTCAACGAAGTTCTACAGCGCGCGCTGCTCTTGGTCGCCGGCGATGCATCACGCCGCGGCGAGGTGCGGATCGTCTCGTCGCTCGCCGCCACGCGCTCGTTGCCACCGCTCGCGCTGCGCCGCAAGTCTTTCGAGGGGGCGCTCGTGAACCTCTTGCTCAACTCCCTGGACGCGGTCTCCGCGAACGGGGAGATCGAGGTGTCGACGGCGACCATCGAGGCAGCGCAGCGCACGGTCGAGATCCAGGTGCGCGACGACGGTCGCGGGATCGCCCACGAGCGGCTCGCCCACGTCTTCGATCCATTCGTGAGCGGGCGCGCAGACGGCGTCGGTTTGGGGCTCGGGATTGCGCGCCGTGCGATCGAGGCCGAGAGCGGCTCGCTCACGATCGAGAGTGAGCTCGGCCGCGGCACCACCGTCACGATTCGTCTGCCGCTGCCAGCCGCCTCCCGCCATCAGCACGAACCGCCGAGAACGCCATGACCCGAGCACTGGTCGTCGACGACGAACGCAACATGCGGTTGCTCCTGGCCGAGCTGCTCACCGGCGAGGGCTACGCCGTCGTGGAGGCGGGCGATGGCAACACGGCGCTCGCTTGCCTCGGCGGTGACACGACATTCGACCTCGTGATTCTTGATCTCAAGCTTCCGGACGTGAGCGGGCTCGAGATCCTCGAGCGCGTCCGAGTCACTCGACCAACTTTGCCGGTGGTGGTGCTTACCGCTCACGGCACCGTGGACGCCGCGGTGGGCGCCATGCGCCGCGGCGCGTTCGACTTCCTGGTGAAACCCGTGGACGTGTCGCGTCTCCGGGAGCTGGTGCGGCGCGTTCGCGGCTCAGGCGAGCTGGCGAACCGGGCGCGGCTCACCAGCCCACGCGTGGACGCGAGCGGCGACGCGCTGCCGATCGTCGGCGCCTCGAGCGGGCTGCGCGACGTGCTCGCGACCATCCACAAAGTCGCCGCGACCGACGCCTCGGTCCTCGTCACCGGCGAGAGCGGCACCGGCAAGGAGCTGATCGCGCGCGCGCTTCATTCGTACAGCAATCGCAAGAGCGGCCCATTCGTTTCGCTCAACTGCGCGGCGCTTCCCGAAACGCTCCTCGAAAGCGAGCTCTTCGGATTCGAGAAGGGCTCGTTCACGGGCGCGCATGCGCGGAAGCTCGGCACCTTCGAGCTGGCGCAGGGCGGAACGCTCTTCCTCGACGAGATCGGCGACATGGCGCCGGCGCTCCAGGCGAAGATCCTGCGTGCGCTTCAGGAGCGGAAGATCACGCGCATCGGAGGAGATCGCGAGGTCGATGTCGACGTTCGTCTCATCTCCGCCACGCACCAGGACCTGCCGGCAGCGATCCAAGCGGGACGATTCCGCGGTGATCTCTTCTATCGACTGAACGTGATCGCGGTGCACCTGCCGCCGCTGCGCGAGCGTCGCGACGACATCCCCGATCTCGCGCGGCATTTCGCCGAACGAAGTGCCGTGCGGCACGGCCGAACCTTCGGGGGATTTTCCGCGGACGCGATCTCCGCGCTCGGCGCGCACGCTTGGCCCGGGAACATCCGCGAGCTCGAAAATGCCGTGGAAAAGGGGATCTTGCTCGGCGAGGACGCGATGATCGCGAGCCTCACGCCGCTCGCTGCGCCCTCCACCTCCGAACGAGCGGTGCCAGCGACGAAAACCGCTGCAGGGGCCAGCCCGCGCAACGGCGGTATCGGTCGGACGCTCGCGGACGCCGTCGCCAACGCTGAGCGACAAGCGGTCCTCGACGCCCTCGCCGCGGCCCGCGGCAACAAGCGCGAAGCGGCGCGCATTCTCGACGTGAGCTACAAGACGCTCTTCAACAAGCTCCGCGACCTCGGCATCCAGACCCGGGTCGAAGTCGAGGTCACCGGCGGCGGCGAAGCAGGCTCCTCGGCGGGCGATGCGTAGCGCGCGAATCCCGCCCTTCGCCCGAATGGCGCTGGTCGCTGTCGCGATTCTCGCGTGCGCCACCCGTTCACGCTGGTGGCTGATGCCGCATCGCTTCGAGCGCGTGACACTGGATCGCGCGGGCCTCTCCCTCGAGCTCCCACGCGGCTGGCGCGTGAGCGAGGGTGCGAATGGCGAGATTTCCAGTGACGATCCGCGCTTCGACGTCGCGTTCGGGTTCATCATTTTTCCCCAGCCCGGGATCGACCAAGTCTTTCGCGACGAACTCTACCAGGCTGTCGCGCTGCCACCCGTTGCCGTCGATGGCGCCAGTCGCGTCCAGGTTTGGGGCGGGCGGGAGGTGGGTGGCCACTCCGAGAGCATCGTCGCGTTGTGGCGCATCGACACCGCCTGCGGCAGCCGAACCGTCAGCGCGGCGTACAGCATGGACGCCGACGACTGGACGGCTTTGCGCGGCATCCCCAGCCTGACTCAGGTCTACGAGCTCTCCGCCCGAGTGGTCGCGAGCATCCGAGAGCTGCACTGCGCCCGCCAGCAGCGCATCGAATCCGAGGGCAGCGCACCTCCACACGCCCGGATCGAGTGACCCACCCGTACCACCGATGGCGGGCAATTCGAGCTCGGTCGCACGCTGACCACCTGCGCACGTCCTGACTCAGGTGGGTGGCGACGCGCCTGGCGAATACGGGCTTTCGAACGCATTTCGCTGCGATTTCGATACGGCGAGCGCTCGCTGCCGGCGGCACGCACCTTGCGCTTCGGCTCGCCTGCCATGACCGAACCCCACACGCGCTCGCGCAACGCTCCCGCTCGCTTCGTGACTCGGCTCGGCGCACTCTTGCGCCCGCCAGTCTTCCATTCGCCACGGGCACCCGCGCGGGGGGTGATCTGGGTGGGCGTGGGGGTCGCTATCGTCGTAGTTGTGGCGATCGCGACACCGCAGCTTCTCGGGGCGCGGGAGAAGGCACGCAACGCGACGGCAGACAACATCTACGTTGCGCTCAATGGTGAGGTCGCGAACGAGCTGGACGGTGCGCTCAACGGCGGCACGGGCCAGCTCGGCCCGTTGCCGGCACCGGCGATCGGAACGGGTGTGAACGCCATTCCCCCCGCTCTCGCTGCTGCAGTCGTACCGCCGCCCACGACAGCGCTGCGCGCTGCTCGTACCGTCGTCTACTCGGGCGAGATGGCGCTCACGGCGCTCGACGTGCGGCGCGCGGCGTCACGCGTGGTGCAGATCGTCGAAGGCGTGGGCGGCATCGTGGTGGCCCAGACGCTGAGCGGCGGACGCAACGAGCCAGCGAGCGCCATGCTCTCGTTGCGTGTGCCGACCGCCACGTTCCAGCCCCTGACCGATCGCATCGCGACCCTCGGCTACGTCGAGCACCAGAGCTCCAAGGCGGTGGACCAAACCGAGGACCAGGTCGACGTCGATGCGCGACTCGCGGCGAAGCGCGCGCTCGAGTCGCGTCTCATCGCGTTGCTCGGGCGCGAGCCCGCGAGCCTCGCCGACACCCTCGCCGTCGAGAAGGAGCTGGCGCGCGTGCGCGAGGAGATCGAGGCGCTGGCGGGACGCGGTGCGGGCATCACGTCGCGCGTGGAGCTGGCGGCGCTCGAGGTGCGGATCGACGAGGCCACCGGCGCAGCGCGCGGCTTCCGAGGGCGGCTCGCCGAGCGCGCCGCCGAGGCGCGGGCCGCATTCGCCCGCTTGGCCGACACGATCGGCCGCCTCGCCGCCGACGGGTTGCTGTTGGCCCTGCCGATCGGCCTGGCCGCGCTGGCGGCAATCGCGTGGACGCGCAGGCGGCGACGCGCGATCGAATCCAAACGAACCACCCACACGGCGGTGCTGCCGTGAGCCGCCGACGCTCGGTGCTGATCCTCGGCTGGCTCACATCGCTCGTGGCGAGCTATCGGCTCGGAGCGGCGAACGAGACCGCGCTCTCGTTCGCACCGCGGGTCTCGATCGTGGCAGCGTCTCCGCTGGCGCCACCAGCGCCGGCACAGCCCCGGCCGATGCCGTCGCGCTCCCACGTAGACGATGCCGCTTCCCTCACTCCCGCCGAATTCGTGGCGCGCGGCGTGATCGCCAAGTACCTCGACGAAGACAACCCGCTCAACCGAAATCAGCGCGCGTACGTGCTCGGCGGCGCCGAAGACATCGTGCCCGCACAAGTCGGTCTGCGCGCGGTCGCGCCGAACCGGATTCTCTTCTCGCAGTACCCCAGCCGCGGCGCGACGCTACGCACCTTCAGCATCGCCATCGACTGAACGACGCGCGCGCTCACCCGCCCAGATCGCGCTGCAGGATGGTCGGGTGCAACCAGTCGGAGCCGGAATCGGGGTAGTCGAGGGTGTAGTGCAGCCCGCGGCTCTCGTGCCGTTCCAGCGCCGAGCGGATGATGAGGTCCGCCACGATCGCGATGTTGCGCAGCTCGATCAGATCGGCCGTCACCACCGAGTCCCAGTAGTACGCGTGGATCTCCTTCCAGATGAGATCGATCCGCGCCTTGGCGCGCTTGAGCCGCTTGTCGGTGCGCACGATGCCGACGTAGTTCCACATGAAGCGGCGGATCTCGTCCCAGTTCTGGGTGACGACCACGGACTCGTCGCTGTCGACGGCGTGCCCGGGATTCCAGCGCGGCGGCTCCGCTCCGCGACGGCGCTTGGAGTCGCCGAGCCTTTTCTTCACGACCTCGGCGGCGCGGTACGCGAACACGATCGCCTCGAGGAGCGAGTTCGAGGCCAACCGGTTGGCGCCGTGCAACCCCGTGTACGCCACCTCGCCCGCGGCGAAGAGATCGGGGATCGAGGTCTCGCCGTGCATGTCCGTCATCACGCCGCCGCATTGGTAGTGCGCGGCGGGGACCACCGGGATCGGGCCGGTGGTCATGTCGTAGCCGAATTCCAGGCAACGGGCGTGGATGTGGGGGAAGCGCTCGCGAATCCAGTCGGCGGGCTTGTGGCTCAAGTCGAGGAGCACGTACTCGTCGCCACGTCGCTTCATCTCCGCGTCGATGGCACGCGCCACGATGTCGCGCGGCGCGAGCTCGGCCAGCTCGTGATAGCGCCGCATGAAGGGTGTGCCGTCGGTGCGCTTCAGGATGCCGCCCTCGCCGCGCACCGCTTCGGAGATGAGGAAGCTCTTGGCGCGCGGGTGATAGAGGCACGTGGGGTGGAACTGGAAGAACTCCATGTTCGCGACGCGCGCGCCGGCCCGGTAGCCGATCGCCACACCGTCACCGGTCGCGATGTCGGGGTTCGACGTGTAGAGGTAGACCTTCCCGGCGCCGCCGGTGGCGAGCAACGTCACGTCCGCGGTCACGGTGGTCACGCGACCGGTGGTGCGATCGAGGATGTACGCCCCTTCGCAACGGTCGTCGCTCGCGGTGGGATCGAGCTTGCGGCGGGTGATGAGGTCGATGGCGATGTGATTTTCGAGGATGCGGATGCGCGGTGTGGCATCGGCGCGAGCGAGCAGCGCGCGCTGGATCTCGCGCCCGGTCCAGTCGTCGGCGTGCAATACGCGGCGCGCCGAGTGGCCGCCCTCGCGCGTCAGATCGTAGTGCGCGTTCGGACCCTCGCCGGAGCGCGTGAACTGGACGCCCCACTCGAGCAGATCGGCGATGCGATCGGGCGCCTCGCGCACCACCGCCTCGACCACCGTGCGCTCGCAGAGACCCGCGCCCGCGCGCAACGTGTCCTCGATGTGTGAATCGAAGGAGTCGTCGGCCGATTGCACGCTGGCGATTCCGCCTTGCGCTTGGCTGGTGTTCGACGAGTCGCGCTGCATCTTGGTGACGACCAAGACACTGGCGCCCTCCAGATAGATGCTGAACGCGAGACCGGCGATGCCGCTGCCCATCACCAGGCAGTCGACGTGGACTCGGTCGTCCGACGATGCGTTCTCAGCCATGTCCTCACCAATCCAGTTCGTTGCGAGCGGTGCCACACTGTGGTTGGCACGAGGTTCGCATCGAGGTCCAGCGTTGACAACGTTCGAGCGGCCTTTCTAGGATGGCCCCTCTCGAGAACGCGCCCGCCTCGGCATCGGCATCGACAGCGGTCCTGGATCCGATGCATCCGCCCCTCCCTGGCGTTTCGGCGAGCGCGAGAAGACCGTGCGAATGAGACGAGTCGAGACCGCAGCCGCTGCCCTGCTCGTCACGGCGAGCCTGCTGGTTGCGCCGGGCCGCGCGAAGGCCGACATCTACCGCTACGTCGATCCCAAAGGCGTCATTCATTTCAGCAACATCCCGCGAGGCCCGGGGGCGCAAAACGCCAAGCGCATGGTGTCCGAGTCCAAGAAGACCGGCCGCTCGGTCTACCTCGGCTACCGCACCGGCATCTGGAGCGCCGACTTCTACCGCAAGGTCACCTCGGCCGAGCTCAAGCGCCGTCGCGCGCTCTACGAGCCCATCATCAACCAGGCCGCTTCGGCCTACGGGCTCGATCCGAACCTCGTCAAAGCGGTGGCGCACATCGAGTCAGGGTTCAATTCCATGGCGCGCTCACCTGCGGGCGCGATGGGAATCATGCAGCTCATGCCGGGCACCGCGGACCTCGTGGACGTCTCGAATGCCTGGGATCCCGCGGACAACATCAACGGCGGCTGCCGCTATCTCAAGCAGATGATGGAGCGCTTCAAGGGCGATGTGCGGCTGGCGCTCGCGGCGTACAACGCCGGCCCCGAGAACGTCGACAAATACGGCGGCATCCCGCCGTTCCAGGAAACGCAACAGTACGTGAGGGCGGTCGCGTATCAGCACCGCGTCTACACGACCGAAAGCCTCTCGGCCGCGCCCGACACGCGGGTCGCGAGCCGCTGACCCTCCTCTCCGCTCGCTCGTAGACACTTCCCGGAGCTCGCGAATGACGCCACCCGACGGTGCGGCGAACGCCTCGGGCTCCGCGCGCGCGAGCGTGTGGAACGTTCCCAACATCCTCACCGCGTCGCGGATCGCGGTGGTGCCGTTCATCATCCTGTTCATGTGGTACGAGCACCGCATGGGCTGGGAGCGGGCCGCGGATGCATCGCCCGCCGGACCTGGGCGCTGGACGTCGTTCGGCGCGGCGTTCCTCTACCTGGTGGCCGGCATCACGGATCTCATCGACGGCCGCATCGCCCGCAAGACCGGCACCCAGACGGTGCTCGGCCAGCTCC
>CAYUSL010000318.1:0-7397 GCA_964447125.1 uncultured bacterium | reverse complement strand
TGGTCGAGCCTGGAATGCGGCAGCTTGCGCGCCGCCATCGACCTCGAGAACCGCAATCAGCTCCTGGTGCGGATGACGACGCGCAACTTGGAGGAAGCGATTCAGGCGCGCCGTCAGCGGCGCAAGCCGGTCTTCGAGGATTGAACCGGTGGAGCCGCGGCGGGTCGCGCGCATCGTCGACGGCGCGCTGACGACGTGGCTCTTGGGGCTCGCGCCGTTCCACGGCTGGGTCGCAGCAGCGGGGCTCATCTGGGCGATCGGCTGCGTGCCGGGTTTGACGGCGGCGGCGACGGCGGCGTTTCTCGCGAGCCATCCCCTCGCGATCGCGCTCGCCCTCGCCATCGCGACTCACGCGGCGTGGGTCGCGGCACGAGCTCGGCCGACCGCGGCGGCGCGAGTGGCCTTTCGCGTGCTGGCGATCGCATCGCTCGCGAGCCCGTTCGCGGCCATGGCGGTTCGTGCGCGGGTGGTCGCAGGCTTCCCGCTGCTCACCCGAGCCATCGAGGAATCGATCAAGTTCGCGCGGGCCGATCGCTTCGCGCACGGCACGTGTGACGCGTCCAGCGCCGCGGAGGAGTGCCGCATCGATCTGGTGGAGGCGCTCGCACCCGAGCTTCGCCCGTTCAAGAGTACAGGGAAGCACGTAGTCGAGGTGCGGCTGCGCGCGCCGGCAGACGACCAGCGCTGGGACTTCGTGTGTGACGCCGACGGTCGCGGCGCCTGCAGCACGGCTGCGGGAGCAGACCTCGTCGACCGGTCCGAACGAGTCGAGCGATGACGCTCGATCCGCGGAACGAGCCGCGTTCGCGCTCGCAGCGCATGCCGAGGCGAGCGAGTGCCCTCTTGCTCGCCTTCGTCGTCCTGGTGGCGATGGTCGCCGCCATCGCGCGGCCGCCTGGCTCCGACGCGACCGCCCTGGTGCTGCCCTATCTCGCTGCGCAATCGCGTGCCGCGGCTCTCGGCCAGCCGTTTCGCACCTGGGACGACACCGTTTTCGGCGGGATACCGCTCGTCGCCGATCCGCGCCACCAGCTCTTCTATCCACCGAGCTGGCTCGCCTTCGTGCTGGATCCTGTGCGCGCCATGGGCGCGGGAGTGGCGATCCACATCCTGGTCGCGGCCCTCGGCGCGCGCGCGCTGGCGCGGAGGCTGGGAACGTCGCGAGCGGGAGCGGATCTCGCGGCAGTCGTGTACGTGCTTGCCCAGGTGACGTTCTTCGACGTCTTCGTCGAGGGTTTCGTCGACTACGCGCCGGGAATGGCGTGGTCGCCGTGGGTGATCGAGCTTGCGTTGCGTGGGGCTCGTGATCGCGGCCGGCGCAGCGTGGTGCTCGGAGCGCTGGCCGTGGCGATGTTCCTCCTCGGCACGCATGCGAATGCGGTGCTGGTGGGAATGCCGCTCGTGGTCGCTGCCGTCGTGTGCACGCTCTCATTGGGCAGCAGAGCCGAGCACAGGGCGCGCGGTCTACGCGCGCTCGCCTTCCTGTCCAGCGCAGGCGCGCTGCTCGCTGCACCTCGTTGGCTGCCGATCGTCGCGTACTTCGGCGAGTCGACTCGCACGGCGATCGCATCCGCGCCCATCACGTTCAACGAAGACATGAGCGGATTCCAGCTCGGCGCGCGGCTGCTCACGGGAACCTGGGTGGGAGCGGTGCCGCTGGTGCTCGCGATCGTGGCACTGGTGCCTGCGCGAGGCGCGACGCGGCGCTGGGCTCGGCTCTGTGGATTGGTGGTGGCTGCTGCTGGTGCCGCGATTCTCGCGCTGGGTGCGCGCTCCGGGATCGGACGTGCGCTCTTCGCGTTTCCGCTCTTGCGACAGGTCAATGCGCAGGGTCTGTGCCTGTGGTTCGTGGCACTGGCCGTGGGCACTGCGGCGGGGCACGGTTACGACCGCCTGCAGCGCATGCGCCGCGAACCAGCAGCGTTGGAGCTGGTCGTGGCGCTCGGCGTCGTCTCGTCGCTGGTGGTCGCGATCATCGTGTTGCGCGGCGAGCTGCCGTTTTACGCAGCGGATCTCCGGCCTCGGATCGCGTTCTTCGAGGGCATTCCGCAAGCTGCCGATCCCGCGATGCTCGACGGTGGCGGGGCGTCCAATGATGTCCGTGCCGTCGCCAACCTCCTCGTCCCGCTCAGGCGGCTGATCGCCGCGGGGGGCGTGAGCGCGGTGTGGTTGGCGTTGCTGTTCTGGGGAGGAGCGCGCGCGGTACGACGCCGGACTTGGGTTGCAGTCGTGCCGTGTGTGGCGCTGATCGTGGACCTGGCGATGGGGCACTACGACTTCCATCGCGCGTATTGGGAGCGTGCCACGCCGCCGCCCCAACCGCAGCTCGAGCACGACGGGCGGCGCATCGCGGCGCTGGATGTGGCTGGGGCCGACGCCGAATCGGCCCTCTCCGGTGTGGCGGCGCGAATTCACGGCTTTCGCGGGCTCTTGGGGAATGGGCTCTGGATGCCGCGCGGCTACGCCGATCTCTTGGAGGCGCGGGAGCACCTGTCGCTCGCTCGTGAGCGATTGGAGCCTCGTACGCTCTGGCTGCACGATCTCGACTCCACGCTGGCGCGCATGCTCGACGTCGCCTGGCTCGCTCGCGGCAGCGAAGGCGGCAGCGTGACGATCGAGCCCACGCCGATGGCACCGCTCGGCCGCGCGTGGATCGTGCCGCAAGTGCGCCCCGCGTCGAGTGGCGAGGAAGCGCGGATGCTGGTGGCGAGCCGCGACTTCGATCCCACAGCCGAGGTCGTGATCGAGGCGGGCGAGCTTGCCGCCGCTTCGGCGAAGCGTGCCGGCGCGAAGCGCGCAAGCGAACTCGCGCCGAGCGAACGCGCACAGCAAGCACAGCCCGTGACGGTCGAGCGCCCCACGCCCACTCGACTCTTCGCTCACGTCGCTCCGAGCGACAGCGATGGCACGCGCTGGCTGGTGTTCGCGGAGAACTACGTGAGCGGTTGGCGCGCCTGGGTCGACGGCCGCGAGACGCCGATCCTGCGCGGTGATCTGGCGCTGCGCGTGGTGCCATTGCCGCCCGCGGCGCGCGCGGTCGAGCTGCGATTCCAGCCGCGCTCGCTCGTCGTGGGCTTGGCCCTTGCGGCTGCCGCCGCGCTGGTCCTCGCGTTCGCCGCCCTCCGCGGGAGGGCTCGGCGGGCGTGAACGGCGCTCCCTCGTCGCACCGAGTGACGCGCTCCGACGCGGTGCGCCATGTCCCGCGACGTGTGTATCATCGTCGTTCGATCGGCGCGCCGGCGCGGTTGGATACGTGTGCGAGGGCAGGGGAGACGGATGAGCGATTCGAGGGCATCGAGATGGGTCGCGTGGCTGGTAGTGGCATCCGCCGCTTGCACGGCCAATCCGGAGCAGCCGGAGACACCGGCATTCCTACGCGACGTGGCGATGGTCACGCCGCAGGGTGATTTCAGCCATCCGCACATCCCGCCGCTTCGCACCACCGCCGACGGGCGCGTGGGCATCGCCGTCGAAGGCGGATCCGCCGAGCTGCGCTTCTATCTGCTGGCGCCGGAGAAGCTCGATCGTCCCGTGGTGGAAGGTCCCGCGGGGGCCACGATCCTCGCCGACACCAACCCCTTCGCTGGTGGCATCCACCACGCTCCCAATGGCCACGGCATCGGCCACAACACGCTCTGCGACGTGCGAGCCGAGCTGGTCGAGGCGCCGCGCCGGCCGAATCCGTACCCGTGCGATTCCGATCCGTCCCGTGATTGCTACGACGTGGTGCACATGGGTTTCGAGTCGGGCAGCAATCCGTCGCAGCTCTGGGGCACGCCCGTGCACATCGAGGTGAGCTCACCCAAGACCGCCGCGGCGCAGATCGCCGACATCCAGCTCGGCGAGCCTGTGGCAGGACCGCCGCTTCCCGGACCCGTTTGGTTCGAGCCGATGGTGATGTGGGACGGACGGCTGCTCACCGGTCGGCGTCTCGACACCGCGGCGCTGCTCTACGAATGGACCAATCCGGAAACGGGCCAAAAGCTCACGCGCGCCTACGACCTCATGTACTCGCTCATGGCCGACTCGGCCGACGCCTGCGACGTCACGGCGTGGCACGATTTCAACCCGGTGAGCCACGCGCACTTCGATCCGCGCGTCCGTGGGCGCTACGGCTTCGCCGAGTTCCAGCTCCGCGACAGCGAGGGGAACCTGGTGGCCGACGGCGAGGACATGGGTGTGTCGTACCCGTGGCTCGACCGCGCCGGGAAGAACCTGTTCATGACGGCGGTTTCCGACACGATCGAGGGCATGGCGCCGGGGATGTATCCGTATCGCTGCGAGGAATCGTGCGACGACCGCTGGCTCTTCGAGCCCGGTGTGGTCCGCGGCCACGCGGTGGCGGGGCTCTGGACGTACGGGAAGATGGTGCACATCGACACGCTGGTGAACAGCAGCGATTGGGCGACGCCCATCGATCCGAAGAACCACATCCTGGTCCAGATGTTCCACGAGCCCGACGGCACGCCGGTGGAGGTGCGCGTGGGCAGCTCGCGCACGGTCGGCCGCCACGAAGATCCGACGTTGCCGCCCGGCTGGAGCGGCAACACCAACGTCCTCGACTCGATCGAGAATCTCTTCAACTTCCACGCGCAGATGCGACCCGTCACGCCGCGTGACATCGTCTGGACGCTCTCGAACGGTCACGCCACCGACGAGTTCGCGTTCGACGATTACTTGGATCCCGACGCATTCATCGTGTCCAGCATGATCGCGTCGGTCGTGGCGGATCCTGCGTCTGGCCTGGTTCACTACCCGTACTACAAGAACGGCTACCCGCTGCTGCCGATCTCGCTGCCGCCCGAGGACGTGCATCTGCAGAACGCAGCCACGCCGCTGCCCGAGCGCTGGCGTGTGCCCGCGTATGGTCGCGTCGCCGTGGGCACAGGCCGCGCCGAGTCGAACGCGCTCGGCGGCATGACCGGCCGCGGTTTCTGGCTGTCGGGAACGAATCGCATCGAGTACGAGGTGCCGGAGCAGCCGCAGGACATCCGCGCCAAGAACTGGTACGTGGCGATCTTCGTCGATCCGCGCACCGCCGCGGATGGCACGGCGCGCGCACTCTTCACCTTCCCCGACGGCAGCCAGGTGCGTCTGGATGGGCGTCGCGCCGTGAGCTACCTCGATGGTTCGGGCTCGGCGGTGCGCTCGATCGATCTGCCGCCGTCGGTTGGCAGCCGAGGCTGGATTCATCTCGCCATCGAGCTCGAGCCGGGCAATCGCCAGGTCACGTTGCTGGTGGACGGCTACGCCTACGACACGTTCACTCACGACCAGCCGCTTTTCGAGCTGATTCCCGGCGAGCTGGTGGTGGGTGCGGCGCCGGACGTCGCGGGCGGCGGCGTGCGCGGCTGGATCGACGACTTCAAGATCATCGCGCGTCGCATGGATTCCGAGGTCGCGTGCAATCACGCCGACGGCACGCTCATCGGCATCACTGCCAACGCCGAGTGGTCCGATGTGGCCGCGCTCTACCCGGCGTGGGCCCACGCCGATGTCAGCGCCGCGCTCGCGAGTCACGGACAGCCGGCGTATTCCGCTTATGCCTGCTTCCACGACTACTCGCGCGACTACGGCGCACACCCCGGAAAGGCACCCGCGGGCACAGCGAGCGTGCGGCGTGCGCTCCACTTCCCCGAGGGCCCGCTGCGCGCCGACCAGCCGCGTCCCGATTCCACCGGCAATGCGTTCTGTGTGACCTGTCACGTACCGGGCGCGCCCGCCGGGCTGTCGCCGCGTGCGCTGGAGCGACGCGACGACGTGACCACGGAGAACGATCCGCGCCGCCAGCCCTCGCAGCCGCTGCCGTTGGTCCACGGCAACGTGCCCGCGCATTGGATCGCGCCGGGAACTGGTCCGGGTGGGCCGGATCAGGACCTCGTCGCGCCCGACGCCGGCATCGCCGTCGATCCCTGGGTCCTCGCCGGCGGCTGAGCCGACCCGAGGCGTCCTGCTGCTCGTCCGTCTGCGGCGGGCGAGGAGCCCCCGCGCTACGGGCTCGTGCGACACGATTTCGTCCGCGAGGGGGACCGTAGCGATCGTGCTATCGTCGCGAGCCGTCGAGCAGCCGCGCGGCCGTCGTGGCGCGGCTTCGCCGCCTTCCTCATGACTCCCGCGGCTCAGGTCGTCGGCCTCGCCGCCGAACAGTTTCCGCCCCTCGATCCGCTAGTGCTCTCGGTGCCCGCGGGCATCGCAACGACGCTGCTCGTGCTGCACGGCTTGCGATATCGCGGACGCCGCGAGATGGCGGCCTTCTGCATCGCGTGCGTGTGCTGGTACCTGCTCAAGGAGTGGGCGATCACGCAGCGGGCGCTGCAAGCGCACGCCTATACCGTGATCGCACCGATGGTGCGGGTTCTCGGCATCCCGCTGGTGTTGCCCGTCGGCTACATCTTCACCGGCTACGTGAGCTGGTACTTCGCCGAGCGGATCGTCGATCGCTTGCCGGGATGCGCGGGGCGCCTCTTCCCGCTGATCGCCGTGTGGCTGATGTTCACCTCCGGCATCGCTTACGTGATGGAAGCCGTTGGCGCCGTCGGCCAGTGGTGGGTTTGGGACGTCGACGACGGCCCATGGCGGAGCCTCTCTCTCGCCGACCGCATCGAAGGCAACTCGGGAACCATCCACCCGATCATTCCGTACGCGCCCGTGTATGGGTGGCCGCTCTTCTCGCTGCCGTTCGCGGCGCTGGTGCTTGCGTTCGAGTATTCGCCGCTCAGGAACGTCCGGCTCAAGCCGGTGGCGTACCTGATCGGTTTCCAAATCTATTTCATCTTCTGCGTCTACAACGGTCTCTTCACGTTCGTGATGTTGCTGTTCGTGCTCGCGCTGTGGTCGCGATTTCCGGTGGGAACGCGGCGCGAGCCCGTCGAGGGTTGGCTACGACACGCGCCGGCCATCGCCGTAGCCATGATGCTCGCCACGGCATTCGGGATCGACGTCGTGCACGCGCGCGACCTCTCGTTGCTTCAGTCCTGGATACCTCTCGCTGTGCTGCTCGCTTTGGCGCACGCCGGTCGCCACACCCTCGTCGCGGTGGCGGCAACCTTCGCAGTCCTGCTCCTGATCGAGCAGACGTTCACGCTCCGAGTTCATCACGCGTGCGTCTACACGGGGCTCATCCTGCTGATGGCGGCGGTTCGCGGCTGGCGCGAGCGGCGATCGCCCGCGCCGTCCACACCCACGCCCGGGCGAATCGTCCGCTGGCTCACCCGCGGACGGGTGGACTCGATCGCTGTCGTGTGAGGCGTGCGCCCGGCGGCTATCGCGGAACGGCTCGTCGCCGAGCGCTCGCGCGCGGTGTCCGTGCGTTGCGGATGTGCCTCAAACCAGACCGAGGGCCTGGGGCTCGAGGCCGATGCGGTCGACGAGTGGCGCGAGCTTGCCGAGATCGAAGC
>CAYUSL010000317.1:0-7422 GCA_964447125.1 uncultured bacterium | reverse complement strand
ACGCTGTTGAAGCCATACGCAGTGGTGTAGCCGGGAATGCGGCTCGAGCAGCCGATCCCCGACACGAACGCGATCTCGTGGGGTGCGCGACCCACCGCCGCGAGGGCGCGCGAGATCGACTGAAGAACGCCGAAGTCGCCGCAACCCGGGCACCAGATCGGTTTGAGGGCGCTCTTGTAGTCCTTGGCGGTCAAGCCCTGTGCGCGATTGATGGCAGTCATGGGGATCGTTCACTCCTGTGGTTCGACTTCGTTCTGACGCTGGCGCTGAAGCTCGGCTGCGAGCCCGAGCAACCGTTCCACGATCTCGCCGGCCAGGATCGGGTTCGAGCCCGGCTTGGCGAACGAGCGCAAGCCGTGCGGTGCGTCGACGTACATCCGGATGAGCCGGTAGAGCTGGCCTTGGTAGGACTGCTCGACCACCAAACCTGCGCGCACGCCGGTGAAGAAGTCTTGATAGACCTCTTCGGCAACGGGATAGAGCAGCCGCGGCACCAAGAGCTTCACGCGCAGCCCGTCGGCTCGGGCGCGCTCCAGCGACTCGCGTGCGATCCCCGCCACCGAGCCCCACGCGATCAGCGCCAGCGGGGCGCTCGGATCCCCCTCGATCGCGAAGAAACCGCGCTGCTGCTTGAGCGGATTGAGCTTGCGGGTGCGCTTCGCGACCATGCGCTCGTGCATCTCGCCGCCCGCGGTGGGCGCGCCACTCTCGTTGTGCTCGATGCCCGACGCCAGGTAGTTGCCCTTCGCCATGCCGGGATGGCTGATCGGGCTCACGCCCGACTCGTTGATGCGGAAGCGCACGTAATGCTCGAGCTCGCTATCCACCGGCACGCGACGCGACACCACCTTGAGCACGGAGGTATCGATGGGATCGAAGGTTTCTTTGCGCTGCGCGATCTCCTGATCGGAAAGGATGATCACCGGCGTCTGGTAGGTCTCGGCGATCTCGAAGGCCTCGACGGTGGTGGTGAACGACTCGGCCACGCTCGACGGCGCCAACACCGGGCGCGGTGCGTCGCCGTGGGACGAGAACACCGCCTGGAAGAGGTCGGCTTGCTCGCTCTTGGTGGGGATACCCGTCGACGGTCCGCCGCGCTGCACGTTCACGCACACCAGCGGCAGCTCGGCGATCGTCGCGAGCCCGAGCATCTCGGTCTTGAGCGACATCCCCGGGCCCGAGGTCGCCGTGAGGGCCTTCTTTCCCGCGAAGCTCGCGCCCACCACGGCCCCGATGCCGGCGATCTCGTCCTCGGCTTGCAGCAGGCTGCCGCCGTACTTCCAGATCTCGTGATTCAGGTAATGCATGATCTCGGACGAGGGCGTGATGGGATATCCGCCGAAGAACTCGCAGCCCGCGAAGATCGCGCCCGCGGCGGACATCTCGTTGCCGTCGGCGAGCACTTTGGGAGGCGGCTCGCCTTCGCTGGCAGCACCATGCGGCGGTTCGAGCTTGCGGGAGCGTTTGAGTGGATGCTCCACGGCGTAGCTCGCACCGGCCGCGAACGCCCGCTCGTTGGCAGCGACCACCTCGTCGCCCTTCTTGCCGAGCTTGCGGCGAATGCCGGCGACGATGCGCTCACCGGAAACGCCGAGCCACGTGGAGAGCAGCCCCATCACCACGGCGTTTTTCGATCGCTCGGCCCCCGTCGCTTGCTTCGAGAGCGCGGCGATCGGGACCGCGAGCGTCTCGGCGGGGCGCACGCCGGCGACCGTGAGCTCACCCGCGTCGAGGCCGCTTTCGCTCTCGAACACCAGCGTGGTGCGGCCGCCCACGGGCAGCTCGGCGCCGAACTTGAGGAAGTCGTCCCAGCTCAGCGCGACGGCGATGTCGAGGGTGTCGCCGCTCGAGCGGACGGGCTCGGTCGCGACCCGCAGCCGGCACGACGACTCGCCGCCGCGGATCTGCGGACCGAAGCTCTTGGTGAGGATCGCGTAGTAGCCCTGTCGCGCGACTGCGTTGATGAGCGATTCGCCGGCGGAGACGATTCCATCCCCGCCTGCGCCCGCCATGCCGATGACCAGATCGTTGGACATACGTTTCCCTCCGGGCGGCTCTCGTAGAGCAACTCCGATGCCTCAGCGCGTCGCCCGATCCAGCGCTACGGAACCCCGCGGAATGCGTCGAAAAACAGGCGCCGCGAACGCCCGGTTACAGCTCGCGTTGCCACATGGTGACGATCGCACGGTGTGCTGCACCGTCTGGTGACCGTGGATCATTCACCGTGCATCGATCGGGGATGAACGCGCGCACGGCCGTTCCGACACGGCCCCACGAGGCCGCGCCTCAGTTTTTCCTCGGGGCCTCGTCGTCGGGGACTCGCTCCCAGTAGCCGTCGACGCGGGCCTGGATCGCCGCCAGTGCTGCGTCGTGACGCGTCGGGCGGAAGAGATGCCGGAACCGTCGCTGCAGCTCCAGGTACTCCGCCACCGGATGGCGGCGACGCGGCGTTCGCGTGTGGCGCAACTCGCCGTCGATGGACTCCTTGAGCGGCCACACGCCGCACTCGACGGCTTTGCGCGCGATCTCCATCGATTGCTCGGGGTCGAAGCCCCATCCGGTGGGACAGGGAGCCAGCGCCAAGAAGAGCTTGGGGCCGCTGCGCTCGCGCGCGCGGCAGACCTTGGCGTCGAGGTCGACGGGATCGTGCGGCGAGATCGTCGCGACGTACGGCGGACGGTGCGCACGCCAGATCTCGAACAGATCCTTCTTCTGCTGGAACGTGCCCTCGGGTTCGAGAGGTTCCACCGGCGACGTGGTCGTCTCGCTGCCGAACGGCGAGCTCGGCGACATCTGGAAGCCCGTGTTCCCGTAGGCCTCGTTGTCGTAACAGAGGTACCAGAAGTCGAGGCCGCGCTGGATGGCCGCTGAGGTCGGCGCGAGGCCCATGTCGTAGCTGGACCCGTCCCCGGCGAGCACCACCACGGCGAGATCGTCGGCGGCAGCGATTCGATCGCCGGCGCGAAGCACGTCGAGGGCATCGCGGATGCCCTGCGCACTTGCTGCGGGTCCGCTCATGGTGGTGTAGAGCCACGAGCCGGCGAGCGGCGTGTAGGGATAGGTCGCCATCAAGGTCATGCAGCCAGCGCCGTTCACGATCACCGCGGGTTTCTCGAGCGCCTTGAGGAAGAGACGCAGCGTGAGCAGGCCGCCGCAACCGGCGCAAAGTGACGAGCCCGGCGAAAGCTCCTCGTGGCGGGGGACATCCTTCGGTCCCTTCCACGGTGTGTGCGCGTGCGTTTCGGGCCGCTCGTTCACGGCACGGCCTCCTCCGGATGCTTGCCCGCGGCGCGCCAGCCGCTCTCCACGACAGCGCGGTCCGCGGCGGTGAAGAGCAGCTCGGCCGGGGCGCTCGCCAGATCCACGGGAGCGTCCTCGAGCGTCTCGATGACGTGATCGAGCTCGTCGTCGCTCAGGTCCTTGCCACCCAACCCACCGACGTACGAGCGCAGCACCTCCGGCCGGCGAGCCGACGCGGCGAGCGACGCCGCCACTTCGTGGAAGAGCACTCCGCCGAGGCCAGGCGAAAGATTCTGATCGATCACGGCCACCGCACGCCTGCCGGTGAGCGCATCGGTGATCGCCCGCGCCGGCCACGGCCGAATCATGCGCAGCCGAAGGAGTCCGATCCGACGGCCGCGTGCGCGGCCACGCGCCACGGCAGCACGCGCCCTGGTCGCATTCGAGCCCATCATCACCAGCACCGACTCCGCATCTTCGAGCCCCACTCCGTCCACCACTCCCCAGCGCCTGCCGAAGCGGCGTTCGAAATCGAGCGCCACCTCGTCGTGGACGGCGAGCGCGTTCACGAGCGCCAGGTGGAGCTGGGCGCGGAAGTACGAATAGCTCGCGCCATCGAGGACCGCGACCCCTTGTGCCGACGGCGCGCTGGCGCAGAGCGGTGGATGGTGCGGCCGATAGCGGGGCAAGAACTCGCGCACCGCCGCGACGTCGGGCAGCTCCACGGGCTCGCGGGTGAACGAGAGGAGGAATCCGTCGAGGTTCACGATCACGGGTGCGCAGACCCGCGGGTCCTCGGCGATTCGGTACGCCATGAGGATCGAATCGAGAACCTCTTGGCAGGTCTCGGCGTGGATGAGGACGCAGCCGGCATCGCGCGCCGCCAGCAGATCGTTGTGGTCGGGGCCGAGGGTGATGGGCGCGGCCAGTCCGCGCGAGACGTTCGCGAGCACCCACGGCACGCGCCAGCCGGCCACGGTGTAGAGCGCCTCCAATGCGTACACGAGACCCTGGCTCGAGGTGGCGCTGAAGACTCGCACCCCGGTGGCGGCGGCAGCGCCAGCGGCGAGCACCATCGAGTGCTCGCTGTCCATGGTCACGAATTTGCCCGCGAGCTCGCCCCGCGCGAACCAATCGGCGAGCGCCTCGATGATCTCGGTCTGCGGGGTGATCGGGAACGCCGGCACGTAGTCGACCTCGGCGAGACGAGCACCCCACGCCGCGGCCGCGTTGCCGGTGATGAGCCGTTTCACGCTTCCCTCGATCGAATCACCACGCCCGCACTTCCCGTCGCCGTGACACCGCATCCAACGGGCAGATCTGCGCGCACACCAGGCAGCCCTTGCAATGGTCGTAATCGACGATCGGGTAGCCCTCGTCGTCGAGCGCCATCGCGCCATCCGGGCAACGTACGAAGCAGAGCCCGCACGCGTTGCAGCGCGCGCGGTCGATCTCCGGCCGCTCCACGCGCCAACTGCCGGTCCGGCGCGCGGCGGCGTTGCCGGCGGCGAGAATGCTGGGGGCGCCACGAATCGGGCCGTCGTAGGTGATGTGAGCCATTCGCTCGTGAGGCAGCGGCGAGCCCGCGAGGTCCTGCGGCGGCGCGGGGATCGACGGCAGCGCCTCGAACACACGCCGTGCGAGCTGCACGTTCGCGTCGATCTCGCGCGGATCCACACCGAGCTCCGCGAGCTCGTCGCGGGTCGCCTGCTCGACCGCTTCCCTGCCCACGACCCCGCTCAACCTCGCGGCGGCGGCCGCGAGCCCCGCGCTCAGCGAGGCCGCGCGACCCAGCACCTCGATGACGAGCGACGTGAGATCGAGCGCCACCTCGCGGCGCGCGCCGGCGGCGGCCCGCGCTGGTGCCAGGGCGCGGAGGTGCTCACTCTCCGCGACGGCGTTCACGAACAAAGCGCGCGCATCCGCGGCCCCCGCCATCACGCCTGCCGCGGCCTCACCGAGCAGCGTCTCGTCGGCAACCATCACCAGATCCGGATGCGCGATCGGCCCACGCTCCAGGATCGGCGCGGCGTCGAATCGGGTGAACGCCACCACCGGCGCGCCACGCCGCTCGGCACCGTAGATCGGGAAATCCTGAACCTGGAATCCCGCAGCGAAGGCCGCTGATCCCAAGATCCGGCTCGACGTCTTCACGCCGTGCCCGCCTCGACCATGGAAGCGCACGCGAACCATCACTCACGAGCAACTCAAGCGCCGTGCCCGGGCCCCGGCCCGGCTGGCGGACTCAGGAGCGAACGATAACCGCGAGTTACCGCTGCTCGGCGGCGTAGTGTGCCGAACGCCGTTACACCCGGGTGACCCCGACCCGCGCTCGTGGCTACGCGGTGAGATCCCGTGGTGCGGGAATCTCGACGAGACCCTCACGAAGACGCTGCATGCCTCGGCCATCCGCAATCCTCGATGTGTCGCATCGTGCGAACGAGTCGCATTTCGCGACCTGGAAGGTGAGCGTCTCGCAAGCCGCATGGCACACGTCGGCGATGGAAATCTCACCCGTAACGTGCCGCGATCACGCCGCAAGGGCGAGGCGAGCCGCGTGAAACGACGCTCAGGCGGCGACCTGTCTCAGGCGGTGAGCCCCGGGTTACTGCGGCACGAGGCTTGCTTTTTTGGGGCCCTCCCCGGCGCAGCGAAGCCTGACAATCTTCCGTCAAAAGGAGCTGTTCCCATGAGCACTATCGGCGTGTGCCTGACTCGACGGTGGATCCCCGCGGTGGCGGCGCTTGGGCTGAGCGTCGCGTGCACCCCGCAAACGTTTCAGAAAGCCCTCGGGGGCACGAGGGAGGACAAGGGGTACAGCCTCGAGGAGACGCAGGATCACGGGTATGTGTTGGCAGGCCAGAGCAACTCGTTCAGCCAAGCGCAGCGTTCGATCGACTACATCGTCAAGACCAACGCCAGCGGCGAGCTCGAGTGGCAGAACAATGCTTATGGGGGCGACTTTGCCGTCGCGTTCGCCGTCGCGCAGCTCTCGGACGGCGGCTACCTGCTCGCTGGAAATTCGTTGCTGAACACGACCATCGGGCGGGCCTATCTGGTCAGGGTGGATTCGATCGGCGAGCTCGTGTGGGCCCACGACTACCCGCAGGCGTTGGAGTTCGACTCGGTCCGAGAGACCGCGGACGGCAACATCGTGGTTGCCGGCGTCGCTGGTATCTCTGGTTCCACCGAATACGACGCCTATCTCGCCAAGCTCGACTCCAACGGCGCGGTCGTGTGGGAGCGGCAATTCGGTGCAGCGGGTCGTGACTGGGCGCGATCGATCCGGCAGACATCGGACGGCGGCTTCGTGCTCGCCGGCATCGGCCTGACGGTCAACGCGGCGCTCCTCAAGGTCGACGCTGACGGCAACCTCACGTGGCGCAAGACATACATCTATAGCAACCCCTTGGTCGTCTTCTACAAGCTCACCCTTTACGACGTGCGCGAGACGCCGGACGGCGGGTTCGCCGCTGCGGGATGGGTCGAGAACTCTTCCGAACGCCTAGGCTGGGTGCTTCGTACCGACGCGCAAGGGACCCGCGTATGGGACGCGTTGCTCACCCCGGCTGGAAGCGCCGAACTCTACTCGATCGCGCCAGCCTGGAACGGAGGCTACGTGGTGGCCGGAAATGCGGACGCGGCGGATGACGGCAACCTCGACGCCTATCTCGCGAACATCGACGACGACGGCACGATCCAGTGGCAGAAGACCTACGGCGGCACAGGTGAAGACGCAGTGCGCGGAGTGCAGAAAGCGTCAGATGGAGGATACGCCCTCGCGGGCTGGACGAAATCCTTCGGCGCAGGCGGACGTGACGTGTATCTGATCAAAACGGACGGCGACGGCAACTCCCCTGCCACTCCTTGACCAGGTCGGAAGGCCCGGCGAATTGCGACGCGGATACCCGATCTGCGCTCGAACGCCATTCCAGCGATCAGGTCGCGCCCGACGGCCCTTCTCCCTCACCGAAGCCAGGGCACGGCTTCGAGAGTGCGGTCTCTCGAAGTCGTCCGCGAACGAGCCACGTGCGTCGCGATGAGCCGCTGCCGTTCGCGAACAGCGCCTGAAAAGCGGACGGGAACCACTCGATCGAATTCCACACATCGCCCCAGGCGTCGCGTGTCCAGTGGCGGCGAAAACCGCGACACCGACGTTGAGGCTCGACGTCCTCAAGCCGC
>CAYUSL010000316.1:0-7454 GCA_964447125.1 uncultured bacterium | reverse complement strand
GGCAAGGGCGAGGTGGGGCGCGGCGAGAACGTGTCGTGGACGCTCGCGGTGCAGGACCGTTTCGCCGCGAGCGTGACCGAGCTGATCGTCGCCAAGGCCGGACGCGTGAGCGAGCTGGTCAGCCGCGAAGCGGACCCTTACGCCCACGCGGCGTTGGAGGCGGCGCTGGTGGATCTGGCGCTGCGACAGGCGGGGTTGAGCTTGGCCGGCGCCGCAGACGCGCGCGAGCTCACGGCGGTTCCGGTGCGCTACCTGATCTCGTTCGACGCCACGCTCGATCCTGCAGCGCGACTCACGGAGATCGCGAGCGTGAATCCCGGGGCGCGCTTCAAGGTGGACGTCGATCCCGAGTGGAGTGACACCACCGTCGCCGAGCTGGCGGCGAGCGAGGTGGTGGAGATGCTCGACTTCAAGGAGCGTGGCGACGCTGCGCTGGTCGAGCGGCTCGCCGCGGCCTTCCCCGACGCGTGGCTCGAGGATCCGCCGATGCAGGGCGAGATCGCCCACGCCAAAATCGCCAGGGACATCGTCATCCGATCCGCAGCCGACGCCGCACGCTGGGCCGCCGAAGGCGCGATGATCAGCGTCAAGGCGCCCCGCATGGGCGGGGTGCTCGAAGCCCTGCGCGGCTTGGAGGCCGCGCGCGCGGCCGGTGTGCCTGCGCACATCGGCGGTATGTGGGAGCTCGGTCCCGGCCGCGAGCAAGCGCGGCTCTTGGCCGCCCTCTACTGCGCCGAAGCGCCCAACGACGTGGCGCCGATTCCCCGTCACGAAAACGCTGCACGCGAGCCTTCGCCGCTCGCCGTGCGCCTCGACCTCCCGGGCTTCGGTCCGCACACGCAGCACCACGGCCACGGCTGACGGAGTGCGACGGAGTCTGATGTTGGCGGGAAACGTGCTGGCCGAGCCGTTCGTCCGGGCGGATCGCTCCTTCGAACGCTCCAGTCGTATAGATCACTATCCGTAGAATCATGGCTCTCAACAGCCAGTCGCACGCCATCCGGCTTCCGGCGTTGGACGCCGGAGCGGGTGAGCTCGTCGCCGCACTATCTCCACTTCGCTGGAACGGCGTCCAGCTTGGCGTAGTCGGCCTGGAACGGCTCTTGAGTTGGAGTCGCCACGACAACCGGGCTGTTCGTGATGCGGCGGTCCGTGGACTTGGGGCTATCGCGTCCGGTGATTCCCGGGCTACCGCTGCGCTGCGCTACGCGCTGGGCGACGAGGCGCGATCCGTGCGTGAGTCGGCAGCGGAAGCGCTCCGATCGCTGCGTGCGTTGCCTAAAGATTGGAGCTTGCAGGAGACCGCGAACGGGTGGCGCCCGCGCGCACCCTGCACCACGCCGCGCGCCGTGGCTCACGCCACGGCGCTGGTGCGCGACGAAGGGGAGTACCGGACGGCAGGTGAGATTCTCCGCGACCCCTCGGTCTACCTGGGTCATCTACGTGCGAAACAGCGCCTGAGTTGTTGCAGCTTCGGCGCGGGATTCGAGATTGCTGCCGACGGGATCCCGTGGTTCGGACGCGCGCTCATCGATGAGTTCGAGAACGCTTCCTGGTGGCTTCCCGCGCTCGCATCGCTTCTCGAGGGTGAGACCGAGGTGCGCATCTGGGCGTGGGAGGAGTCCGGAATGATCGCGTGGCGCATTGGCGAGGACGTCATTCTCGAGGATGTGCACCACACGGGTGACGTGGCGTGCGCACGCGTGACGTTTGAGCTGAAGCCACTGGTGGAAGTGTTGTGCGTCGCTGTCGAAGAGCTGGCGGATGTGGTCGATCTGCTCAACGACCGGCTCCGCGGGACCTACGAGATCGACGCCGATCTTCGAGACGGTCTCGCTCGCGCTCGGCGCCACGTGGGGACGCGCGGGCGTTCGAGTTGCGAGAGAGGCAATTCCGGATGACGCGAATCCGCAGAATGCGCTCGATGGCGTGTGCATTCGTATGCACGAAGCTGGCGCCGTGGCTCGGGCTAGCCTTCGCACTGTCTTGCACCTCGTCCGCGGTCGCGCCGCCCGCGGCGCCAGTCACGGCCCCCACCGCCGCGCTCGTGGCGCCGAGCATCGATGATCTCGTCCGCGAGGCTTGGCTCGCGCGTCGCGCTGGTCAGCTCGGTGTTTCGCTCGACGAGGCTCGGCGCCGCGATGCCGCCCTGTCTGTCGAGATACCGCCCGGCGTCACCACCGACGACGCCCAGACCCGCGCCGAGGCCGCCGCGATCTGGGGCCGCATCTGCGCCTCCTGCCACGGCGTGACCGGCCGCCTCGACGGCGCCCTTCAGAAGACCGATCCGCCGCCGCGCACGTGGGGTGGTATGGGAGCGCGAATGGGATTTTTCTTCGGCGGCGACAGGATGCGCGCCGGCATCTATCGCTCCATCGCCGAAGGCGGTCCCGTTCGCGACGGCAAACCCAGCCCGATGCCCGCTTGGGGCACCACCTTCGCTCGCGAACAGATCTGGGCGCTGGTGCGCCACATCGAATCGCTCTGATTCTTCGGCCAGCCGCGCGCCGCAGCCGGGCGTGCGCCCGTCACGGGCTCGACGCGCTCCACTTCGTCAGGGTGCCGTCCTCGAAGTCGTCGGCGAACACCTCGCACGCATCACCGATGCCGTTGCCGTTGGTGTCTTCCTGGCCGGGATTGGAGAGGTCGGGACAGTTGTCGGTGGTGTCGGGAACCCCATCTCCATCCTGGTCGGGGTGATCGGGAACGCGCGTGTACACGTACACCGATCCCTTGTCGTTGCCCGGCGCCGGATCGTGGTACGCGCCGATCACGTACGTGTCGTGATCGATCGCTGCCGCCGACCCGAAGTTGGCGTAGCTGACGCCGTCCGCGGGAACGACCTTGGCCGAAACGCGCCAGACGTCGCCGACGCGGTCGTAGACGAAGGCCTTCCCGGAATAAGGACCGACGGGCTTCGAGCCCTGCTCACCCGCCAGAAGCGTGTGCCCCTGCAGCGCGAGCACGTAGCCGAGCCCGTCCGGATACTTGGCGTCCTGGGTGCGGATCTTGGTGGTCTGGTTCCAAACGCCGCCGGTGCGATCGAAGCGATAGATCGCGCCCAAGTTGTCATCGGCGCTCGGCGCGCCCACGAGGAGCATGTCGCCGTCGAGCACGATCCCTTCGCCGAATGCGCCCTGGACCTGCGGGTCGCCCGCCATGAGCTCGGCGCTCTGCGTCCAACCGGACGCACCGCGATCGAACACGTACGCGGTGCCTGCCCAATGCACGCCCGCAGCGTCGTGGGAGAACGCACCGACCGCCAGGCGATCGCCCTGGAGCGCGACCGCTTGGCCGAAGTAGTCGTTCGACACTCCGTCACTCGAGAGCAGTGTCGGCCCCTGGGTCCACGTGGTTCCGCTACGTGTGTACACCTGCACCACGCTGCGCGCGCCGCTGACGGTGCCCACGGCGAGTGTGTCGCCCTCGAGCGCGATCGATCGTTTGCCGATGAATCCCGTGTTGGCGAGCTTCTTCTCGAGTCCCCAGGTGCCGCCGCTGCGGCGGTAGATGTAGACGGCGTCTCCGATCCACGCGAAGACCACGAGCGTGTCGCCGTCGAGCGCGACCGCGCTTCCGAACTGATCTCCCGCGTGCTCGCCGTCGATGCGCGCAGCGAGCGACCACGTGCTGCCCGTGCGCCGGTACACGAACACCGACCCGGGTCGCGTCGCCGTGCCGCTCTCGTAGCCGCTGTCCGCGCCGACCACCAGCGTGTCGCCGCTGATCGCGACCGACGCCCCGAACTGGTAGGCGACGTTCTGCAGGTCGCCCGGGGGGCTGAGCTTGGCCTGCAGCGCGAGCTCGCAGGCGTCCCCGATGGCATCACCGTCCGAGTCGATCTGCGAGGGGTCTGCGACCACTGGACAGTCGTCGGCCACGTCCTCGATGCCATCTCCGTCGGTGTCGAGCCCGGCCTGGCGAAAACCCGCGACCACCGGTGCCGAGACGTTCCCGGTCCGGACGTTGTCGCGCTGATCGGCGACGCCCGTGGGATAGCCCGAGAACGTCACGTTCGGGTTCGAGAAACGCTGCACGCGCGTACAGCCCGAGGTGCACGGGTTGGTGTACGACATCACCGTGCTGAAGACGCCGTTCACGTAGTAGCCGAACGACCACGGGAGGCTCGCGTTCGATACCGGCTGGATGGCGTTCTCGGGATTGTGCTCGAAGCCCAAGTTGTGGCCGTGCTCGTGGGCGTAGGAGAGGTTGCCGACGGCGCACCCTCGTGCCGTGACCTGAAAGGCCGACTCGGAAAAGTCGGGTGAGATCGCACGCTGGACGTTGGCCTGACCACAAGCAGAGCCGCCGTTCTCGGTGACGAGCGCGACCAGGTCGGCGTAGTGCTGATTGCGCAGCGCGCGGACCGTGGCGTCGCCGGTCACCCACGCGAGGTCGGTGGCGGTGTTCCCGGCGTCGTTGTGGTTCGCGAGCGCGGTGTGGACCAGGTTGAAGTGGGCGTCGAGACCGCTGGCGGCGAACGCCGTGTTCGCTGCATCGACCGCAGCTTGCAGGGTGGCCTCGATGTTCGCTTGTCCACCGGCGCCGGTCCGCGCCTGCGGCGTGTAGAGCGCCAGCACGTCGATCTCCGCAACGGCGGACACTCCCGCTCTCGCGACGCCGCTCGGCTGCGGGGCTACCACGTCGGTCCGCGCCCCATTCGCGCTCGTCGGCGCGGCCTCCGAGTCGTCGTTGCCGCAGGGAGGAAAGCGCGACTGGTCGAGCTTCAGCAGGCGGGGCCGCGTTCCGTGCGCTTGGATCTCGTACACCTCGTCGCGCAGCGTGATGAGCCCGGCCAGCACTCCGTGCTTCACCGTGAGCGTGACGTCGCCTTCGGACGCGTCGCCGCCGGGCGCCACGCGCCCTCGCCACGTGAAGTCGTCGGGAGCGCGCTGCTCGAAGCCGGTGCGATCGGCGTGAAAGACCTTCCCATCGAGACGGCTCAACGCGATTCGCGTCGGATTGGCCGCGAGCGCGCCGATGTTCGCCGAAAGCTCGCGCTCGTCGATCGCTGCGACCGAGGAGGCCGCGCCTCGTGGGCGCGAGGCGCCGATCGGCGCGTAGATCGGGGTGCTGGTGTCCGCCGCCTGCGCCAGGCCGTGGAGTGCGAGCCACGAGCCCGACCCCAGCGCCAGCGCGACCAGCGCTCGCCGCGCAGAAAGGTGCAACCGGTCCTTCGTCCCGTTCATCGTGTTGCGCTCGCGTCCGTTGCCGATCGTCGGGGCTCGCCGCTCAGGCAGCGGCATCCATGGAACCACTCAGGCGGAGCGGCGTGCAACCCCGGCGGGGAGCGAGCTCGAGGACGGTGCGTGAGCGCATCAGCCGCGCGGATCGGATGGCTTACGGGCGAACCTCGAAGCCGAATGCTTTGCCGGCTTTGACGCCGAAACGGAACTCCCCGTACGCGTTCCTGTACGTCGTCTCGCAGTCGGCCGGCGGGATCGATGCGAGCAGCTCGTCGAGATCGTGCACGATCTCTCCCGTTCGCTGCGTTTCGACGTTCGGCCCAAAGTCGACGGACAGCCGGAATTCGTCGTCGAGCGAGAGCATGAACACCACGCCGGCGCGAGAGTCGCGGATGATGTAAGCGAACCCGTCGGCGTCGGTATGCGCCGGATTGCCGAAGAGCGCCTGAAGCTGTCCAAGCAAGCGGCCGAGGCCGTCGAGCTCGAGCGCATGGCCGTCGGGGCCGGTACCGCGAAACCAGAGGGTCGAACGCGGCTCGGCATCTTCGCCCCAAGCGGCGGTGAGCGCGTGGAGGTTCGATGCGACGAACCGTCGAGTCGTCGACACTGCTGGCGACCGATCAGGTGCGGGCTCGGATGAGGGCGCCGTCGGCGCTGACGGGGCCGGGGACGGTACGTCGGCTCGCGGCGCGGTTTCACGCGTCGCCGCGACGAGCGCCAGCCCGAGTACGGCGGCCAGTGCTCCCGAGGTGCGCGTGCGAACGACGCGGCCACGGCGCATTCGTGTCTCGTCGAGCTTCCGGCCGAGCTGTTTGCAGAGCGGTCGTCGCATCGATCGTCGATCTCCGAGTGGCGTGTCTTGGTTGCGCCCAAATGCGAGAGCCCCAGCCGGAGGTGAAAATCTCCCTCGGGCTGGGGCTCGTGGTCACGCGTTGCGTGCGTGCGTCACTTGTCCGGCTGGATCTCGACGCGGCGATTCTGGGCGCGGCCCTCGTCGGTGTCGTTGGGAGCGATGGGCTTCGACTCCCCGTAGCCTTTGGCGCGCAGACGGTCGGCGGCGATGCCGCCCTGGATCATGTAGTCACGCACGGCCTTGGCGCGAGCTTCCGAGAGCTTCTGGTTGTGCTTGTCGGAGGCGCGGTCGTCGGTGTGGCCCTGGATCTCGGCGCTGAGCTTGGGCTCGGCCTTGAAGACCGAGATCGCATGATCGATGGCAGCGGCGTCCTTGATGATGGCTTTGTCGGTGTCGAAGTAGACACCTTCCAGAACCCAACAGCCGACCGAGTTGACGCGAATGCCCTTGGGCGTGTTGGGGCATTTGTCCTTGTCGTCCTTGACGCCATCTCCGTCGGCGTCGCCGATCACAGCGGGTGCTGCGGCAACGGGCGCCGGCGCCGGCTTGGCTGCCGGCGTGAGCAGGACCTTCGTCACGTAGCCGGCCATTGCGTTGGGATCGGCGATGTCCTTGGCGTTGGTGGCGAAGCCGCAACCGGTGACGTCGGCCAGCTCGTCCATCAGCATCTTGCCGTTGGCGTCGTCGCCGACTTGCACCGGATAGATGCAGAGCTTGTCGCCGAAATCGGATTTGAGCTTCCCGGCGGCGCCGAGAACGCCTTTGTCGCTGACGCGCGTGGCATCGCCGACGACGATGAGCGCGATGCGACCTTTGGTGCCCGCGAGCTCTTCGTGGGCGGCGGCGAGGCCGCGCTGCATGGGGGTGAAGCCACTGGCGCAGGACTGCTTGGCGAGGCCGGCGTCGAGGTCGGCGCGGCGATACGCCGCGGGTCCATAGAGCACCTTGCTGGTCTCGCCGCCGACGCAATGGCCCGAGCCGAACGAGAGAAGCCCGGCTTCGTAATCCAGAGCCGGCACGGTCGCGTTGAAGCGCGCGATGGTCTCACGGGCGATGTCGAACTTGTCGCGCCCACCGAAGTTGTCGTTCATCGAAGACGAAGCATCGAGCACCACCACGAAGGTGTCGGCCTTCTTGGTGAAACCGGCAGGATCGAGCGCCACCGGCTGGAACGCGCCCACGGACGGCGCTTTGGTGGCGGCGCAGCCGGAGAGCGCGCCGATGGCGAAGGCCGACCACATGACAGTCCTGTATCGCTGCATCATCGAGTCCCCCTCCTCTTTCGATGGGTGCGTCACGCCGTGCGCCGGCGCCGGGCACCGAAGGTGAACGCCGATTCTGTGCCAGCAACGGGGGTCGCGGCAATCGTACGCGCGACGAGGTGGTGTCTCAGTTTCGTTCGCTGGGCCGCCGAG
>CAYUSL010000315.1:0-7473 GCA_964447125.1 uncultured bacterium | reverse complement strand
GCAGCTTGCGGCGCTCGGGCTTGCCGTCGATGAGCATCAGCACCGCGGGCACCTTCGAGACCAAGATCTTGGGTGGACGAGCGCTCAGCGCGGCACCACCGCCGCGCTCGGCGGCGGCTTGGCTCGCTGCGGCGGCGAGGCGCTCGGTGGAAAGCGCCGGCACGTCGTCGCGGAACGAGGCTTCGATGGCCGTCGCGACGCGCTGCGACTGGTCGTCGGCGAGGTCGGGCATCAGCACGCGGGTCACCGCCGCCTGCGTCAGCTTGGCCGTGTGTGCGGCGGCGTCGGTGGCGATCTTGGCGGTGAAGCGCACCGCGCCGAAGACCGGCAGCGCGCTGCTGCCCGTGCGGGTGAGCGAGATCGCCGCACGGCTGGTGAGCGTGTCGCCCGCGAGCGATTCCACTTGCGGCTCGAAGACCCGGATCAGCTCGCCGCTCGACGGGACCAATCGCGGCCAGTCACCGCCGGTGCCTGCCGTCCCGGGTGAAGGCGCCGTGGCAGGCGCCGCTTGCGCCGCCGTGGGGCCGGCCAGCAGCCAGCCGAGCGCCACCACCCGGGCCGCCACGACGCAGATCGCGACCGAGCCCACCACCCAGACGAGCCGCGTCAGGACTTCTCGCACGCCGCGCTGACGGCGCTCGCGCGATCCGTTCCCGCGACCACTTTCCTCACTCGCTACAACCGCCCGCGATGATTGGCGCATGACCCACTCACTTCCCCGGCGCCGGCGGCGTCGCTGTCAGAAACTCTGCCAGCGTACGTGGTGCGGCATCCGCACCCGCAATCCGTGCACGCGCGGTGCCGTCGCAGGACCGATCGCCTCGGTCGTCTGCTCACTCGGGTTCGCGCCAGGCGCTTCCTCGATGCGGCGGAGGGGCCGCACGCTGCTCGTGAGCGCGCGTGCGATCCGCGCGACTTAGAAGCCTGATTTCGCTTCGTTACGTTGCCGCGAGGAGTGCGGAAGCGAAGCGAGCCCTCGTCGGCCCCGTGCTTGCGTGTGCTCGGGCGCGACTCGCCTCGGGGGCGATGGAGCCGAATGAATCCGATTCCCGAGCTGCTTCCACGCCGTGAGCTGACGGTCGTCTGCATCGACGACGAGCCGGACCACGCAGAGCTGCTTCGTCTCGCGCTCGGTGCGGCGCCCGATCTCGACGTCCACTTTCTCGCCGAGCGGACCGTCGAGGCAGCGCTCCAGACGCTCCACCACACGTCGGTGGACCTGGTCTTCCTCGACTATCAGCTCGGTTCCACGCGCGGCACCGACGTCCTCGCGCGGCTGCGCGCCGCGCACTTCACCAAGCCGGTGGTGATGCTGACTGCGCACGGCAACGAGTACGTGGCCGCGAGCGCGATCCGGGCCGGCGCCGACGAGTACCTGGCGAAATCCGACCTCGATCCCGAGTCGCTGAGCGTGGTGGTCACCAGGGCGGAAGCGAACGCGCGTCAGCGTGCGGAGACTGCTTCGGCGTTGGCGCGCGCCTCGCGCCTCGAGGAGATGTCGCACGCGCTCGCCGAGGCCGCGGCGTTCTGGTCCGAGCGTGCGCGCCGCGATTCGCTCACGGGACTGCTCACGCGCACGGCGTGGGAAGAGGTGAGTGCCCGCGAGGTGGAGCGCGCGCTGCGCTTCGGCCACTCGCTGGCGGTCGCGCTGGTGGACGTGGACCACTTCAAGAGCGTCAACGACCGTGCCGGCCACCTCGCCGGGGATCGCTGCCTGCAGGAGGTGGCGCGCGCGATCCTCGCCACGGTGCGCACCATCGATGCCGTGGGGCGCTTCGGCGGTGACGAGCTGGTGCTGCTGCTGCCCGAGACGACTCTCGAGGGTGCGATGGCGCTCGCCGAACGCGCCCGGGAGGCCGTGCGGAGTCGCGAGGTGCACGCCCCCGGCTCGTCGGAGGTGTTGCCTCGGCTCAGCGTGAGCATCGGCGTCGCCGCCGGCCTGCCCACGCGCTGGCAGGATCTGGTGGCCGAAGCGGATCGCGCGCTCTACGCCGCCAAGGGCGCGGGGCGCAATCGCGTGGAAGGCCGGTTGCTCGAGATGATCGCGGCGGGCACGCGCGACTGAGGTCGGCGCGCCAGGGAGGGCGCATGCTGGACTGGCTCGTCGGTCTCTTCGATTCGAGCGGCTTCTTGCCGAGATGGCGATGTGGTGAGTGGAGCGCGGCGCTCGGGTGGACGCACATCGCCGCCGACGCCGCGGTTTTCGGGGCCTACACGGCGATTCCCCTGGTTCTGTGGGTTCTGGCGTGGCGGCGCGGAGACCTGCCGTTTCCGAAGGTGTTCTGGCTCTTCGGTGCATTCATCTTCTGCTGCGGCACCGGACATCTGGTGGAAGCGTTGATCTTCTGGCTGCCGGTCTATCGGCTCGACGCGGCGGTCAAGGTGGCGACCGCGTTGGTGTCGTGGGCCACCGTCGCCGCGCTGATCCCGGTGATACCGAAAGCGCTGACGCTGCCGCGGCTCGCCGACGTGAACGCGAGCTTGGCCGCGGAGATCGCGCGCCGCGAGTCGATCGAGGCGGAGCTGCGCGAGCGCGCTGCGCTCCTCGAGCGTTTCGATCGCGTCACCATGGGACGGGAGCTGCGTGTCGTCGAGCTCAAGCTCGAGGTCGACGCGCTCCTCGCTCGGCTCGGAGTCCCCCCCAAATACGGCGTCTCCGAAGCGTCCCAGGGAATCGGCGCGGCGTGAGCGAGCGTGCCGAGCCCGGATCCGACGCGCTGGCGCGGGCTCCGCGCCCCATCCGTTCGCGTCTGCTGGCCTGGCTCCTGGGTCTCTCGATCGCGTTCATGGCCGCGAGCGTCCTGGTTGAGATCGCCGCGTTTCGGCGGGCGGTGCGCGAGCTCGCGGATCGCGTGGCGCTGCTCGACCATGCCGCGGCTGCGCGGGGCGCGATTCGTCGCGTGGTCGCGCAAGCGACTGCGTTGCGTTCGCCCGACGGCGACGAAGCAGCGCGCGTCGCGCTTCGCACGGCATTCGTCGAGTCGACGACCGCGCTGCGTGTCGCGCACGACCAGTCGGTCGCCGGCCTCGTCGACGACGATCGTCGCATGCCGCTGCCACCCGACGTTGCGGCCACGTTCTTCGACGAGCCCCACGCACTGGACCGGGGAGTGCGCTCGTTTCTGGCCGCAGCCACCGACTTGGCAACCGTCACCGCTGGAAATCCCGAGCCGTGGAGCGTGCTGGCCTCGCTCGCGGGCCTCTCCTCGGCACGTGACCTGGTGGACGACTACGACGCCGTGGTGGCGATCTACATCGCCGCGCTCAGCGATCGCACCCGGGCGCTGGATTCGCCGCGCTACGCAGCGTCGCTGGCCGGACACGTGGTGCTGGTGGCGTGGATCAGCCTGCTCTACCAGCGGATGGTGCGTCATCTGCGCGAGGAGAACGCTCGCCATCGCCAAGTGCGGCGCGAGCTCGAGCGCCACTCCCGCGAGCGCGACGCCGCGCTCAGCGATCTGGAACGCGGGCGCGACGAGATCCGCGACCGTTCGCTCGCCATGCTGAGCATCCTCGAAGACCTACGCGCGGAGCGTGGGCGTCTCGACCGCGAGGTCGGCGAGCGGGCCCGCGCCGAGGAGCGATTCCGGGTGGTGGTCGAGTCGGCACCGGTGGGACAGATGCTCGTCAGCAAGACCGGCACGATCCGACTGGTGAACGCCGTCGCGGAACGCACGTTCGGCTATCCGCGCGCCGAGCTGGTGGGCCAGCGGGTCGAGATCTTGGTTCCCGAACGGATGCGCGACAGCCATCCCCATCAGCGTGAGGCGTTCTGGGCTTCGCCGATCGCTCGGCCGATGGGAGCGGGGCGGCACCTCTTCGCCCGCCGCAAGGACGGCAGGGAAGTGCCGGTGGAGATCGGGCTCAGCCCGGTCGTGACCGACGAGGGCAGTGCGGTACTCACTTCCGTGGTGGACATCAGCGAACGACTCGGGGCCGAGCGCGCGCTGGCGCACGCCAATCGCGAGCTCACGCGAAAGAACGAGGAGCTCGAGCAGTTCGTGTACACCGTGTCCCACGATCTCAAGTCGCCGATGGTGACGATCTCGGGATTCGCCGGGCACATCGTCTCGACGGCGGGGGAGATCGGTCACGCCGGTCTGGTCGATGCCGCGGGGCGTGTCGAACGAGCGGCGCGGCGCCTGCGCCAGTCGCTCGACGATCTGCTCGACCTGAGCCGCGCGGGGCGCACGGTCGACGACCTGGTGCGAATCGATCTGCATCAGCTCCTCCGCGAGGTCGTCACCGAACACGCAGGAGCGCTGGCCCGGTCGGGCTTGCAGGTCGAGATCGCAACGACGTTGCCGGCCATCGACGCCGATCCCGGACGCTTACGGGAGGTCTTCGACAACCTGCTGACCAACGCCATGCGCTACGCCTCGGGCGACGGCGCCGTGGCGATCCGAATCGGCGGAGAGCGTGTGGCCGGCGAGGCGCGTCTTTTCTTCGAGGACGAGGGGCCAGGTGTTCCCGCCGAGTTTCAAGAACGCGTGTTCGGGCTCTTCGTGCGGTTGTCGACGGTCGGAGAGGGATCCGGTGTCGGGCTCGCGATCGTCAAGCGAGTCCTGGAGGCGCATCGCGGCCGCGTCTGGATCGAGTCGCCGCCAGCGGGCCGCGAGCGCGGGACACGGGTCTGGCTGGCGTTTCCCGATCCGATGCTCTCGACGTGGGAGCGCAGGCAAACGGCCGCCGAGGCGATGAGCGGGTGAGGGAATGGAAGGCGAGCCGGTTCGGTTCTTGTTGGTCGAGGACGACGTGGACCACGCGTGGCTGGTGGAGCGCGAGTTCGAGCTGCATCGGCACGCTGTTGCGTTCGATCGGGTCGCCGACGCCGAGCAAGCGCTCGCGTACTTGCGCGGGGAGCACCCGTTCGAGCGCCGCGCGTTGCCCGACGTGATGCTGGTCGACCTGAACTTGCCGCGAAAGAGCGGCTTCGAGCTGCTCGCGGAGCTTCGCGCCGAGCAGCTCTGGCAACGAATTCACGCGGTGGTGCTCACGACCTCGTCGGCGACGAACGATGCGCGACGCGTCGCCGATCTCGCCGAGGCCTTCGTCACCAAGCCCGTGGGGCTGCTCGAGTTCCGTCGCGCGATCGGCGATCTGGTCACGCACTGGGTGCGGATCTGCCGGACCCACTGAGGGGCGTCGCCGCAAAGCTCTCGAGCGCCCTGAGCGCGCTTGTCGCGGCGTGGTAGCCGCACATGCCGTGGACGCCGCCGCCGGGCGGTGTGGACGACGAGCACAGGAAGATGCGCGGATTCGGCGTGGAGTAGGGGTCGAGGCGGGCGACGGGGCGGGTGAAGAGCTGGAACACGTCGGCGACGCCGCCGGTGATCGCACCGCCCACGTGGTTCGGGTTCATGCGCTCGAGGTCGCGGGGCGTGGTCGCGTGGCGAGCGAGGATGCGCTTGCGGAAGCCGGGCGCGAAGCGCTCGAGCTGGCTCTCGATGGCGTCGGTCATGTCGACGGTGGAGCCGGCGGGGACGTGGCAGTAGGCGTAGCCGGTGTGTTTCCCGGCGGGGGCGCGGCTCGCATCGAACTGGCTCTGCTGCACCACGATCAGATAGGGCCGCGGCGAATGCTCGCCGCGCCACATCGCGCGCTCGGAGGCCGCGATCTCGTCGAGCGTGCCGCCGACGTGCACCGTGGAGGCCTCGAGGCAGCGCGGATCCGCCCACGGGATCGGTCCGTCGAGGGCCCAATCGAGCTTGAAGACACCGGGGCCATAGCGGAATCGACACAGTCGTTTCAGGTAGCCGTACGGCAGCGCCGGCTCGCAAATGGCGGCGAGCTGACGGGGATCGGTGTCGAAAAGGTAGACGCGCGCGGCTGGCAGATCTGCGAGCGAGCGCACTGTGACACCCGTGCGGATCACGCCGCCCAGCTCGCGCAGGTAGCTGGCGAGAGCGTCGGCGATCGCCTGTGAGCCACCCGCCGCGACTGGCCATTCCTCGACGTGGGCGGTGATCGCGAACATCAGCGCGATGGCCGAGGTGAACGGGTGGCTGAGTGGCAGGATCGAGTGCGCGGCGCAGCCGGCGAAGAGCGCCCGTGCGCGCACGCCGCGAAACGACGCCCGCGCCAGTGTGGCCGCCGACCACATCGCGCGCATGCCGAAACGCGTGAGCCGCACCGGATCGCGTGGCAATCCCAGCGGGCCGAGGGCGTCGGCGAGAAGCGTGTGCGGATCGTCGAGGAACGGGCGTAGCAGGCGGCACCAAGAGTCGGCGTCCGCGCCCAGCTCCTCCGCGGTCCGTTCGAGCGAGCGCCACAGCAGCACCGCGGGCGCGCCGTCGAGCGGGTGCGCCACCGAAGCGGATGGGCGAATCCAGGTGAGGCCGTGCTTCGTAAGAGGGAGGGTGCGGAAGAACGGCGACAGGATGCCCATGGGGTGGGCCGCCGAGCACACGTCGTGACGGAAGCCAGGCAGCGTGAGCTCGGCCGTGCGCGTTCCACCCCCGATGACGTCCGCCGCTTCCAGCACCAGCACCGCCGCACCCGCTTGCGCGAGCGTGATGGCGGCAGCGAGCCCGTTGGGGCCGGCGCCGACGACGACGGCGTCGTAGCTCGCGCTCGAGAGCGAAGAATCGGTGGACATGGTGCTCCGCTTCACTCTACGGTCTCGCCTCGGTCCAGGTTTGCTCGCCGTGCCGTCACGCCGCGTGGCCTTTTCCGTGCGCTGAACGCTACGGAGGACGTCGTCGATGCTACAGCCGGTACAACCCCCTTACGACATTCGCGAGTGGCGCGCGCAGCCCTTCCCGGTGCGCATCCGCATGATCTGCGAGGCCTGGGCCACGCAAGGTTATGGCACGCCGCCGATCATCTACAGCGTCTACATCCTCAAGATCGTCCTCTTCTACGTCGGCGGCTGGTGCTTCTTCTGCTCGTTCACGCCGGGGCTCGGCGCGCCCGGTGCGATCGCCTCGTGGGCGTTCACCGCCACCGCGTTCCAGAAGGCCGTGCTGTGGACGATGGCCTACGAAGGGCTCGGCCTCGGATGCGGCAGCGGGCCGCTCACCGGACGCTACGTACCTCCGATCGGCGGCGTTCTCTATTTCCTGAGGCCCGGTACCACCAAGCTGCCGTTCATCCCGGGGCTACCTCTCGTGGGTGGCAACCGGCGCACCCGCCTCGACGTGGTGCTCTACCTCGTCCACTACGGGTTCTTGTTCCGGGCACTCGTGTCACCCGCGATCACACCCGCGCTGGTGATTCCCACGATCGTGCTGCTGCCGTTGCTCTCGCTCAGCGACAAGTCGATCTACCTCATCTCGCGCGCCGAGCACCATTTCACGGCGGTGGTGTGCTTTGCGTTCGCCGACCACTGGCTCGCGGGCGCCAAGGTGACGTGGATCGCGATCTGGTGGTGGGCGGCGACCTCCAAGCTCAACCACCACTTCCCGTCGGTGATCGCCGTGATGCTGAGCAACAGCCCGCTGGTGCCGGTATCGCTGCGCAAGAAGCTCTACA
>CAYUSL010000314.1:1588-7474 GCA_964447125.1 uncultured bacterium | reverse complement strand
GCGTACTTCGCCGAGAGATCGCGAATCGGCGTGAAGAACTTGTTCACGTATTCGAGGAACGCCACCAGCGTGCCGAAGGTGATGAAGTGCTTCGCGATCCCCACGCCGCCGAACCACAGCAGCGCCGCACCGGCGAGCGTTCCCACCATTTCCACCAGCGAAAAGAGCACTGCGTCCGACTGGATCGCACCCAGCGCCGCCGCGCGAAAACGCGTGTTGAGCTCCTCGAAGCCGCGCGAGCGCGCCTCTTCCTGAGTGAACGCCTGGGTGATGACGAGCCCCGCCAGGCTCTCGCTCACGTAGCCCGCGAGCCCCGCCATGGCGCGACGGATCGCGCGATACGAAGCGCGCAGCCGCGACCGCAGCACCAACACCACCGGTAAGAACACTGGCACGATGGCGAAGGTGATGAGCGCCATCTTCCATTCGAGCGCCAGCATCACGGTCATGATGCCGACCAGCGTCACCAGATCGCCGACCAGCGCGAACACGCCGGCGCCGAACATCTCCTGCACGCCGTCCACGTCGTTGGTGATGCGCGCCAGGGTGCGCCCTTGCGGATGGCGATCGAAGTAAGCGGCTGGCAATCGCTGCACGTGCCGGAAGAGCGCCGCACGCAGATCGCGCACCACGAGCTGACCGACCTGCTGCATGCTGATCGTCTGCAGGTAACGCGTGCTCATCTCCGCCGCCAGCACCACCAGGAACCCGAACGCCACCCAACCCAAGCCCGCCAGGTCCTTGGGCACGATGGCGCGGTCGATGGCGGTGCGCAGCAAGAGCGGCTGCGCCAATTCGAATACCGTCACGACGGGCAACAACACCGTCGTCAGCACCAGCGTGCGCCGGTGCGGGTGGACGAAATCCCACAGCCGGCGAACCAGACGGCCGTCGTAGGCCGAGACCACCTTCTCGTCGGGCTCCTCGTGGCTGATGCCGTGATGGCTCATGCCAGCGCCTCGAGCTCGCGTTCGAGCCGTCCTTTGCTCACCAGATCGGCGAAGAGCCCGCCGCGCGCTACCAGCTCCGCGTAGCTCCCCTGCTCCACGAGCCGGCCACGATCGAGCACCACGATGCGGTCCACGTTGCGGATCGCCTCCAGCCGGTGGGTCACGAGGATCACCGTCTTGCCTGCCAGCTCGCGCTCGAGCCCGCCCAGGATCTCGTCCTCGGTGCCGGCGTCGACGGCCGAGAACGGATCGTCGAGGAGCAGCGCCACCGGCGCAGGAGCAAGCGCACGAGCGATCGCGAGCCGCTGCCGCTGGCCCACGGAAAGCTGCACCCCGCGCTCTCCCACGCGCGTGTCGTAGCGCTCCGGCATGCGCTCGAGATCTCCCACGAAACCAACGGTGCGGATCAGGGCGTCGAGACGCTCCTGACCATCGCTCGCTGCACCCAGCTCGACGTTCTCGCGAATCGTGGCGCTGAAGAGGAAGGGCTCCTGCGGCGCGAAGCCGAAACGCGCGCGCACCTCGCTCGGCGCTGCGCGCGTCACGTCCACGCCATCGAGGAAGACCGTGCCCGCCGGCACCTCCCAGAAACGCATCAAGAGCCTGAGCAGCGTGGACTTGCCGCCACCCGTCGGACCGACCACCGCGATGCGCTCGCCGCGAGCCACGGCGAGGCTCAGATCCACGAGTGCCGCTTCCGCGGCACCCGGATATCGAAACGTGAGGTTGCGAATCTCGATCGCGCCGCCGGGGCTCGTGAGCGGCACGGGATTGGCTGGTGTCCGTACCTCGGGCTCGGCGTCGAGGATCTCCTTCACGCGCACCATGGCGCTGCGGCCGCGCTGGAAGATGCTGAGCATCCAGCCGAGCGCGAAGGTCGGCCAGATCAGCATCCCCACGTAGCCCGCGAACGCCACCAGCCCACCCAGGCTCAGCCGTCCGTGGATCACCATCCAGCCACCGCCCAGGAGCACCAGCAGCGTGCCGAGCCCACCGACGGTGGCCATGAGCGGAAAAAGCACGCCCTGGGCGCGGATGTAGCTCACGCTGGCGGCGAAATGCGCAGCGTTGGCGCGCTCGAAGCGCTCGATCTCGGCCTCTTCCTGGGCGAACGCGCGCACCACGTCGCGGCCCGCCAGGTTCTCTTGGATGGCCTCGGTGAGGGCGCCGAGGCGCTCCTGCGATTCACGGCTGCGGTCGTAGAGCCGTCCCACGAAGCGCTTCGCCGCCAGCCCCAAGAGTGGGAACGGCAGCAGCGTGAGGGCCGTGAGTCGTGGCGAGAGCGTGAGCATCGCGATCAAGGTGGCGCCGTAGACCACCACCGAGTTGAGCGCATTCAGCAAGCCCGGGCCGAGCACCATTCGCACGCTGGCGAGGTCGTTCACCACCCGCGACATCACGTCGCCGGTGGTGATGCGATCGAAGAAGCTCGGCGTGAGCGATTCGAGTCGCCGGAACACGTCGTTGCGCAACGCGAACTCCACGTTGCGCCCGGCGCCGAAGACCGCGAATCGCGAAGCGATGCGCAACACTGCCGCGAACACCGCGAGGCCCGCGATCCAGCCCACCAGCGTCGCGAGACGTCCGGTACCGCGCCCGCCACCGAGATCGTCGATCGCCGCCTTGAGAACCAGCGGCGTCGCCAGCGTCGCCAGGTTGGTGAACGCGAGTAACACCGCGCCCACTGCGAAGAGCTTGCGCTCCCGCAGGAAATACGGTTTCAGCGCCGCGAGCAGCTCGAGCATGGGCTCTTCTGGATTCGAGGGTCAGCGATTCGGCGACGACGAGCGCAGACCGCCATGGCGCGTCAGCGTCGAGTCGCGCACGGCGGCGCTCACGCGTCGGCGACGCCTGGACCGGCCAGGATCTTGAGATCTTCGACGGTGATGCCGTAGAGCGCCAGCGCGCGCGCTTCCAGATCCGCTTCCCAGCCCGCGCGGCGCGACACGGCGTCGTCGATCTCTGCGTGCAGCCGATCGAGCACGGCGAGCAAGAGCTTCGCCTCGGCCTCCGTGCGCGGCACCTGGAACATCCGCTCGATCTCGACACCGCTGTGACCCACCAGCCGCCGCACCTCGGTTTCGAGCAACGCGTGGATGAGCCGTGCCGTCTCCGGCGAACGCGCCGTGAGCACCATGTCGTCGCCCACCCGCACTTCGTTCTCCTCGCGCACCAGCGGCCCAGCGACCTCGAGCACCGGCGGCACACGGTGGGAGAGCAGCGTCCCGGTGGCGTCGCGCAGCGGCACACGTCTCACCCACGCCTCCTCGGCGAGGCGATCGATCGAGCCCAACCGCTCCATCGCCTTCTGGATCGACTGGTTGGCTCGCTCGATGCCGTCGAGTGCCGCGAGCCAGCCGCCTTGCTGGCCGCGCGTCGGCAGCCGGATCGGCAGCTTCGCCAGCGCATCGCGAAGACTTTGGTCCGGTGGCGCCCCCTCGCGCTGCACGTAGACGCTCGCCCAGCTCGCGTTGAGCAGGCCCAGCACCACCCGCGGATCCTCCGCCGGTGCCAACCGCGGTACGAGTCGCACCACCGCGCCCACCGGCTCGAACCCGTCTTCGTCCCACGCCGCGAAGAGCCGCCCCCGCTCCCAGCGCACCAGGATCGCCGGCGCGCTCCCGTCGGCAGGCTCGCGGGCGTGATCCGCACTGGGCGGCACCCACCATTTGTCGGACCAGCGGATCCAGAAGCGGCCCAGGTCCCGCCCCGGCCCGATCGCGCGTCGCGCCAGCGGATCGCGGGGCACGGTGCTGCCGAGCACTACCTCGTCCGCAGGGCGACCTTCCTCGAGCTCCGCGATCTCGCCCAGTGCCCGTGCTCCTGCGCGGATCCGCTCCACCACGCCCTCCACGACGGGATCGAAGCCGAAGTCCGGCTTTCCGCCACGGCCCCACAGCACTCGCTCGAGCGGTGCCGCGATGGACTTGAACGGCCGCGCTTCGAGCTGATCGAGCCGCTCCACGCCACGGACCAAGTGGATGGCCGCGACCCCGTCCGCTTCCTCCGGCACCACGCCGTCGTTGCGCTTCACCAGCATGCGCGCCGCAGGCGGCGCCCCCGGAATCTCGCCGAGCTCGAACAAGAAGGTACCGCCGGGTGCCGCGGCAAAGCGCGCGAGCAGCGAGCGTGGCGTGTCGCGCTCGCCGAGCATCACCACCGTGGCCACCCGGCCGTGCGGGATCTCACTCCAAGCCGGCGAGTCGACCGGCGCCGGCTCGACCACCACCAAATCGCAAGGCGGCGTCTGGTCGTTGAGAAGGCCCAGCGTCGAGGGCGGCGACATGCCGAGCAGCGCCGCTTCCAGCCGCATCTCGCTCAGCACCGTACGCCCGAGGGAACGCACGTGCCAGGCGTTCGGAAGCCGCGTGCTGCCGCGCTGCGCAGCGCTCATGACCATCGCGGCCGCACCCGAGGTGGTGGCCGCGATCCACAAACCGTCGGCGACCCGCTCCGGAAGCACGCGGCTCAGCGCCGGCCCCCAGAAGCCGCTCGCCTGAGCCACCTCGCCGCGCGCCAGCTCGCGAACCTCGCCCAGCTCGAGCTCGGCGATGCGGTACACCGCCAAGAGCCGTCGCACGGAATCGTGCGTGACGTCCTCGGGTAAGTACCAGTCGAAGACGCCGCCGCCGTAGAGTGACGGATCCTGACGGCGCAACCGATCCACCGACCGCATCGCCGCCCCACCCTTCCCATCGGGGAAGGCCGGCGCGCCCTCGCGGCGGTCGCGCGCTTCGAGGACGAGCGAGGTGATCATGCGCAACGCGGCCACTCGTGCCGTCATCGCGAGATAGAGCAAGAGGCCGTTCTCGGCCGGCGTGGCCCAGCGCCGATAGCCGTCCTTCACCCGCTTCGCCATCTCTTCCTGACCCTCTGGCGGAGCGGCGCGCTCGAGCAGCGACTGCATGAGCGCCCCGAAGCGCGACTTGAGCTCGAAGCTCACCAGCGAGGGCACCACCAGCAGGTGCCGGCCGAGAGCGGTCTTCACGTCGGGCAGCTTCGGATCGAGCAACTCGGACGGCGCTTGCCCTCGGAGCCGCGACTGGACGGCCGCGTCCAGCATCGCGAGCTCGCGAAGCACGTTGGCGCGAGCACGTGCTTCGTCGGGCGGCCACGCCGTGAGCCGCACCGGCGTCTTGCCGCGCATCTCCCAGACCTCGAGATCGTAGCCGTCGGCGAGAATTCCGAGCGGCGTCTTGGCCTGGCGCATGAGGCTGTTGTGAAGCACCGGGCGCGCGTGCACCAGCCCGGTGCTCGAGCGCTTGCGACAGCCCACGCTGATGAGCGGCTCGCCGGCGCGGTCGCGCACCAAGAGATCCGCGCCCGGATCACCCGCTGGGTGATCGACGATCAGATTGTCCGGATGGCCGAGCCGGTTGAGCAGCGGCACCACCACGCGATCGCGCAGCTCCTCCGGCGGGATCGCCTCCTGGCAGAGGATGAGGGTGAGATCCCGAAGAAGGCTGTCCGACTCCGCCATGAGTTGGCGTGATCCCTGGATTTCGAGCGGGTTGTCGATGCGATCGACGGCGGGATCGCGAGCTCGTCGGGCCGGCCCAACGCGCCGCCGCGCGCAAAGCCGCCGAAGGCTACCCGAACGCTCTCCGCCGCTTCAAATGAGTCACGCTACGCGGGCGTGAGCGGCGAGGATCCGCGCGTGACGTCGCAGCTTCGCAGCCGCGCACGTTCCGCCAAACGCAGGGGCTAACGATCAACGCGGGGACGGATCGTCAACGACTCGGAGCGATGGATCGCGCAAATCCGCGCGAAATCGCTGGGAAAACTGCCGCATCGCGGCGACGGCATCGCGGTTGCTCAATGTCGCTTCGGCGGAGCTCGGGCTTCGCTCGGGTGCGACGGCGATGCGCGATGCGATCGAGGTGACGGGGCTTTCGAGCAGCGGCTGCGAAGCTGCTGCGATCGACGCTCCGCGTGC
>CAYUSL010000314.1:0-1488 GCA_964447125.1 uncultured bacterium | reverse complement strand
GCGTACGAGCCCGGGCATGGCTTCGGCCTGCTCCTCGGCATCGCCGGCTCGATCGCGATGGTGGTGCTCACGGGTTATTCGGTACGCAAGCGCGTGCCGCGGCTCGCACGATTCGGACGGCTGCCGCGCTGGCTCGACGTGCACGTGGCGCTCGGTCTCGCGGGACCGATGCTGGTACTCTTCCACACCGCCGGCCGGTTGGGCGGCATCATCTCGGTCGCGTTCTGGTCGATGGTGGTGGTGGTCCTGAGCGGTGTGCTGGGCCGCTACGTCTACGCGCAGGTGCCGCGCACCATCGCCGGACGCGAGCGGAGCCTCGCCGAGCTGAACCAGGAGATCGCGACGCTCGAGGCCGAGCTGCCCGAGCTGGCGGCGGCGCGGGGCTCGCGCGGTTTCGCGCGGCGGGCCAGCGCGACCGACGCGCGCGGCGCGATCGCGTGGGTGGCGCGCTGGATCGACATCGGCCGCGCGGGACGGCGCGAGCGGCACGAGCTCCAGCGCTGGCTCGGCGAGCGGGGCCTCGATCGCGACGAGCGCCAAGCGGTGTTGGCGCGCGTGGCGCGGATCAACGAGGTCGAGCGGCAGGTGGTGATGCTCGAATCCACGCGGCGAGTGGTGGCGCGCTGGCACGCGCTGCACGTGCCGCTGGTGGGGCTGCTCTACCTAATCCTGGCGATCCACATCGCGGTGATGGTGCTCTTCCACGCCCGCTAGATGAGCCCGAGACACGTGGACGAGATGCTGCGCGCGGGGGATCGGCTGCGGGCGGGGACGAGCCCCGCCCCTACGACGTCGATGCCAAACGTCGAGGCTCGCGCTCCAGCCCAGACCGGCGGGGCGCGGTCCCTCCCATTGGTCGAGCCCGCCGCGATCGCACGCTGGAGGCCCACCGGTCCCTCGGTGGGCATGCCCTCACGCGCGTTCGTACGGTACGCGCGGATCCTCGTCGCGCTTCTCGCCGTGATGGCGGCGACACCGGCGTGGGCACAGGGGCTGAGCGAGCTCGTGAGCCCCGGCCCCCTCGCGCAGCCGCACCACGAGCTCGATCGCCTCGACAAATGCGCGTCGTGCCACGCCATGGGCAAGGGCGTGCCCGACGAGCGCTGCCTCGCCTGCCACGACACCCTCGCCAAGCGCATCGCCGCCAAGCGCGGCCTGCACGCGCACGTCGAGGGCCGTTGCATCGACTGCCATCACGATCACAAGGGCACGGCCTTCGACATGGTCCAGCTCGACGTGCGCCGCTTCGATCACACGCGCACCGGCTGGAAGCTCGAAGGCAAGCACCAGAAGACGCCGTGCGCCCGCTGCCACACCGCCAAGGTCGCGCGCGAGCTGGGCATCCGCGGCGAGACGTATCTAGGCCTCGAAACCGCGTGCACGAGCTGCCACGAAGACGTCCATCGCGGCCAATTCGTCGATGCAAGCGGCACGGCGCCCGCGTGCACGAGCTGTCACTCGCTCGACGGCTGGAAGCCCGCGCGCATC
>CAYUSL010000313.1:0-7478 GCA_964447125.1 uncultured bacterium | reverse complement strand
ACGGCGGCGCGGGCCTTTCGCTCACCGAGTTCGCGCACATGAGCGAAGAGCTGGGAAAGAGCCCGATCGGGCACTACGTCTTCAATTGCCAGGCGCCGGACGTGGGCAACATCGAGATCCTCATGGAGTTCGGCACCGAGCAACAGAAGGCGCGTTACCTCGAGCCGTTGGTGCGCGGTGAGATCCGCAGTTGCTTCACCATGACCGAGCCCGAGTTCGCCGGCTCGAATCCGGTGTGGCTCGGGACCACGGCCGTGGTGGACGGCGGCGAATGGGTGATCCGCGGCCACAAATGGTTCTCGTCCTCGGCGGACGGTGCGGAGTTCGCGATCTGCATGGCCGTGACCGATCCCGAAGCCGACGAGCCACACCGCCGCGCCAGCATGATCCTGGTGCCCACGTCCACGCCGGGCTTCGAGCTGATCGGCAATCTCTCGGTGATGGGGCATCGCGGCGGCGACTGGGCGAGCCACGGCGAGGTCGCGTACCACGGCGCCCGCGTGCCGCTCGCCAACTTGCTCGGCGAGCGTGGGATGGGGTTCGCGATCGCGCAGATGCGCCTCGGCCCTGGGCGCATCCATCACTGCATGCGTTGGATCGGGATCTGCGAGCGCGCCTTCGAGATCCTGTGTCGTCACGCCGCCACCCGCGAGCTCGCTCCCGGCAAGCCGTTGGGCACCAAGCAGATGGTGCAGGAGTGGATCGCCACCAGCCGCGCGGAGATCAACGCGGCGCGGCTCATGGTCCTGCACGCCGCGTGGCGGATCGAGACCGACGGTGTCTACGCCGCGCGCGAGGACATCTCGCTCATCAAGTTCACCGTAGCGCGCACGCTGCAGCGGGTGCTCGATCGTGCCATCCAGACGCTCGGTGGCCTCGGCGTCACGGACGATACTCCGCTCGCTTTCTGGTGGGCGCACGAGCGCGCCGCACGGATCTACGACGGCGCCGACGAGGTGCACATCGAGGTCGTGGCACGGCGGATCCTGAAGCGTTACGGCATGAAAGCCCGCTCCTGATCGACACGCAGCGCTGAACCTTTCGCTGGGTTCGCACGCTTCCCTGGCACGAGGGACGTGAAACGCGCGCGTCGCGCGCGCCCTCGCTCGGGAGGGTGCGTCATGGCATGGCGTCGCTGGTTGGGATCGCTGGCGGTCGTCGTCGGGCTCGCGTTGCTGCCTCTTGCGGCGCGCGCCGACGGCTTCATCGTGGTGCCGACGGCGGCGGTGGTCCCGCCGGGCCATCCGCCGTTCGCGCCCCTCGAGATCGAGTCGCACCGCGTCCACGTCGCGATCCGCGAGCAGGTGGCGATCACCGAGGTGGATCAAGTCTTCCGCAACCCCGGCGATCGCCGCGTGGAAGGCGATTACTGGTTCCCGCTTCCGCTCAACGCTGCCGTCAGCCGCTTCTCGATCGAGATCGACGGCAAGGAGCAGGAAGCCGAGCTGGTGGACGCGGCCCGCGCGCGCTCGATCTACGAAGACATCGTGCGCCGCATGCGCGATCCGGCGTTGCTCGAATACGGCGACCGCGGCGCGTTCCGGGTGCGCGTGTTTCCGATCGAGCCCCACGCCACGCGCCGCGTCAAGCTCGCCTACACCCAGGTCTTGGCGCGCGACGGCGCCACCGTCGAGTACACGTATCCGCTCGATACCGAGAAGCTGAGCGCTGCCCCCATCGACGTGGTCTCGGTCGAGGTTCACATCGAGAGCGGCACTCCCATCGAAAGCGTGTGGTCGCCGAGCCACACGGTCGAAGTGAAGCGCAAGGGCCCGGGCGAGGCGCTGGTCGGTTTCGAGCAGAGCCGCACGCGGCCGGATTCCGCGTTTCGGCTCTTCTACACGACCGCCGCGCGCGACGGGCTCGGCCTCGGTGTGCTCACGTTTCGCGAGCCGGGCGACGAAGAAGGCTATTTCCTGTTGCTCGCCTCGCCGGGTGTGCTCGCCGCGAATCAGCGCGCGCTCGCCAAGGACGTGGTGTTCGTGGTGGACACGTCGGGCTCGATGGCGGGCGGGAAGATCGAGCAGTTGCGGCGTGCGCTCACGGGCGCGATCGACACGCTGAACGAAAGGGACCGCTTCGAGATCGTGCGCTTCAGCACCGAAGCCGAGCCCTTCTTCGGCGCGCTCACCGAGGCGAGCACGCCGAATCGTGACCGCGCGCGCGCCTTCGTCGCCGGCTTTCGGCCTGCGGGGGGCACGGCGATCGGGGATGCGATCGCTCGCGCCCTCGCCTCGGCCGCAGGGCGCGACGCGTCGCGGCCGTTCGTGGTGGTGTTCGTCACCGATGGGTTGCCGACGGTGGGCGAGACGGACTCCACCAAGCTCGTTTCCGCCGTCACCGGCAACGCCGCGGCGGCCGGTGTGCGGGTCTTCTCGTTCGGTGTCGGCGACGACGTCGACACGCGATTTCTCGACGGGCTGAGCGAAGCGACGCGAGGCCGTTCGCAGTACGTCGGTGCGCGCCAGGACATCGAGCGCGAGGTGTCGTCGCTGAGCGAGCGGATCGCGTCGCCGGCGCTCACGGGGCTCTCGCTGCGCGTCGAAGGCGACGTGCGCGTGAGCAAGGTCTACCCGCGCGAGCTACCCGACCTCTTCCACGGCGATCAGCTCGTGGCGCTGGGACGGTTCTCGGGATCGGGCACGGCGCGCGTCGTTCTCGAAGGCATGGCAGGCGGCGAGAAGCGCACCACGAGCGCCAGCGTGAAGTTCGGCGCCGCCACCGGCGGCGCGGCCGACTACGGCTTCATCCCGCGACTTTGGGCCACCCGGCGGGTGGGTCAGCTCCTCGACGAGATCCGCCGTCACGGCGAGCAGAGCGAGCTTCGCGACGAGATCGTGTCGCTGGCGCGCCGCTACGGGATCGTCACGCCCTACACCTCGTACCTCATCGTCGAGGACGAGCGACGCAAGGACTTGCCTGCGACGGCTGCCACGGCGCCGTCCGCAGCGCGCGAGGAGCGGAGTCGCGACGCGCTCGGGTCGGCGTTCCGCGCCCTCGAAGGGAAGCTGTCGGGCGCCGATGCGGTTGCAGGCGCTCGCGTGACGGAGGGCCTGAAGCGTGCCGAGTCCCTCGATCAGCCTGCCAGCATCGTGAATCGCGTGCTGCGCGATGCGAAGGCAGATGGCGGCGAGCGAAATCGCGGCAGCGTCGAAGCCGCGTTCCAGGCGAGCGCGGGTCGCGAGCCCCGCCACGTGGCCGGGAAGACGTTCTACGCGAACGGCTCTCGCTGGATCGACGCCGAGTCCGCCGAGCATCCAAGCGAGCCGCGGAAGAAGATCGAGTTCGCCTCGGCCGCATATTTCGAGCTGGTGCATCGCTCGCCCGCCCTGGCCGCGTGGCTCTCGCTCGGTCGCGAGGTCACCGTCCGAATCGACGGCACGATCTTCGAGGTCGTACCCAGCCTCGACTGAGCCGCGCGAGCGCGGCGCAGGTTCCGTGAAGCGGAACGCGGCGGCGGGTGGAGCAGAGGCTCTGCCCGCCGCGCTCTCGTCTCCGCTCGCTTCGCGCATGAACGGTGGGCTGGGTTTCCACGGGACCGCGGACGCGATCCCGCGCTCGACCGTGAACCAAACGCCTCGCTGGCGCGCTTCCATCGCACCACCCCGTCACCGGAGGCAACGATGAAGATCTCGACCAACGCTCACGCACGAAACTGGCTCGGCATCGCTCTCGCGACGAGCGCGCTCGGCGCCGGATTGCTCGCCACCACCGCGCGCACCGCGACTCCACCTGCCGCGGCGACGACCAGCGCACCGCCGCCCGTGACCGTGACGCAGACGAAACCGCGCATCGACGTCGCCTTCGTCCTCGACACCACCGGCTCGATGGGTGGGCTCATCGAAGGCGCCAAGTCGAAGATCTGGTCGATCGCCAACGAGATGATCCGCGCCACACCCACGCCGGAGATCCGGATCGGGCTCGTCGCCTATCGCGACCGCGGTGATGCCTACGTCACCCAGATCCACGATCTGAGCGCCGACATCGATGCGGTGTACGGCACATTGCGTGGCTTTCAGGCCGATGGCGGCGGCGATGGTCCGGAGTCGGTGAATCAGGCGCTCTCGGACGCGGTCACCAAGCTCTCGTGGAGCCAAGACAGATCCACGCTCAAGCTCGTGTTCCTGGTCGGCGACGCGCCACCGCACATGGACTACGCCCAGGACGAGCCGTACACGCGTATCGTCCAGGCGGCGGTGAAGAAGGACCTCGTCATCGACACGATTCAGTGCGGCGCGGACACCGAAACGGCGCGCGTGTGGCAGGAGATTGCGCGGCTCGGCGAGGGCAAGTTCGTGGCGCTCGGTCAGACCGGCGACATGGTGGCGATGGCGACGCCGCTCGATGGCGAGATCGCGGCGCTGTCGCGCGAGCTCGGGAAGACGGCCGTCGGATACGGCGACGACACCCGCCGCAAGGAAGTCGAAGCGAAGCTCAGCGCCGCAGCGGAGGCGCCCGCGCCAGTCGCTGCGGACAAGGCCAGCTTCGCGGCGCGCGGCGGTGCCAGCGGCGGTATCGTGACCGGCGAGGGCGATCTGGTGGCCGACGTCGCGACTGGCAAGGCCAAGATCGAGAACGTCCCCGCGGCGAGCCTGCCGCCCGCGTTGCAGGCGATGGCTCCCGAGGAACGCGCCAACTACGTCAAGCAGCAAGTGGAAAAGCGCGCTGACCTGACGCGTCAGATGAACGAGCTGGTCGGTAAGCGTGACGCCTTCCTCGCCGACGAGCGCGCCCGGGTCGCGGCCAGCGGCGCCAAGGACTCGTTCGACGGCACGGTCGCCGAGACCGTTCGCGAGCAAGCGAAGAAGAAGGGGATCGTGTACGAGGAATCGGAGTGAGCGCGGTTCTCGAGCGGGTGCTTGTGTGACGAAGGTCACGCAAGCGCGGGGTATGCGCGTCGCAATGTGAACGGACGCGTGTGTCCCGCGACTCGTTCAACGTGTGTGCGATGTCCGGGCCTCGTCGCAGGCCCTACGCTTCGTAACCAGCGCCGCTCTCGGGTGCGTGGAGGAAGCTCATGAAGCGGTCGCTCACCATTTCCGGTCTCACGTGCGCGTTGCTCGCGGCGACGGCGGTTTCGGGCTTCGCGGCCGGCGCAGCACCGCGACTCAGGCTCCGCGACGATCAGTTCCGCGCCGCCGGCAACGGTGTCGCTGCGAGCCACGTGCTGACGCCATACACACCGACGTCCACTCCGGTGGTGACGCAAGCGCGCGCCTGGTACGGCCAAACGGTGCCGGGCGGCGGCACACTCGCGGCCTTCCCGTGGGCTGATCCGCCGACCATCGACAGCAGCGGGCGCATCGCGTTTTTCTCGTGGATCGACGGTGCCGAGCGCAACCAAGCGATCTTCGTCACCGATGGCACCACGCTCACGCCGATCGCGGTCGGTTGCGGGCAGGGTGGAGGCAGCGGCGCCCACGGCTCGTGCGGAGATCCATCACCCATCGGTGGCACGTTCGGGGGCTTTTTCGGGGGCACGGCGTACGCCCCGGCCGTGAACGCGCGCGGTGACGTGCTCTTCATGGCGGACGTCGTGGGCGGGCTGTCGCCGCGCGGGCTTTTCCTGTGGACGCGCTCGACCAACACGATCTCCAAGGTGGCAATGGTGGGCGACACGCTGCCCAACGGCGACAAGATCTACGCCTTGAGCCACGGCTCGCTCAACAACGCGGGTACCGCGGCGTTTTACGTGCAGACGGTGCCAGGCTCGTACTCGGCTGACGTCTACACGGCGGTTGGCGGCGTGCTGACGCTGCAGGCCGCCGTGGGAGGCGTTGCGCCAGGTGGCGGCGTCTTCACCGCCTTGGCGCGTGAGTGGTTCGGGTTCGTGGACGGCACCGAGATGCCGCTCGCTGCACCGGCCATCAACGATCGCGGGCAGCTCGCGTACTTCGCAACCTCGAGCGGTGTCACCGAGCGCGGGATGATCCTCGCTACGGGTGCTCTCAAGCAATGGGTAGTCACCAGCGCCGACGCGACGCCCATCGGTGGCACGTATCTGGACTTCTTCTACCCGGTGATGAATCTCTCGGGGCAGATCGCGTTCTACGCGGATGTCGCGCTTCCCGATGGCAGCTACACGGGCGGCTGGTTTGCCGGTGCCAAGGGCGCCATCCGCAAGGTGGTGTCGTTCTTCGATCCCCTTGCCGGTGGCCAGATCCTAGGCCTCGCTGCGTCGCGTTGTCCGATGACGCCCTTCGACAACGCCGGCAACGTCGCGGTGTGGACCTCACTCGGTGACAACGGACCCGAGCTCATCTTGGTCAATCACGCGGACGGAACCACCGAGGCGATCGCCAAGCAGGGCGAGACCGGGCCGCAGGGCGGCACGCTCGACATGATGAACGCATGGCCGTCGCGAAACGCGTCGAGCAAGACGAGCTTCGGTGCCTTCACTCCCGGCGCCGACAACGGCGTGATCAGCGCGTTCCTGGTGAACGGGCCGACGGGCGGCTGCTCGCGTGTCGCGGGCTCGGGGGACGCGGCGCTCGCGCCGGCTCTGCTCGTGGCCCTTCTGTGGGCCCGTCGACGACTCGGTCGCGGGCGCCGCTGATCGGGATCGCTCCACGTCACCGGCCGGTGTCGAGCGCGACACGCGCGCTTCGATGGCGTGACGGCGGCTCCAGCAGTCGTTGCGTCGGCCGCTGATTTGGCACGCAGGAGTGCCGCCGGGTCGGCACGGCACGTGCGTTGCCTCGGCGCGCCGGCCCGCGCACTCGTGGGGGGCCGAGACTGGGTGGGGGGGACGGGATGACACTCTCGGAGCGCGAGCTCGAGCGCTACAAGCGGCAGATGCTCCTCGATGGCTGGGGTGTCTCGACCCAAGCCGCGCTCAAGTCGTCGGCGGTGTTCGTGGCGGGCGCAGGAGGGCTCGGCTCGCCGGTCACGATGTACTTGGCGGTGGCGGGCGTGGGGCGCATTCGTCTGTGTGATTTCGACAGCCCCGAGATGTCGAATCTGAACCGCCAGATCCTCCACGAGCCCACCGACATCGGGAAGAACAAAGCCGTCTCCGGCCAGGAAACCATCGCGCGCCTCAATCCCGACGTGGACGTGAGCGCCATCACCACACGCATCGAGAGCGACAACGTCGACGAGCTCGTCGGCGACGCCAAAGTGATCGTCGACTGCATGGACAACATCCCCACGCGCTTCGTGCTGAACGCGTGTGCGATGCGCAAGCGCATTCCCCTGGTGCACGGCACGGTGTGGGGGTTGGAAGGCCGGCTGGCGGTGTTCCGACCACCCGAGACCGCATGCCTGCAATGCCTCTTTCCCGAGGCACCGCCGCGCGAGGTGTTTCCCGTGGTCGGCGCCACGCCAGGCGTGATCGGCTGTCTGCAGGTGGTCGAGACGCTCAAGATTCTGACCGGACAAGGCACGACGCTGGACGGCAAGCTCTTGTTGTGGGACGGCACCAACATGCAGTTCCGCACGTTCCCGATCGCTCGCGACCCCGACTGCGCGCTCTGCGG
>CAYUSL010000312.1:0-7509 GCA_964447125.1 uncultured bacterium | reverse complement strand
AGACCATCATCGCCCGCGTCGGCGAAGGCATCGTGTCGGCGATCGGTTCGGCGGACTCGCACAAGCAGGTCCTCGAGCACCCCGACCTGATCTCGAAGAAAGTGCTCGCCAAGGGCCTCGACGCGGGCACCGCGTTCGAGATCTTGTCGATCGACATCGCCGACGTGGACGTCGGCGACAACATCGGCGCGCGTCTGCAGGCCGATCAGGCCGAGGCCGACATGCGCGTCGCGCGCGCCAAGGCGGAAGAGCGACGCGCGATGGCGGTGGCGCTCGAGCAGGAGATGATGGCCGCCATCAAGGAAAACCGCGCCAAGGTCGTGCTCGCCGAGGCCGAGGTCCCGCGAGCGATGGCGGAGGCCTTTCGCTCTGGCAATCTCGGGATCATGGATTACTACCGGATGAAGAACCTGGTCGCGGACACCGAGATGCGCACCGCGATCGGCGGCGGCTCTCACGGCGAGTCGAGCGCCGCCCCCAGCGAACCGAAGGGCTGAGTCCGTGGACGGCGATCTGATCAAGATCCTCGTGGTCGCGGTGGTGCTGTTCCTGAGCTGGGTCTCGAAGGGGCTCGAGAAGAAGGCGCAGCGGCAACGAGGCGGCGCCGGCGCTCCTCGCAAGTCCGGGCTCGATCTTCTGGCCGAGCTCGAGAAGCGGCTGCGCGAGGCGCAGCGCGCCGCAGAAGCCCAGACGCGTGGTGCGCCCACCGCTGCGCGCCCACGCGCAGCGCCACCGGCGCCGGCGCCGGCTGCTCGCGCGCCCGTCGCCGTGGAAACGACTGCCACGCCGCAGCGCTCAAGCACGGGATCCAAGGTGTCGGCGCGGCACCTGGAGACGCACGTCGGCGGTCTCGAAAGTCACCACCTCGCCGATGCCGTCGAGACGCGACGCCTCGAGCTCGACCTCACGCAGGCCCGCGAGGGGCATGCGGCCATCCTGAGCACGGAGCCGGTAAACGCAGGTGCCGACGTCGGAACGTCGCGCCGCACAGGGTCACGATTCGATCCGGGCGCCGCGCTTCCGGCGCGACTCAGCGAGCTCCAGCGCGCGCTCGTGTGGGGCGAGGTCCTGGGCAAGCCCGTCGCGCTGCGCGAGTCATCCGACCGGCCCTGAGCCGTCGCGAGCTCGCGGCGCCGGCCCGCCGGCCCACGCATCAACCGCGCGGGCAGATCACACCCGTCGCCACCAGACATCCGGCGCAGGCCGCATCGCGAAACCCACAGCCCTGCGCCTGGTCGCGGAACTCCACGTACGCCGGGCTCTCCCAGATCGCGTCGAATGACTCGTCGGGAATCCGGCCGAAAACGCGACGGGCGTAGCTCACGGGCTGCGGGCGAAGTGGCACATCGCGAGCGTACGAGAGCGCCGGGCACGGGCTCACGTCGCCTTGCGGTCCGACGACCGGCGTCACGAACGGGCAGCTCGTCGCAGGTCGAGCCACCAGCTCGGGTAGCACCACGTCGACGCCGAGGGCCGCACCGCGCTCGCGAGTAGTCGCGAAGAGTGCCGCGCTGCGCTCGACGGAGCGAGGCTCCGCGGGCCGACGCCAAAGCCGTTCCTCGATACGATCTTCCACGTATGGCTCGTAGCCGTTCACGATCATCCGGCTCGCGCCCCAACGTCCCGCCAGCTCCACGACGTCCGCTAGCTCGGCCACGTTCTCGGCCATCGACGTGAAGATCACCGTGAGCGCCGGACCGCGACCGCGCCGCACGCCGGCGAAGCGCTCGACGTTCGCGCAGACCCGGGTGAAATCCCCGCGCCTGCGCACGCGCTCGAAGGTCGCGGCGGTAGCGCCGTCGATGCTGACAGCGAGCTCGTCGATCCCGCTCTCCACGAGCGCCGCGGCGCTCGCTTCGTCGAGCGCGCTGCCGTTGGTGATCACGAGCATGCGGCCGCGGGTGCGCTCGCGCATCCACGCGATCCAATCGTTCGCATGCGGGTGCATGAACGGCTCGGCGTTGCACCCGACCGCGACGCCGCCGACCTGCGGAAGCACCGACGCGAGCGCGTCGCGCACCGTACGGGGCATCAGGATGGGGTCGGGATAACGCTGATCCAGCACGCAGGTCGCGCAGCGGAAGTTGCACACTCCCGCCAGATCGAGCGCCAAGAAGTGCGGTGGAGCACGCATCGCCGAGTCGTTGCCGCGCGCGAATATCCGCGCTGCGGCGCACGTCAGTATAGGCGCGATAGCCGTGCAGAGACTGCGAAGAAAGTGTCGAATTCGATCGCCGTATCGCGAAGGCGTCTGTTAGACTCGATCGATCGTGTGACGAACGAGGACGCGGAAAGGGGCGAAGCATGAAGCTTTACCGGTCGAAGATCGAACCGCTCGCCAAGGACATCCTGGGAACGCTCAATGCGGCCCGGGCGATCGAGGTGGCGCCGGATCGGGTCGCAGAGGCCGAGTTGGACGTGCGTGCCATTCTCGATCAGTACGTACGCGTGGACACCGAGGTGCTGGACCGCGCGAAGGATCTCGTACAGCAGCGCAACTTGCCGCAGACCGAGCTGGGTCGCGTGCGGCGAATCGTCGCCGAGGAGCGCAAGCACAAGATCGGCGACGACGGAGTGGACTGGCTGATCGATCAGATCATCGAAGGGTTCCTGGTCAGCGCGAACGTGGACGAGGTGTTCGCGGATGACCCCACCCTGCGGCGCCACATCCACGACGTGATGCGGAAGCACTTGGAAGAGGACAACGCGATCGACGTGGAGGTACGCGGGCGCCTCAAGCATTTGCAGGAAGGCACCCAGGCCTGGGAGATCGAATACCAGCGCGTGCTGCAGGAAGTCCGAAAGAAGCGCGGCGCCGCCTGATCAACCGTCACCCAGCGCGCGGCGCACCACTCGGCCTCGCGCGAAGTCACGGGCGACCGGTCCCACTCGGGACCGGTCGTTTTTTTTTCGTTCGAAATCGCGGAAACGCCGAGTCTGGCGGCCGAGCGAGCTGCGTCAGACGAATGCTGCGCAACGCACCCGACGGAAGTGCGCGACGCCCCCGCCGAGCGCGCCGTACGTGATGCACACGATCAAGAGCAAGGGCGAGACCAGCAGCACCACGGCCCGCGTGAGCGGCAAAGGCACGTGAATTCGTTCGAGCCACGCGGTGGCCGCGTTCATCACCACCGGCAACACCCAAGCGCTCGCCCACAATAGATACGCGATTCCCAGCCCGACGATCGTCGCGTTGCCGATCGTGCTCGCACCGAGCGCGATTCCCTGATGCGCAGCATCCACGAGCACCGGAATCACCAACGCCGCGGCGGTGCCGAGCGCAGCAACCCCGATCAACGCCGAGTGCATGCGGAACTTCGATACCATGCTTCGCTTGGACATCATCACGCCCCCATCGCTCGGCGCCCTATCCGGCCGGCGTGCTTCAGCGAAAGAAGATCCAGGTCACCACCACGAAGATCGGCAGCAAGATCGCTCCCGAGTACGCCATGTAGCCGAAGAAGCTCGGCATCCGAACCCCGCTCTCCTCGGCGATCGCCTTGACCATGAAGTTCGGTCCGTTGCCGATGTAGCTGTTGGCGCCCATGAACACCGAGCCGCACGAGATCGCCGCCAGCGCCGTCGCCCACGCAGGACCTCGCGCCAGAAGCTCGCCCAGGAATCGGCCTTCGAGTGGAACGCCCGCGAGCCCACTGGTAGCCGCAGCGAACGTGAGATAGGTGGGCGCGTTGTCGAGAAAGCTCGAGAGGGTGCCTGAGGCCCAAAAGAGCCGCCACGGCTCGGTGAGGCCGAGAGATGCGGCGCGCGCGTTCAGCACCAGCAGAGCCGGCGTCATCGTGACGAAGATCGCCGCGAACAGGATCGCGACCTCGGCCATGGGCGCGAACGTGAACCGGTTCTCGAGCCGGTTGTGGGGCCCCGAGACGATCCAGGAGCCGGCGGCGGCGAGCAACATCGACGCCTCCTGCACACCGAACGGCCACGGTTGCCCAGCGTGTCCCACGCCGCGACCGGCGCAGTAGATCACGGCCACCACCGCGAGCAGGAACCACGCATTGACGCCGCCGTAGATCCGCAGCGGCTCGTGCTTCATCACCTCTTCGAGCTGCGAGCCGGGACGCTCACGCTCCTCGCGATCGAGGACGATCTGATCCCAGACGTTGAAGAGCACCAGCAGCGTTCCGTTCACCGCCAGCCACGGCTTCCACAGCCCGAGCGTCCACGCGAACGGCACGCCGCGCAGAAAGCCGAGGAAAAGTGGCGGATCGCCCAGCGGCGTGAGCAACCCTCCGCAGTTCGAGACCACGAAGATGAAGAACACGAAGATGTGTTGAGTCTTCATCCGTGAGCGGTTCGCGCGCAACAACGGCCGCACCAAGAGCGCCGAGGCGCCGGTGGTACCGATGATGCTCGCCAAACAGGCGCCCAATCCCAGGATTCCGGTGTTCACCAGCGGCGTGCCGGAGAGCGAGCCGCGCACGTGGACGCCGCCGGTTATCACGAACAGCGAGCCGAGCAGGACGATGAACGAGACGTAGTCCCTCCCCTTGTCGAGCAGCTCGTGTGCCCCGGCGCTGCCGTGCACGACGAGAAAGTAGAAGAGCACCGGCGCCGACCACGACGCGGCGACCAGCGCCTTGTTGCGGTGCGGCTCCCAGAAATGCGGCCGCGCGAGAGGGGCCAGCGCGATGCTGAGAAGCATCCCGGCGAATGGCAGCACCGTCCAGATCGGAATGTCGTGCATCGGTGCGTCCGCCCTCGCGAGGGAAGAGCCGGCCCCGAAGGACCGGCCCTTCCCAGCACGAGATACGCGTGTCGATCAGCCGAATCGCGGCCCGCTGTGAATCGGGAAGTCGGGATACGCGAGCGCACCCATCTCGGGACCGTCGAGGCCCTCGAGCTCGGTCTCCTTCGAGACGCGAATCGGAGTGATCTTGTCGCTCAGCTTGAACCACGCGTACGCCATCGCGAAGCCGAACACCGCAACGACGCCAGCGTCGAGGAGCTGCGCCCAGAGTTGTGAGATGTCGCCGTACAGCAGCCCTCGCACACCGTCCGATCCGTACTTCTCAACCATCTCGGGGCGTACCACGCCACCCCAACCTGCGCCGTACTGGCCCGTGGAGAAGATGCCGACCGAGATCACGCCCCACAGGCCGTTGATGCCGTGAACCGAGATCGCGCCGACTGGATCGTCGATGCCGCGGTTCTCCCAGAAGAACACACTGAGCACCACGAGCACGCCCGCGATGCCACCGATGACCGCAGCTGCCCACGGATCAACGAACGCACACGGCGCCGTGATGGCCACGAGCCCCGCGAGCATCCCGTTGCACATCATCGACGGGTCCGGCTTCAAGCCCTTTGCTTGCAGCGTGAGCATCGAGGTGAGCGCTCCCATGATGCCGGCGAGCATCGTGTTCACGACCACGTAGCTGATCCGAAGGTCCGTACCGGAAAGCGTCGAGCCCGGATTGAATCCGAACCAGCCGAACGCGAGGATGAACGTTCCGAGCACCACCGCAGGGATGTCGTGGGCGGGGATCGCCTGAGGCTTGCCGTTCACGAACTTGCCGATACGCGGCCCAATCACGATCGCTCCCGCGAGCCCGATGACTCCACCCATCGCGTGCACGACGCCCGAGCCGGCAAAGTCGACGGCGCCGTGACCCAGCCCCCAGTTGAGACCGACCTGCGCAAGCCAACCGCCGCCCCAGACCCAGTTGGCGTAGATGCAATACGGCAGCGCCACCCACAGTCCGAAGAGCGTGAAGTTCTTCCACGCCCACCGTTCGGCCATGGCACCCGTGGGGATCGTCGCCGTGGTGTCCATGAACACCATCATGAAGAAGAAGAGCGCCATCACGCTCACGTCACCCACGGACGAGCCCAGAAAGAATCCCTTGGTGCCGAGCAAACCCCACTTGAAAGCACCGGTGCCCGTTGCGCCCAGACCGATGCCGCCGTTCAGCACCGAGGTGCCGGGACCGAGGGACGAATACCACCCCGGTGCCACGGGGCCATTGAACCAATTGCCCCACCCGATCGCGAAGCCGTACGCCCAGAAAGCAAGACAGCCCAGTGGATAGATCATCAGGTTCATCGCCGAGGTGTGGGCCGCGTTCTTCGCGCGGCACAGTCCAGTCTCGACGAACATGAACCCGGCTTGCATGAACATGACCATGAACCCGGCGATGAGGGTCCACACCATGTTGATGGAAAACACGTTGTGAGCGACTCGATCGTAGATGTCTCCGAGCCCCAAGCTCGCTGGCGCATCGCCTTTTGCATCTCCCGCCGGCGTCGCCCACACGCCCGCGGCGCCGCCCGTCGGATCGGGCCACGTCGGTTTGGCCGGATCCGCGTTGGCGCCGGCAAAGTACGCCGGCAGTGCTGGTGCTGCCGCGGCTTCCGCTGCGGGCGCCGCCTCCGGCTCCTGAGCCCACGTCGAGCGCGGCATCATCGTCAGCGCCATCGCCGCGAGCAGTCCCAACATCGTCCACTTGGCTACCAACCGCTTCTTCATCACCGCTCCTCCGCCGATCGGCTGCTTTCGCGCGCCGCCCGACTGCTCGTGGTTCACACCGCTTGCGATCCGCTCTCTCCCGTTCGAATGCGCACCGCGTCGTCGACCGGCGTGACGAATATCTTTCCGTCGCCGATCGTTCCGGTGCGAGCCGCAGCCGTGATCGCCGTGACGATCTCCTTCACACGCTCGTCGTGGACGACGATCTCGAGCTTCACCTTCGGCACGAAATCGATTCGATACTCCGCACCGCGATAGGTCTCCGTGTGTCCCTTCTGGCGTCCGAAACCGCGCACTTCCGTCACGGTCATGCCGGCGATCCCGAGTTGCGTGAGCACCTGCCGTACCTCGTCGAGCTTGAACGGCTTGACGATCGCTTCGATTCGTTTCATGGACTCCCTCCGCCACAAACGCGTGGAGTGAAGCCCAGGGCAATCGACGTGCCGATTTCGACACGACGCGCTAGACGAAAACGGTGAGTGATCTCGGGGCGCACGGGAACGCGCACCACTCGCGCGCGCTCGCGATGGTGCCCAGGGGACCAACCAGGGTCGCAGGGAACCAATCAGCAGACGATCGACGGTTCGAAATGCGGTCCTCGGAGTCGCACCGCGAAAACGATCGCGGCGCCGACTCCCGCGAGGGAGCCGGCGCCGCGTGAACCGCGATCGGGGATGAAGCGATCAGAACGTCACGTAGAGCTCCGCCATGACCTGATCCTGGGAATCGGTGCCACTACCGTCGCCATCGACGAAGAAGTCTTCATCGGAAGCATCGTGCCGGTACTCGGCACGGGCGACGAGGTTGTCGGTGATCTTGTAAGCACCTGTGAGGGTGATCTCCCACATCGTCTGCTCGGTACCGGTTCGCGCTCCGTCCGAATCGTCGAACACCTCGCCACGGAGCGAGGTACTGAATGCGTCCGTCAGCGAGAACGTCGCGATGGCCGCGAAACCGAGCCAGCTCGCGTCCTTCTCCACGACCGCGTCGTCTTCGCCGGCGAAATCCACGGCTTCCTCGGT
>CAYUSL010000311.1:0-7549 GCA_964447125.1 uncultured bacterium | reverse complement strand
TGATCGAGAGCACGTCGCCGTCGCGATTGGTGACGGCCCAGTAGTCCCAGCGCTTCTGGCGCCCCCAGGGCCCACCGAGGTTGCAGCGGTGGAGGGGGCTGCGTGACCAGCCGCGTGCGGCGGGATTCAGCGTGCCGTCGGCGGTGCAGAGGTCGACGGCGCTGGTGAGCTCGGGCTCGTGGGTCGTGTTCATGAACGGGAAGGGTGGGTGGTGCGGCACCTGGGGGCAATGGCCCGAACGTGGCTGCTCACGGATCCTCGTGCTCCAGGCCCGTTTGCGCCGCTCGCGCAGTTGACGCGGTGCGGATCGATGATTAAACAACTGGTTAGTTCAACCATTCGTTCAATCTCGTGATCATGCAAGCCACTCGCCCCCGCGGCTCGGAAGCCACCCGCCAGGCGCTCCTCGACGCCGGTGCGCGGCTCTTCGCGGAGCGCGGTTTCGAGGGCACCACGGTCGAGGAGATCGTGGACGCGGCACGCGTCAACAAGGCGATGGTGAGCTACCACTTCGGCGGCAAGGAGCTGCTCTACGCCGCCATCCTCGAAGAGAGCTTCGCGCTCTTGCGTGAGCGCACTACCGGCTTGCGCACGGCCAGCGGCCCGGCGGTGGAGCGGCTGCGCGAGTGGATCCGTATCTTCGCGGAGCTGGTGGCCGCGCGGCCGCTCCTGCCGATGATGATCGTGCGCGAGCTGATCGACGGCGGTGAGCGCCTGGAACGCCACGGCATCGCCTACCTCCACGAGCTGCTCGCCACGGTGCACGCGATCGTCGACGAGGGCGTGCGCCAGGGTGAGCTGCGCGCGGTGGATCCGTTCCTCACGCACCTGGCGATCGTGGGTGCGCTCAACTTCTTCGCGGCCACCACGCGTTTTCGAGCGCGGGTGGTCGCGAGCGGTCAGGCGCCGCGCGCCAAGGCGTCCACGGTGCCGGAATTCGCGCGGCACCTCGAGGACCTGCTGATCCAGGGGATCGAGAATCGCTCTCACGAGCGCCTGCGCGGCGGCTCGCGTGGCACGGGAAGGCGGCGATGAAGCGAGCGACGAAGTTCGAGATGTCCGGCCTGTTGGCGGCAGTGCTCATCGGCGGGTGCACGGGGAAGGCGGCTGAGGGCGAGCTGCGTGCCAGCGGCCACGTCGAGGCCACCGACGTTCGCGTCTCGAGCAAGGTGGCGGGCCGTCTGCGAGCGGTGCGGGTGCACGAGGGCGACGTCGTCGACGCGGGGGCCGAGATCGCCCGAGTGGATCCCGTGGACGTGGAGCTGGCGATGCGTGTGGCCCGGGCGGATCGCGATCAGGCGGACGCCCAGCACCGCTTGTTGCTCGCCGGTGCGCGGGTGGAGGAGATCGCCGAGGCGCGAGCCGGCGTGGCGCAGGCACAGGCGGATCTCACCGCGGCCGAGAAAGATCTCGCCCGCGCTCGCGAGCTTCTGGCGCGCGGTTCGGCCACCGCCAAGGCGCGTGACGATGCGCAGGCGCGGCGTGACGTGGCAGGCGGGCGCGCCGACGCCGCTCGCGAGCGGTTGCGCAAGCTCGAGACCGGGGCCCGTACCGAGGAGATCGACGCCGCCCGTGCGCGTCTCGCTGCAGCCGAAGCGCGGGTCGCGCAGCTCGAGCAGCAGCTCGCCGACACCACCGTGGTGAGCCCGCTCGCCGGTGTCGTGACCGAGAAGGTCGCAGAGGCCGGAGAGCAAGTGGCCCCCGGCGCACCGATCGCCGTGCTCACGGATCTCTCGAACGCCTGGCTGTCGGTGTACGTGCCGGAGCCCGACCTCGACTGGATCAAGGTCGGCCAAGAGGCGCGTGTGCGCACCGATGGTGGCACCGAGCGTCGGGGCCGGATCACGTTCGTGGCCTCGCAGGCGGAGTTCACGCCCAAGAACGTCCAGACCCGCGACGAGCGCGTGAAGCTCGTCTTCAAGGTGAAGATCACGCTCGACAACGCGGACGGGCTCTTCAAGCCGGGTATGCCCGCGGAGGCGGTGCTGATGCGACCCGCACGGCCGGTGTCCGCGAGCTGAGCACGTGCAGGGCGCGTAGCCGCGCGCCGCAGCGCTCTGCACTCGATGTGACTGCATCATGAACGAGCTCACCCCCCCCGCACTCGTCGAGGTCCGCGACCTGGTTCGCCGCTTCGGCACCGTGACCGCCGTCGACGGCGCGAGCTTCACGGTCACGAAGGGCGAGATGTTCGGGCTCATCGGTCCGGATGGTGCCGGAAAATCCACCACGCTGCGCACCATTCTCGGTTTGCTCGTCCCCGACGCAGGCGAGGTGCGCACGTGCGGTCTGCATCCCATTCGCGAGGCGCGAGCACTCGCGGGACGCGTGGGCTACCTGGCGCAGCGCTTCTCGCTCTACGGCGATCTCACCGTCGACGAGAACGTGGCGTTTTTCGCCGAGGTCCACGACGTGCGGCGGTGGAAGCCGCGCCGCGACGAGCTGCTGGAGCTGCTCAAGATGGCGCGTTTCCGAAGCCGCCTCGCGGATCGGCTCTCGGGCGGCATGAAACAGAAGCTGGCGCTCGCGTGCACCCTCATCCACAGCCCGGAGCTGCTCATCCTCGACGAGCCCACCACCGGCGTAGACCCGGTCTCGCGCCGAGACTTCTGGCGGATTCTCTTCCGGTTGCAACGCGAAGGGCTGACGCTCCTGCTCACCACTCCCTATCTCGACGAAGCCGAGCGCTGCCAGCGCGTCGCGCTCATGAGTAGCGGACGTGTGCTCACCATCGCGAGCCCCACACACCTTCGGGACACGGCGCGTGCCGAGCACGGGGCGCTGCTCGAGGTGCTGGCGAGACCGAAGCGCGCGGCCCAGGACTGGCTGCGCGCCCGCCCCGAGGTGATCGACCTCGAGACCTTCGGCGAGCGTTTGCACGTGCAGGTGCACGGTGGGGCCACCGAGTCGCTCGCCGACGAGATCCGCGCGGCGCTCGTCGCCGACGGATTGGAAGTGCTGGCGGTGCGGCCGGTGGCGCCATCGCTGGAAGACATCTTCATCGCGCGTGTGCGCGGCGCCGAGGGGCTGGCACCGCAAGCAGCGCGCGTCGAGGGCCAAGCATGAAGCGACGGGCCTGGATCGCGACTCTCGGCTGGTGCTGGATCGCAGCGTCGGCGTTCGCAGGAGATGCGAATGCGCCGATCCCGAGCGCGGTGGCCGCAACGCCGCGCGTCGAGAGGCTCAGCATCGACGAAGCGCTGATGCGCGCGCGCGCCAGCTCGGCGCGAGTGGGTGCGCTCGCTGCCCTTCACGGTGCCGCGGAAGCCGGGCTCGCCGCGGCGCAGGCGGCGCATTGGCCGGAGCTCGACGTGACGGCGGGATTCACCCACCAATCGAGCGTGCCCGAGCTCTCGTTTGCGCTACCGGGCCAGGAACCGCAGACGATCTTCCCCAACATCCAAGACAACTACCGCGCACGCGCCGGCGTGGGGCTGCCGCTCTACACCGGGGGACGCCTCACGGCGGCGGAGGAAGCGGCGCGTAGCGAGAGTGCTGCGACGGCACAGGATGTCCGCACCGGGATCCAGGACGTCACGCTCGAGACCACCGCGGCCTTTTGGTCGCTCCTCACGGCGCGCGAGACCACGGTGGTGCTCGACCGTGCCCTCGCCGCGTTCGATCACCACCTCGCCGATGCCCAGGCGGGCCTGGCGGTGGGCACGGCCGCGCGCAGCGACGTGCTCGCCGTGGAGGTGGAGCGAGATCGTGCGACGCTCTCACGGCTCGACGCGAAGAATCGCAGCCGCGTGACCAACGCCGACCTGGCGCGTCTCGTCGGAGCGTCGGCAGCCATCCGTTTCGAGCCGGAGACGCCGAGCGCCCTGCCGGTGGCGCCGGCGCCCGATCTCGAAGCGCTCGTGAAGCAGGCCTACGACACGCGTCCCGAGCACCTCGCGCTCACACGCCGCGTGGATGCGGCCCGCGCCCGGGTGCGGGCGGAGGAGGGTGCTTACCTCCCGCAGGCCTCGTTCGCCGCCGGCTACGACGAGGCGCGGCCCAACCGCCGCATCCTGCCGCAGCGCGACACCTGGGATTCGAGCTGGGACGTCGGCGTGAACGTGTCGCTCGCGGTGTTCGATTTCGGACGCACTCGTGCAGCCGTGTCGCGCGCCCAGGCCCAGGCCGACGCAGCCTCGCGCCAGCTCGAGGACCTCGAAGCGCGTCTGCGCCAGGAGGTCACGAGTCGTCTGGGCGATCTCGAGACCGCGCTCAGCGCCGTGCCCGTGGCCGAACGGGCGCTCGCCTCGGCGACGGAGAACGAACGGGTGTCGGCCGATCGCTATCGCGAGGGGGTCGCACCTTCTTCGGAGCGCCTCGACGCAGAAGTCGCGCTCATGCGCGCCGGGCTCGACCGCACCCGAGCGATCGCCGCGGCGCACCTGGCGCGGGCGAGTCTCGATCGCGTGCTCGGCGCGGGGGCGGGAGCGCCGTGAACGGGGCGAAGGACGCGAGCGGCGCGCACGCCGCGGTGCCGGACCGGACCGGCGCGGGTGGCGGGGAGCCCTCCTCGCCGGTGGTGACGCGCGCCCTGGCGAAGCGCTTCGGCCCATTCGTCGCAGTGGAAGGACTGGATCTCGAAGTCCACGCCGGCGAGGTGTTCGGGCTTCTGGGCTCGAACGGCGCCGGCAAGTCCACCGCGATCCGCATGCTCTGCGGGCTCTTGCGTCCCAGCAGCGGCAGCGCGAGCGTGCTCGGCATCGACGTCGCTCGCGATCCCGAAGAGGTGAAGCGCCGCATCGGCTACATGACCCAGCGCTTCAGCCTCTACGAGGACCTGACGGTTCGCGAGAACCTGTCGTTCTACGGCGGCATCTACGGGCTCGACGACCGGCGCTTGGCCGAGCGCATGGATTGGGCGATCCAGATGGCGACGCTCGGCGGCAAGGAGGAACTGATCACCGGCTCGCTCCCGGGCGGCTGGAAGCAGCGGCTGGCGCTCGCGTGCTCGCTGCTCCACGAGCCGCAGGTGGTGTTCCTCGACGAGCCCACAGGCGGTGTCGATCCGATCTCGCGGCGGCGCTTCTGGAGCACCATCGATCGACTCGCCGCCGACGGCGTCACGGTGATCGTGACCACCCATTACCTCGACGAGGCCGAGCGCTGCGATCGCGTGGCGCTCATGCACGCGGGGCGCTTGGTGGCGCTCGGCAGCGTCGCCGAGCTCAAGCGGGTCTTCGTGGGACGCGCCGTGCTCGAAGTGAGCTGTCCACGCTACCTGGACGCGCAGGCGGTGCTGGAGCGCGTGCCCGGAGTCCTCGAAGCCTCGGCCTTCGGCACGCGGCTGCACGTGGTGGTGGAGGATGCGGAACGCGGGCTCGCTGCAGTGCAAGAGGCACTCGCTCAGGACGACAACGTGCCGGCTCGCGTGGAGCGCATCGTGCCCTCGCTCGAGGACGTTTTCATCCACTCGGTGGAGCGTGCCGAGCGCGAGATGGAAGCGGCAGCGGGAGCGGCGACGTGAGAAAGATCTGGGCCGTCGCCCACAAGGAATTCCGTCAGGCGCGGCGTGATCCGCTGACGCTGGCGATGCTCCTCGGCCTGCCCACTTTCATGCTCTTGCTCTACGGCTACGCCCTCAATTTCGACGTGATGCACGCGACGCTCGCGATCGAGGACGACGACAAGTCGCGTGCCAGCCGTGAGCTCGTCGAGACCTTCGTCGCGTCGGGGTACTTCGATCGCGCCGCGGACCTGCCCGCGGGCACCGATCTGGTGGCTGTCACCCAGCGCCGCGAGGCGCAGGCGGTGCTGGTCATCCCCGAGCATTTCGGCGCCGATCTCGCCGCCGGCCGGCACCCGGCAGTGCAGCTCGTCCTCGACGGTGCCAACGCCAACACCGCCACGACGCTTCTCGGCTACGCCTCGTCGATGACCGCGGCGTTCAACGCCGGACTGGCGAGCGCAGTCGTCGACGGCTCGGGACGCAGGCCCACTCCTGCCATCCAGGCGGAGCCGCGGGTCTGGTACAACCCCGAGCTCAAGTCGACGCAGTTCCTGGTGCCGGGGCTCATCGGCTTCATCCTGATGCTGACCGCCGTCATCTCGACGGCGCTTTCGGTGGTGCGCGAAAAAGAACGCGGCACGCTGGAGCAGTTGCGCGTCACCTCGCTCTCGAGCGGCCAGCTCATCGTCGGCAAGCTACTGCCGTATCTGGTGATCTCGCTGGTCGCGACGACACTCATCCTGATCGCGGCGCGGGTGCTCTTCCACGTCCAGGTGCGTGGCTCGTACCTGGATCTCTACGCGGCCACGCTCCTCTACCTCGTCGGTGCGCTCGGTTGGGGGCTTTTGGTCTCGACTCTCGTCGACAACCAGGCGATGGCGTTCCAGATCTCGACGCTCACCTCGATGATGCCGGCGATCTTCTTGTCGGGCTTCATCTTCTCGATCCGTGCCATGCCGCATCCGCTGCAGATCGTCACGCACGCGGTGCCGGCGCGCTATTTCCTGGTGATCGCCCGCGGCGTGATCCTGAAAGGCGCGGGGCTCGCGCCGTATCTCGAAGAGCTCGGCTTTCTGGCGCTCTACGCCACCGTCGTGCTCGGCATCGCGAGCCGAAGGTTGAGCCGAAGGGCCACGTGATGAGCGTCTTTCGTCACGTGTTGCGCAAAGAGGCGACCCAGCTCAAGCGCGACCGCGCGATGCTGCGCGCGATGCTGATGGCGCCCATCATGCAGGTGGTGGCCTTCGGCTATGCCGCCAACACCGACGTGAAGCACGTGCCGATGGTGTTGGTGGACCAGGATCGCAGCCCGGCGAGCCGCGATCTCGTCGATCGGTTCACGGCCTCCGGCTATTTCGACGTGGTCGGCAGCGAGGACACCACCGAGACCGTCGAGCCGTGGCTGATACGTCGCAAGGCCGATCTGGCGTTGGTGATCGCGCCGGATTTTGGTGGCGATCTGGCGGGTGCGCGAGGCGCCAAGGTACAGCTCCTCGTCGATGGCACGGACTCGAACTCCGCGGTGGTCGGCCTGGGCTACGCCAATCGCATCCTCGCCGCTGCCGGAGCCGAGGCCACCACCGAGCGCCTGATGCGTGCGGGCGTCCTGGCCGAATCGCGCCCGGTCCCGCAAATCGAGCTCGTCCCCCGCGTTTGGTACAACCCCGACCTGAAGAGCCGCTGGTTCTACGTGCCCGCGATCATGGCCATGACCATCTTGCTCATGACGATGATCCTGCCTTCGATGGCGGTGGTGCGCGAGAAGGAAAACGGCACGCTGGAGCAGCTCAGCGTCACACCGGTACGCCCGTGGCAGCTCGTGGTCGCGAAGCTCTTGCCCTTCTTCGGCATCGCCGTCCTCGATCTCTTCGCCGTCACCGCGCTGTCGGTGTTTCTGTTTCACGTGCCGCTCACCGGCACGCTGGCGGCGCTGGTGCTGCTCTCGATTCCGTTCATCGTCACGGCGCTGGGATTGGGGCTGCTCACGTCGACGCTGGTGCGCACCCAGCAGCAGGCGATGCTGACCTCCACGTTCCTCTTCATGGTGCCGATGATCTACCTCTCGGGGCTGGTGTTCCCGATCGAGAACATGCCGCACCCGAT
>CAYUSL010000310.1:0-7606 GCA_964447125.1 uncultured bacterium | reverse complement strand
GTTCAAGGATGCGAGCTGGGATCGTTGGGATCGGTGCCGGCAGCGGTTTCGTCGTCGTCGAGGAAGCCGTCGTCGTCGTAGTCGTGCACCGGCGCGTAGCCGCGCTTCATCTCGACGATGCCCGGTCCGCCGTCGCGGGCGCTGACGAAGAAGTCGACGACTTGATCCATCGCTGCTTCCACCGGTTGGCGCACGGTGAACTCGTGGCCGAGGGGACGGAAGCGTTCGCCGGTGGGGAAGGGGAAACCCATCTGGTACGCGATCCGTCCCTGCCACGACGTGTAGATCGTGCCGTGCTCTGCTGGTGAGTACTGAGCGAGCGCACCCGTCACCCCATTCACGTTTCCTTCGATGCGAGCGCCGCCTGCTGGCACGCCGGGTACGTCGCGATAGGACGGTTCGAGAAGCGCGAGGCCGAATGCGCGCGCCAGCGCCTCGGTGGAGGAGTTGGGGATGAGCCAGTCCCACATGGCTTCGAGCATCAGCACCGAGCGTGGGCGCGAGGGACCAGAGGCACCGGCGGTGGGCTCACGAATCGCGTGGCGCGCCACGTTCATCGGATCGCCGGCGTCGAGCACCGTCTGCGCCAGGTTCACGAGCGGCGAGAAGTCGTCGCCGAGCGATTCGGGGCGAGCGCCGAAGACCGCGGTGAGAAGCGGCTCGACGAGCCCGCCGATCCCCGGTGAGTCGACCAGCAGGCCCACGCCCAAGGCACCGCCGGCGCTGTGCAGGTTGGCGGCGCGGAGGGCGGGCTCGAAGGCGACGAAGTTCGCACCCAGCACGCCACCCAAGCTGGTGCCGGAATAGAAGAGTTGGTCGGGATCGAAGCGCACGCGGCCGACGCCGGGGATCTCGCCGTCGAACGAGCGCAGCATACGCGCGAAAGCCATGTGGTCGACGACGTTCTGGCGCAGGTTGTCGCGGAACCCGGCCAGGTTCACCAGTGCATCGATGAGGCCGATGCGGGCACCGTCGCTGTCGCCGTCGTCGGCCCAGCCGTCGGGTCCTACGAGGGTGCTCGCCGGATAGTTGGGGCGTTCGTCGACGGCGGCGCGCGCGATCTGGAAGCCCAGCGATTCGAAGCCTGGCGCCAGGAGCGCGTAAGTCTCGGGGGCGATGCTTTCGAGGTCGAGGCGATCGCCATGTTGGATCGCATCGATGGACGCGATCGCGAAGCCCTGGCGAGCGAGGGCGTTCGCGACCAAGAGCAGCTCCTGCGAGCGCTCGGCGCCGAGACCGTGCTGGGCGATCACCACGGGGTAGCCAGCGGGAGGAGGCGGGCTCGCGGGCAACACCAGGCTGAACGGTAGCTCCCAGGTTCCCTGCACCTCGGGCACCCCGTTCTTCACCACGAAGGTGCCACCTTCGGCGTCGAGGAAGTGAGCGTCCGCCGACACGTAGCGCGGCGCACGGAACCACGCCCGCGTCACGATCGTCGCGACGTGCTGGTGGGCGCGCGGCTCGAGGCCGGGGCGATCGTCGGGCTGCGCGCCCAGCAACTCGTCGAGGCTCGCACGCCCGCCGGCGCCGAACACGAAGCGCGGGTCGAAGCGCGGTTCCGGCACGGGAATCGCGGAGTCGCTCCGATCGAAGGCGTTGCGAATCGCGAGAAGATCGTCGGCGATCGGCTGCGTGGTGAAGACGGTCGCCGCAGCGATCCCGCTCAGGTCTCCGTCCGGAAAATCGGCCGCACCCGCGAGTGCGGCGGCGAGTGTGTCGGTGAGCGCTCGCGCCTGGACACCGCTCGGCACCCTCGGCGTCTCGCCGACGAGCAGCGCGGCGAGGGTTGCGGGGGCGGTGGCGCTTCCCGCTGCTCCACCGCCACGCGTGCCCCACAGATCGGTGCGCACCACCAGCGCGTAGCGCGTCTTGGGACGCAGCGGCAGGCCGGGCATGGGCACGATCGACAGGCGACGGTCCTGGGCGTCCCATCCCACCAGCACGGGCGCGCGCTCGCGATAGCCAGGCGAGGCAGGATCGATGTTCACGAGCACGATCGGGCTGCCAGGCGCGATGGATTCGTCGGGTGTAGCGGGGAGTGCCTCTGGATCGAGATCGCCATCGAGCCACACGTAGCTCGCTGCGGTGGTGCCGAAGCCGTGAAGCTGGCCGAGGCCCGTTTCCAGGATGCGTTTGGCGATGCCGTTCGCGACGTTGATGCCGTCGATGACGACGCGACCTGCGTCGTCGCGGACGAGATCACTCGGCCACGGGATCTCGCCCCACGACGGACGTGCGCGGTCGGCGGGTAGGTCGAAGCGCGCCACGGGGCCGTGCTCGGTTCCAACCACGATCTCGGTCTCTGCGAGATCGTTGCCTCCAGGACCCTGGACGGTGACGCGCACGGTGTAGCGACCGGCAGAGGGAAATCGATGCAGCGCGTAGCCCGTGGCAACGGTGGCTGCGCTCGTACCGTCGCCAAAGTCGAAGCGGTAGCGCTCGATGGCGCCGCCCGAAGCGAGCGCGTTCACGCCGACAGCGACGCCCGCGGAAGCGAATGCCGGCGCGCGCACGCGGGCTGTCGGTGGCTCGCTCCCGCGCACGGAGCCGCTGCCATCCGCGCCGCCGCAGCCGGGCGGTCCGCTCGCGACCAGCGCGATCGCCGCCGCGAGAGCGGCTGCGTTGAGCCCGCCTCGCGCAGCCGAGCGCGTGTCGCGCTGGTCTCGCCGAATCATGGCGGCGAGTCTCGCTCCGTTCCCTGGCCGGCTCACGCCGAGGAGCGCCGCGACGAGATCATCCAAGCGTCATCGAAGGCCGCTGCGCAAGCCAGCGCTCGACGCCGCGACCTCCAGCCGCCGCAGCTCTTGCTCCCAAAACCGCACCGATCCGTCGTGGAAAGCGATGATGTCGCGCGCCGACCAGGGACTCGATGACGGAATCAGGGTCTTCAGGTGCGAGTTGCGGCCGTTCAGCTCGTCGTCCACCCAGTCGCGAACCTTGCGCGCGCTGGCGAGGTTTCCGCGCAGGAACGCCGCGCGCGACTTCCACCAAGCCTCGGGATGCCCGCCGTAGACGCCCGGCCGTGGGTTGGGATCGAGAGGCGAGAGCGTGAGCGATTGGGCACCTGCGTCGAACGAACAGTTGAACTCGCTCAGGAAATCGACACCCAAGAGCCCCGTGTTCGTCATGTAGGGGTTCACGATCACTGCCAGGTCACGCACCCGCGCACCGGATGCGTCGACGCTCTTCACGCGCGTGATCGGCACCAGCACCTCGCCGGACGCGGTGCTCACCATCGTGTAAGCGAGCGGCCGGCTCGCGCTGAAGCCGAGCCGGCGGGCCGTCTCGACGGAGATGCTGGTGGTGCTCGCGCCGGTATCGACCAGCATCTTCTGGGGCACGGAGCCCTCGAAGACGACCTCCGTCAGGACGTGCGGGCTCGACGTGTCGGTCGAATGGATCACGATCGGTCGCGATGGCGGCTGGGTGCCGGCCGCAGTTGCGCCGGAATCTTCGGGCTGGGGGGTCGATGAGGCGGGGGTGCTTTCGGCGCCGCCACCGGCATCCTTCGCGCCCTGCTCGGCGCCAGCGGGCGTGGCGCGCTTGGCGGGCGCGGGCTCGTCGGCGTGCACGGCGCCGGCTCGGTAGCGCTCGGGGATCTCGCGTTCGTCGGAGACCACGTGGAAGCGGCCCGACTCGTCGCGGTAGCCGTAGGTCGCCGCACGTCCCGTGACGGGAGCGACGAGCGCGAGCGTGGCGATCAGCAGCAGGCCGATTTCGCGAATGCGGCGTTGGTCGTTCACGGGACATCCCTCTTGGTGGAAACCTGGATGCCGGACTCTATCCCTCACCGCAGTGCCCGCGCCAGCGCCGAGCGGCGCGGGGGTTGCGCGCGAATCGGGTCGTGGCGCGAGCCCCGCTGAGTTGCGGGCGCGTGACTTCGGATGAGAGCCTTTCTCAGTCCGAAGCAGCGCCGAGTCGAGTGCGCGCGTCTCGATCCGAGCAGACGCGAGGGAGCCGAGGCGAACGATGTCCGCGGAGTCAGTCGAGGAGGGCCCGGCGCTCGCGCGAGCCGGAGCGAGACGTCGCCGTGGTGCTCTCGGTGCGCTCGCCTGTGTTGCGTGGCTCGCAGGTTTCACCGGCTGTGGGAATGGCCCTGCCGCGACGCGCCTCGATGGGCGAAACGACGCGGTGTATGCGCTCGCCTCTGGCTGCTACGGGCTGGCCGCGGTGGGTGGCGGAAGGGTCGCCGGCCGTTTCCTGACGGCGACAGGCGACGGCGCTGGCTTTGCGTTCGAGGCCACCGACGTGGCCAGTGCGGCGCACTTCATCGCCGAGCCGGCCGATCTCGGCGTGTATCTGCTACGCGACGCCGATGAGCGCTACTTGATCGCGACCGAGAGCGGTGGTCTCGGTCGGGTCGATCGGCTCGAGTCCGACGTGACGCGCAACGAGGACGGCTACCTGTCGCCAGCGCTGTGGAAGGCCGAGCTCGTCGCTGGTGCGCCGCAGCGCTTCGTGTTGACCGACGTCGCCGCCGGGCAGTACCTGGGCGTGGGTGGGCTCGTGCCGGCGCCTTCGCAGGCACTGCCGGTCGCGTTCGTGGAGGCGACGGGCTGCACGCCCTTCGAAGAGCTCAGCCTCGATGCCGTGGGCGCCGTCGCCAAGACTCACTTCGACGACGGCGATCTGTACGGCATCGTCGACGCGCACGAGCATCTGTTCTCGAACCTGGGCTTCGGCGCCGGCGGTGTCTTCCACGGCGCTCCCTTCCATCCGCTGGGAGTCGAGCACGCGCTGGGGAGCTGCGAGCGCTTCCACGGCCCGGGCGGAGAGCGCGACGTGCTCACCTACGTCTACGACGGCGGCGAGATCGATTACGCGAAGCTCGCTCGCGCGGTGCTCACCGGCAGCATCGGCGAGTTCAACCACCACACCGAGGGCTATCCCGACTTCATCGACTGGCCGAAGATCTGGAAGACGTCGACGCACCAAGCGCTCTACCACCGCTGGCTCGAGCGCGCGTATCTCGCGGGAGTCCGGCTCATGGTGCAGCACGCCACCACCAACGAGGTGCTGTGCCAGCTCATGGACACCATCGGTGCCCAGACGCCACGCATCTCGTGCAACGAGATGGTGTCGGTCGATCGCGAGATCGACGCCGCGTACGCGATGGAGCGCTACGTCGACGCCCACGCCGGCGGGCCGGGGAAGGGCTGGTTTCGGATCGTGACGTCGCCGGCCGAAGCACGCCGCGTGATCAGCGACGGCAAGCTGGCGGTGATCCTCGGTATCGAGACCACAAATCTCTTCGATTGCTTCCTCGACGCTCGACCCGGGTATCCGCTCTGCGACGCAGACACGGTGCTCGCCAAGCTGGATCATTACCACGCGCTCGGTATTCGCGGGATTTTCCCGGTGCACAAGCTCGACAACGGTTTCGGTCCCGGCGACGGCAGCCGTGGCTTCCTCGAGCTCGGCAACATCGCCAACACCGGCCGTTTTCCGAACTACACGGACGTGGAGTGCCCCGACAACGGCGCGTTCTACGACCGCGGCGGCGTCACCTTCGGCGGTCTCAACCGACCGCGCGAGGATTACCTGGCGCCGCCGGTGATCGAGCCCGGCGCGATCTTCGAGACGCCGCTCAGGACGATCCTTCCGTACGCAGCGGATCTGCTGGCCGGCCCGCTCGAGGGAAACTACTGCCAGAACGCGACGCTCCAGCCCCTCGGCGAGACGTTGCTTCGCGAGATGATGTTGCGGGGGATGCTCATCGAGGTCGATCATCTTCCGCGCCGTTCGTATCAGCGCGCGTACGAGATCCTGCACGAGTACGACTACCCCGCCGTCGGCAGTCACGGCAGCGACAACCGCGGCGACCTCTACACGCTGGGCGGCGTTTCGATCACCGGACTGCGCCGCTGCCAGGACACCAGCAATCCCCACGACGACCCGGCGCGCGATTACCGCGAGCGGATCGCGAGCATCGCAGCGCACGGGCTCTACCCGGCGCAGGGGTTCGGCTTCGACTTCAACGGCTTCGCAGGCGGGCCGCGCCCTCGCTTCGGCCCCGACAACGATTGCCCACCGGGGCAGAGCAATCCGGTCACGTATCCGTTTCGCTCCTACGCCGGTGATGTCGAATTCGAACCGCCTCAGCTCGGCAACCGAGCGGTGGATTTCGCAACCGAGGGCATGATCCACATCGGGCTCTTGCCCGAGCTGGTTCAGGACGCGCGTGACATCGGATTCTCCGACGGCGACCTCGAACCGCTCTTCCGCTCCGCGGAGGGCTACCTCCGCATGTGGGAGCGGGCGGAGGCACGCGCAGCCGCGCTGCGCTGACGGAACCCGACTCCGGCGCGCTTGGGGCGCGGTTCAGGTGCTCAGCGGGTGAGGCGATCCAGGAACACCCGGAACACCTCGTCGGCGACTGCGGGCGGCAGAGCGTCGAGAAGGTGGTTGATCTCGGCCAGCTCGCCACCGATCGCCTGTGGGTCGATGCCGGCGAACGCCATCAGCTCTTCGATCTGCTCGGCATCGAGCTTCTCGAGATCGAGCCCCGCGGCCATGGCGGCGAGTCCGCCGCCATTCGGGGCGGGCTGGGCGCGGACTTCGGCTGCGACCTCCCGCAGATCGTTGCCCCACGCGTCGATCCGCTCCGCCACCCACGGCAGGATCGTGACGTGCAACGTGGGCGGCGATCCGAACCGGCCGAGCTGCGGATACATGTGCCAGCCACGCGCTTCCATGCGATCGGCGACGGCGAACACGTCGGCACCATCGGCTCCATCGGCGCCGATGGCGAAGAGCGAAATCTCCGGTTTCCCGACCACCCGCAGGCCCTCGATCGCGGCAACGGCGTCGACGGCGCGCGCGGTGGCCTCGCGGAGCGCGCGCGCGATGGCCAGGTAGCCATCGTGCCCGAAGTGCTGAAGCGTCGCCCACGCGGACGCCAGCGGTCCGCCCGATTTCGAGCTCTGCATCGTGGCGTTGACCACCGCGTAGCCCGGCCAGTTCGAGTAGCAGAAGAACTGGTGCCTGCGCAGCTCGGCGTCGCGGTAGAGCACCACCGAGGCGCCTTTGGCGCAGAGCGCGTACTTGTGGAAGTCCATGGACAGGCTCGACACACCCGGCACCGTGAAATCGAACTCCGGCACATCGGCACCCATCTCGCGCCAGAACGGGAGCAGGAAGCCGCCGATGCAGCCGTCGACGTGGAAGAGCAGCTCGCGCTCCTCTGCCAACCGGCCGATCGCGGTGATGTCGTCCACGGAGCCGTGCGGAAACGAGCACGCCGAGCCCACCAGCAGGATCGTTTGATCGGTGATCGCCGCCGCCATGGCGCCGACGTCGGCGCGGAACGTGATCGGGTCCACCGGTGTGACCACAGCCTCGACGCCGAAGTACTGGCATCCCTTGTGGAACGCGGGATGGGCCGTGGCGGGAATCACCAGCGCTGGCCGCGTGATCTCGGGCCGATGGGTGCGGCACCAGTCGCGGGCGGTCTTCACCGCCAGCATGCAACTCTCCGTGCCGCCCGACGTGAACGAGCCGACCACGTCGGCGCCGCCGCGCACGTGGTCGCGCGCCATCGCCACCACCTCACGCTCGATCCGCGGCAGGCTCGCGAACGCCGACGGATCGAGGGCGTTCTCCCACA
>CAYUSL010000309.1:0-7608 GCA_964447125.1 uncultured bacterium | reverse complement strand
GCCACGGTGTCGCCGTAGTCGTGGGCGAGCACGTGGTAGCGCTCGATGCCGCGCTCGGTGACCAGCGCCTCGAACAGATCGGCTTGCTCGACGATCGAGTAGCGGTGGTCGCTCGGCTTGGCGCTGAATCCGAAGCCCAGCATGTCGGCGGCGATCACCCGGAAGTCTCGCGTGAGCGCGGGCCAGAGCTTCGCGAAGTCCCAGCTCGCCGTGGGAAAGCCGTGGATGAGCACGAGCACCGGCTGCGCGCGCGCGCCACCGGGATCGGAATCGATCTGAAAGATCCGGTGGCCGAGGAGCGAACGCGTGACGCCGAGCGCGCGCCAAGCGACGAGGTCGAGAACGCGTGCGCCGGAATCGTGCATGACTCGAATCCGCTCGGGGGCCGCGGGATCGATGCCGAGTCTACAGCCGTTCCGGCGATCGGTCCGCGCAGCTCGCAAGGAAGTGCGGGCCGGAGGCGCCGCGAGCGCGCAGCGGCCGATACACTCCGATGTTCATGGAGCGGATCGAATCGAAGCGCGCCTGCGCCGGGATCGCGTGGTCGTTCGTCCTCGTGGCGAGCGGCTGCATCCAAGTGGGCCCGGACTACGCCCCACCCGCGGTACCGCTCGCGGACGCTTGGATCAACTCCACGCCGAGCGTCACGATCGCTCCTGGTGCCGATCCGGCGAGCTGGTGGGAGCGCTTCGGTGATCCGGTGATGCACCATCTCGTGGAGCTGGCCCGCGAGCGCAACCCGTCGCTACGTGCCGCGGGCCTACGGGTGCTGGAGGCCCGCGCCCGCCGAGGCATCGCCGTGGGCGGGCTCTTTCCGCAGAGCCAGGACGCGACGGCGAGCTACCAGGAGACGCGCATCAGCGAGCTTCGGCCCAACGCGTTCCCGGGAATCGACCTCACCACCGACGACTGGCGTGCGGGTTTCGACGCGGCGTGGGAGATCGATCTATGGGGTCGGTTCCGCCGCTCCGTCGAGTCCGCGGATGCCTCGCTACTCGGAGCCGAGGCCTCACGTGAGGACGTGCTGGTTTCGCTGGTGGCGGAGGTCGCTTCCAACTACGTACAACTGCGAACGCTGGAGCGGCGACTGACGGTGGCACGCGAGAACGTCGCGGTCCAGAGCCGCGGTTTCGAGATCGCCGACGCCCGTTATCGCGGCGGCGCGGTCACGGCGCTCGACGCCAGCCAGGCGGCGTCCTTGCTCGCCGAGACCAAGGCCCTCATCCCCGAGCTGGAGGGCGCGATCCGCAAGACCCGCAACACGCTGTCGATCCTCCTCGGCCTGCCGCCGTCGGATCTCGCATCCGAGCTGGGCGGCGAGCACCCGATTCCGGTGGCGCCCGCGGATCTCGCGATCGGCGTGCCCGCCGATCTGTTGCGCGCTCGTCCCGACGTGCGTGCCGCGGAGCGCGCCCTCGCCGCGCAATCGGCGCAGATCGGGGTGGCCACCGCGGAGCTCTACCCACACCTCTCGCTGGTCGGGAGCTTGGGATTCGAGGCCGAGCACGTTGCCGACGTCGCCGACGGCCGTGCACTCACCCATTTCGGCGGCCCGAGTGTCCGCTGGGCGATCCTCAACTACGGCCGGATCTCGAACGCGGTACGCGTCGAGGATGCGCGCTACCAGCAGGCGTTGGCCGCCTACGAGAGCACCGTCCTCGCGGCGCAGGCCGAGGTCGAGAACGCGCTGGCGTCGCTGGCGGCGGCGCGCGGGCGGGTGACCGAGCTCGAGAGCGCAGCCCAGGCCGCGCGTCGCGCCGTGGAGCTCGCGGGACTCCAATACAAGGAAGGAGCCGTCGACTACACCCGCGTTCTCGACACCCAGCAAGTGCTGGTGGCGGTCGAGGATCGCTTGGCGGCCTCGCAGGGTGACGTCGCCCTCGGCATCACGGCGCTCTACAAGGCGCTCGGCGGCGGCAGCGCTTCGATGCCCGTGGGGCGCGTCGATGCGGTACCGCCGGTGACGCCGGAGGAAGTCACCGGCTGGCGCTCGTGGCTCCCGAACTGGTGAGCGAGCAGTTGGTCGCGCGAAAAGGATGCGAGCCATGACGAGGCTGATTTTCGATCGCGAGCGGCGCCACGTGCTGGCGCTCGCCGCAGGCTGTGTGCTGCTGGGGGCCTGTAAGGGCGGCGCGCCGGCGGCGCCGCAGATGCCGCCGATGCCCGTGACCGTGGCGCCACCGGTGGAACGTGCGGTGCGCGAGTGGTTCGAGACCACGGGACGCGTCGAAGCCGTGGAGAAGGTGGAAGTGCGGCCGCGAGTGGCAGGACACCTGGTGGCGGTGAACGTCGAGGACGGTGCGCAGGTGAAGGCCGGCGACGTGCTCTTCGAGATCGACCCGCGACCGTACCAAGCCGCCGTGCACAGCGCTGAAGCAGACGTAGCGCGCCTCGAAGCGCTGCGTCGCAAGTCGCAGGCGGACGTGGATCGCAATCGCAAGCTGCGTCCCGAAGGGGCCGCCAGCGAGCGCGACCTCGAAACCGCGGTCTGGAACGTCGAGACCGCGGACGCGGAGATCAAGGCGGCGCGCGCGCGTCTGGAGCAGGCGCAGCTCGACCTCGGCTTCACGCGCATCACCGCTCCCATCGCTGGACGCGTGAGCAAGCGCAACATCACGGTCGGCAATCTGGTGCAGGTCGGCGCCGGCGACGCGAGTGTCCTGACCACGCTGGTGAGCATCGATCCCATCTACGTGAGCTTCCACGTCGACGAGCCGGTGCTGCTGCGCTACCAGGACTACTTCCGGAAGACCCGCCCCGAGGTTCCGCCCGCGGAGGTGAAGAAGCTGGGCGTCCAGGTCGAGATCGGGCTCGCCAACGAGACCGGCTACTCGCACACCGGCATCGTCGACTTCATCGACAACCGCGTCGATGCGGCCACCGGCACGATTCCGGCGCGCGCGGTGTTCGAGAACCCCGAGCAAATCCTCACGCCCGGGCTCTTCGTGAGGGTGCGGGTGCCGTTCGGTGAGCCGCAACCCTCGCTCTTGGTGCCCGAGGTGGCGATCGGCAGCGACCAGGCCACCAAGTTCGTGATGGTGGTGGATGCGCAGAACGTCGTGGAGATGCGGCCTGTCGAGCTGGGTGCTTCCACCGACGATCGGCTGCGGGTGGTGAAGAAAGGGCTCGTTGCAGGCGAGCGCGTGATCGTGAACGGCCTGATGCGTGCGCGTCCCGGAGCACCGGTGCTGCCGCATGCCGAAGGCGAGATGCCGGCGATGCCGGGTGGCGGTCCGAGCGGCGCATCCGGCGCCGCGCACAAGGGTTGAGCCGCGGCGCTCGCGCCAAACCTTCCATCGAGCATCCGAGGCCCGCCGTGTTCGCACGCTTCTTCATCGATCGCCCGATCCTCTCGACCGTGCTCTCGGTCGTGATCGTGATCGTCGGGCTGGTGGCGCTCCGGGGCCTGCCGATCTCCCAGTATCCGAACGTCGTGCCGCCCACCATTCAGGTGCTGGCCCAATACCCAGGAGCCAGTGCGGAGGTGGTGGCCGAGACCGTCGCGTTGCCGATCGCCCAGGAAGTGAACGGCGTCGAGAACATGCTCTACATGCAGTCGGCCTCGTCGAACGACGGCTCGATGGGGCTGAGCGTGGTGTTCAAGCTGGGCACACCGCTCGATCAAGCGCAGGTGCTCACCCAGAACCGTGTTGCGGCGGCCGAAGCCCGGCTGCCCGAGGACGTGCGCCGTCTCGGGATCACCACCAAGAAGCGCTCGCCGAGCATGCTGATGGTGATCAATCTCATCTCGCCCGACGGCAGCCGTGACGATCTCTATCTCGGCAACTACGCGGCGATCCAGGTGCGCGAGGAGCTGGCGCGCGTGGACGGCGTGGGCGACGTGCTGGTGTTCGGCGCCCGCGACTACAGCATGCGGATCTGGCTCGATCCCGAGAAGCTCGCCTCGCGAAGCCTCGCGGCCGACGACGTGGTGCGGGCGTTGCGCGAGCAGAACATCCAGGTGGCTGCGGGCCGCATCGGCCAGCCGCCCGTGCCGAAGGGCACGCCCTTCCAGTATCCGATCAACGCGCTCGGGCGGCTCGTCGACGCCGACCAGTTCGGCGACGTGATCTTGAAAGCGGGGCCTACCGGCGAGACCGTGAAGCTTCGTGACGTGGCGCGCATCGAGCTGGGTGCACGCAACTCCGACATGTCGAGCTACATCGACAACCAGCCGTCGGTGGCGATGGGCATCTTCCAGCTTCCGGGCTCGAATGCACTCGCCACCGCCGAGCGGGTGCGCGCGACGATGGAGCACCTGAAATCGCGCTTTCCGAGCGGCGTGGAATACCGCGTCGGTTACGACACCACGGTGTTCGTCGCCGAGTCGGTGCGCGAGGTGTGGAAGACCCTCGTCGAGGCGTTTTTGCTGGTGTTCATCGTGGTGCTGGTGTTCCTGCAGGATTGGCGACCGACGTTGCTGCCGATGATCGACGTGCCGGTGTCGCTCATCGGCACGTTCGCGGTGATGGCGGCGCTCGGTTTCTCGCTCAACAACCTGTCGCTCTTCGGGCTGGTGCTGGCGATCGGCATCGTGGTGGACGACGCCATCGTGGTGGTCGAGAACATCGAGCGCTGGATGCGCAAGGGTTACGCGCCGCGCGAGGCCACCTATCACGCCATGCGTGAGATCACGGGGCCGGTGCTGGCGATCACGCTGGTGCTCGCGTCGGTGTTCATCCCCACCGCGTTCTTGTCCGGGATCAGCGGCCAGTTCTACCGGCAGTTCGCGCTCACCATCGCGTCGGCGACGCTCATCTCGGCGATCAACGCGCTCACCATGGCGCCGTCGCGCGCGGTGCAGATCATCCGCGTGGGGCCGGATCCCGAGAAGGAGCATCACGAGGCCTTGCCGCGCGCCGGCTACGTGCTCGTGGTGGGGGGGCTCGCGACGCTGCTCTTGGCACCGTTCGCGAGCCGCTGGTTCGGTGCGTCCACGGAGGCCGCACACGGTGCGGCGGCGCACGCGAGCTCAGCGGCGACCTGGTGGGCGCGCGGAGTCGCCGTGGCGGTCGGCGGCTTGGCCGGCTGGCTCGTGGCGCCGGCGGCGAACCGCGCGATGTCGCGTTTCTTCGCGGCCTTCAATCGGTTCTTCGCGCGCTTCACCGCTCTTTACGGCCGGCTCTTGGCGCGGGTGCTGCGCTACGCGGCGGTGGGGATGGTCATCTACGCCGTGCTTCTCGGGCTCGGCTACGTGGCGTTCCGAATGACGCCGAGCGGCTTCATTCCCGAGCAAGACAAGGGCTACGTGATCGCGGTGGTGCAGCTTCCCGACGGCGCCAGCCTGGAGCGCACCGACGCCGTGGTGCGGCGCGCCACCGACATCGCCCGCGCGGCGCCAGGCGTGTCGCACGTGGTGGGCTTCCCGGGGTTCTCGATCTTGTCGGGCTCCACGCTGCCCAATTCGGCGGTGATGTTCATCGTTCTGAATCCATTCGAAGAGCGGGTTCGAGCAGGGCAGGGTGTCAACAAGGTGCTCGCCGACCTGCGCATGCGCTTGATGGCGATCGAAGACGGATTCGTGCTCGCCTTCGGTGCGCCGGTCGTCGACGGGCTCGGCACCGTGGGCGGTTTCAAGATGCAGGTGCAGGATCGCGGCGCGACCGGGCCGAAGGCGCTGCAAGCGGCGGTGGAGGAGCTGATCGGACGTGCGAGCCGCGAGCCCGGGCTGGTGGGTCTCTTCAGCGGGTTCCGCGCCGGGCAGCCGCAGCTTTTTGCCGAGGTGGATCGCGACAAGGCCAAATCGCTGGGCGTGCCGCTCGCGAACGTGTTCGACACGCTGCAGATCCAGCTCGGCTCGCTCTACGTCAACGACTTCACGCGTTTCGGGCGGAACTGGCAGGTGCTGGTGCAAGCGGATGCGCCTTTCCGGGTGCGCCCCGAAGACATCCAGCGCCTGCAGGTGAGGAACTCGACTGGCGAGATGGTGCCGCTCGGGACGCTGGTGAGCGTGCGCGACACCACTGGGCCGGCGTCGGTCAATCACTACAACTTGTTTCCGTCTGCCGACCTCACGGGCTCGACGTTGCCGGGTGTGAGCACCAAGCAGGCGATCGAGAAGATGGAGCGGCTGGCGCGCGAGGTGTTGCCGGCGGACAAGACCTTCGAGTGGACCGAGCTCTCGCTCCAGGAGATTCTCGAGAAGAACACCGCACCGATGGCATTTGCCCTCGGCACACTGTTCGTGTTCCTGGTGCTGGCGGCGCTCTACGAGAGCTGGTCGTTACCGCTCTCGATCGTGATGATCGTGCCCATGTGCCTGGTGAGCGCCGTCGGCAGCCTGCTCGTCATGCGCATGCAGAACGACATCTTCGCGCAGATCGGCTTCGTGGTGCTCATCGGGCTCGCTGCCAAGAACGCGATCTTGATCGTGGAGTTCGCCCGCGAGCGCGAGCAAGAAGGGATGAGCCGAGTGCAGGCCGCGATCGAGGCGGCGCGGGTACGCCTTCGCCCGATTCTCATGACCTCGCTGGCATTCGCGCTCGGTGTGTTGCCGCTCATCACGTCCAAGGGGGCGGGAGCCGAGATGCGGCGCTCCCTCGGTGTGGCGGTTTTCGGTGGGATGGTGGGCGTCACGCTCTTCGGGCTGGTCTTCACGCCCATCTTCTACGTCGTGATCCGCGGGCTCGCGGCGCGCTTCACCTCGCCAGCCGAACCGGCGGCGAACGCATCTGCGTCGCCGTGAGAGGCGGTGGAGCTGACGCTCGTGGAGCGCAGCCGCGGACCGATCGAGTGACGCCAGGCGTGACACGCTGGGGACGAGTGCGGTACGAAGCGAGCGTGGCTCGGCGTGTTGCCGGACCGACGCCCGGAGCCCGAAACGGAGATCCACAGCCATGACCAAGACGATCCGCAATCTCACGCACGTGTTGGTGCTGATGTGCGCCGTGCTGCTCGCCCCGGCGGATCGCGCTGCGGCAGAGAGTCCGCTGCCGAGCGCCGTGAAAAACCTGCGGGGACAGTGGCTGAGCGTCGTGAACTATCCGCCCAACGGCGGCGGCTCGTTCGTCATGCAGGTTTCCCAGAGCGGCACGGCACTTCAGGTCGACGTCGACGGATACGAGACCGACGAGCACGGACCCGTGGGCGCCGGTATCGTCTCGGACGCGAAGGTGCTGATCCTCATGGACGAAGGATTCAAGCGCTCGGGCTTCGGCCTGGTGTTCGCCGGCAAGCTCCTGGGCGGCTCGCTCATCGTCGGCTCGTGCCAGCGTCCGGATGGCCAGATCGGCACGTGGCTCGCGCTCAAGCTCGGCGGCGGCTGAGCCAGGGGCCGTCGAGCGCGCACGCGACTCGTTCCCGTAGCCGGTGCCGGAGGCGTTTCACGGGAGACACTCGCGGCGTTCGAGCGTGATGTTCGTCCCCACGTGCCCGATCAGCGCCATCAGCCGCTTGAGGGCGACACGCTCCAAACGAGATCCCTGCCGATTGGGCTTGCCGCCATGGGCTCCATCCGTTTGTCTTGTTCGCGAAGGAGTGCCAGGCACCAGGGATGATCGGAGTTTGCGCAGCGATGGACGGCGCGCGGGCTCGGCTGCCTCCGAACTCACGTCCTTGTTCGCATCCGCCCTCCGGATGTTCCCGTTCGTTGCGTCGAAGTTCCCGGCG
>CAYUSL010000308.1:0-7623 GCA_964447125.1 uncultured bacterium | reverse complement strand
GCGAAGAACTTGAGCACCGGATCGTTGCGCAGCTTCTCCCAGCCGCCGCGCAGCGTGAGCAGGCCGTTGATCATGCCGCCCCAGCTCGGCGCCCACAGCATGACGCTGAAGATCATGCCCAGCGTCTGCGCCCAGTCGGGCAGCGCGGTGTAGAGCAGGTGGTGCGGACCGGCCCAGATGTAGAGGAAGACCAGCGACCAGAAGTGGATCACCGACAGCCGGTACGAATACACCGGACGCTCGGCCGCCTTGGGCACGAAGTAGTACATGATGCCGAGCATCGGGGTGGTGAGGAAGAACGCCACAGCGTTGTGCCCGTACCACCACTGCACCAGCGCGTCCTGCACGCCGGCCCAGATCGAGTAGCTCTTGAAGGCGCTCACCGGCAGCTCGAGGCTGTTGGTGATGTGCAACACCGCGATAGTGATGAGCGTGGCAATGTAGAACCACAACGCCACGTAGAGGTGTTTCTCGTTCCTCTTGAAGACGGTCCAGAAGAAGTTGACCGCGAACACCACCCACACCAGCGTGATGGCCAGGTCGATCGGCCACTCGAGCTCGGCGTATTCCTTGCCGGTGGTGATGCCGAGCGGCAGCGTGAGCGCGGCCGACACGATGATGAGCTGCCAAGCCCAGAAGTGGATCTTGGACAGCAGGTCGTGTCCCATGCGCGCTTTCAACAAACGCTGGGTCGAGTAGTAAACGCCCGCGAACATCATGTTGCCCACGAACGCGAAGATCACCGCGTTGGTGTGCAGCGGGCGTAACCGGCCGAAGTTCAAGAGCGGCGGGATGTCGGCCTGCCAGAAGGCGAGCTGGAGCGCCACGATCACGCCCACCAGCATCCCGACGATGCCCCATAGGACCGAGGCCGTCATGAACCATCGGACGATCCTGTCGTCGTAGGTCACTTTGGTGTTCTTCATACGTTCCACCCCTCTCCAAGTGGTTCTGCCGACGTCTGTTTCAGCTCTTCACCGGGTCTTGCTGCTTGGTCTTCGCGTTCGGTTGTGTTTCCAGGACGCTGCTGAACTCGTCGTCGTCGAGCGGCAAGAGCGCCAGGCGATCCGCGTGCTCGAGGGTGCGTTCGCGCACGGTCCACGCGAAGAACAGCACGGCCCCCAGCGCCATCGTGAGGCTCACGGCGATGAGCAGGATCAGGACCTCCACGTGTTGCTCCTCGGTCCGAGCGAGGTGGCCGTCGCTGCGACGATCGCGATCGAGCTGAGCGGCATCAGCACCGCCGCCAGCCACGGCTTCATCAGCCCGGCCAGCGCCAGCGCCACCGCGAGCAGGTTGTAGGCGACGGCCCACCCTAGATTCCGCTTCAGCACCGCTTCGAGCCGTCGGGCTGCGAGCAGCGCCTGCCGCAACGGCGCGAGCCCCGCGGTGGTGAAGTAGAAGTCGCTGCGCGCGGCCATGAACGGCCGATCCACCGCAGGCGTGCCCGAGCACCAGGCGTTGGCGACCACCAGGCTGTCGTTGATGCCGTCACCGACCATGAGCGTGTCGTTGCGATCGTGACGCGCCAGCCATTCGGCCTTGCCGTCGGGGCTCGCATCCCCGACCGCGCGCTCGGGCGCGACACCCAGCTCGCGCGCCAGCTCCGCCACTCGCGGCGTGGAATCACCGCTCAGGATCCAGGTTTCGATCCCGGCCGACTGGAACCATTCGATCTCGGCGCGCGCATCGCGCCGCAGCTCTTCGGCCGTGCTGAGCGCGGCGCGGGTGTCACCGTCGATCGCGAACACCACGTCTGCATCCGGGGGGGCGTCGGAAGCGGCCCAGCTCGGTGCGCCGAGGCGCACGCTGTGGCCGTCCACCTGTGCCTCGAGACCCAGGCCGGGCTTCTCGACGACCGCGAGCCGCTGCCCGAGCTCGAGACCCTGGGCTTCCAGATGGCGCCGCACCGCGGTGCTCTTGGGATGGCTGCTGTGCGCCACCAGATCGAAGAGCATCTGTCGCTCGTCGGCTGCGAGCGCATCGATCGCGCCACCATTCGCGAGCCCGAGTCGGCCGGTGGTGAGCGTGCCGGTCTTGTCGAAGACCACGCGCCGCACCGACGCCACTCGATCGAGGAATCCCGCCGCGCGCACGAAGAGACCGGCCCGCCTCAGCCCCGCCTGCACCAGCTCGTATGCGAGTGGCGACGCGATCCCGAACGCGCACGGACACGTCACCACCAGCACCGCGGTGGTGACCTCGAACGCCCGCAGCGCTTCACCCGCCACGAGCCACCAACCCGCGAGCCCCGCCACCGCAGCGACCAGCACACCGATCACCCAGCCGGAGGCGACCCGCTGCCACCACGGCGTCGCGCGTGCGGCGTCGGCGAGCCGCTCGCGCGGTGTCGCGAGCAGGCGCACGATCGGTGACTCGGCGAACGACGTGAGTGCGCGCATCGAGACCGCCGAGCCGCCGGCGTTGAAGCTGCCGGCTGGCGCTCGGCTGCCTGCGGCGAAGACCCGCGGCTCGGACTCGCCGTTGATCCAATCGAGGGTGAGGGTTGCCGGCCCGCCCAGCACCACGGAGTCGAGTGGCACCAGATCCCCGGGCGCGATCCACAGCTCGTCGCCACTCTGTACGGCGCGGCATTCCACCAGCTCGACGCGCCCGTCGCGCACCCGCCGAGTGCGCAGGCCGTCGACACCGTCGTCGGCCAAGAGCTCACGGCGATTGCGCTCCAGCACACGCTCCTGCAGCCAGCGCCCGAGCACCATGAGCGCGATGAACACGGCCACGGTGTCGAGGTAATTCGCGGTGTCTCCCGCCCACAGGTAAGACGCCATCGAGCCGGCGTACGCGAGCACGATGCCGAGCGCGATGGGCGTGTCGAGGTGCAGCACTCCCGCTGCGAGGCTGCGCCAGGCCGAGCGGATGAAGATCGTCCCGCCGAGGGCGAGCGAGAGCGTGGCGATCACCGCGTTGGCACCCGCCAGCATCGTGTAAACCGGCCCCTCGGTGAGCCCGAGGTGCATGGCGAAACCGAAGATCATGGCGTTCGCCGCGAGCGCCACACACACACCCGCGCGCACCAGCAACGCGTCCGCAGTCGAGCGTGCGTCCTTGAGCGGCGGACCGAAGCGATAGCCGAAGCGCTCGATCGCCGCGATCCAGTCGCTGAGGCCGAAGCCCGGCTCCACGGTGAGATCGACGCGTCCGAGCGCCGGATTCACCAGCGCGCGCAGGCCGTGCGGCTCACGGCGGAACATCTCCTGGATGAGCCACACGCACGCCGAGCAGTGGATGCCCTGCACGTCGAGCGACACCGAGGCTGGGTCCGCAGCGCAAGCCAGCCGCTCCTCGATGGGCTCCAGCCATTTGCGGTCGGGTTCGTCGCGTGCCCCGTCCACCACCGGCCGACCCGCGCCGCTACGAATCCGGTAATAACGACTCAAGCCCTCGGCCTGGATGAGCCGATAGACCGTGCGGCACCCCGCGCAGCAGAACCCGTCGACGTCGTGGGGCGCCAGATCGAGACCGCAATGCAGGCAGGTACTGGTGCGCACCACGGCCGCCTGTTCGGGCGACGGCACACGATCCACGGGTAGGGCCGCGAGGGCGGTCGACAAGGACGGCATGGGGGCAAAGTTCCGGCGAGGATGCGGGTGCCAGGGCCGGGACGTAGGGCAAGCCACGTGCCACTCCCGGCGGCGTCCACACTCGCCCGGCGACGTACTCCCACGACGGCGCTACCTCGAGTCGCAGGTGAGACTCGGGCCACAGGAGATCAGCCCTGCGCAGCGAACGGACTCGGGAGGGCGGACGCGGGAAATCGGCGCCTTTTTCCGGGTGGGGGGTGCGAGGCGAACCTCGCCCGGGTTCCCGTGGGCTGATTCACGACGGCCTCCGCGATCATTCCGTACCGGCGCAGCACTGTTTTCGCGGTCCAGCGCGCAACGAAATCGTCACCAAGTCGAGCCGCGATGAGCCGCTGGCACCAATGCTCGTTACGGCGGAGTAACTCGGATGGCGTAGCGACGGCTCGATCCCGCCGCATTCGTCTCGGCGAAAGCAAATCGTCAGCCGGAAGCAACGACGCCGCACCGGGAAACGGTGCGGCGTGTGACGCTCGGCGAGAGCCGAGCGAGCAAGACTCGCGAGCGCTTACTTCTTCGCCTTGCCCAGGTCGCGAATGTAAGCCGTCAGGTTGGTGATGTCGGCGTCCGAGAGCATGGGCCCCCACGCCACCATCAGCGGCGACTTTCCGACTGCGGCACCGCCGAGCTTGATGGTCTTGCCGATGGTCTCGTCGTTGGTTGCCTTCTGCCACGCTTGGTCGGAGAAATCACGCGGCTTCGGGTTGAGCGCCGCGCCGGCGACGCCGTCGCCCTTGCCAGCGGGGCCGTGACAGGTCGCACACAGCATGTCGAACTTGGCCTTCCCGGCAGCAGCGTCCCCCGCCGCCCATCCGTTGCCAGCACCTGCAAGCAGCAAAGCTCCCGAGACGAATAGGACCGCGCGCTTCATGGCTGTGTCTCCCTTGTGTGATGGATCCGAGGCCTGCACGGTTAACACGACGCGTCGCGACATCCAATGACGAATCTCAGTCGCCGCGATCTCACTGCGCGTATCCGAGGGCGCGCAGCCGCGTCTCGTCCTCGGCGCTCACGGCAGTGGTGATTCGGGGTGCCCAGGGCGCGGGGGCGGCAGCGTCGAGCTGAGCCGCGAGCGTGCGCACGGCCTCGGGACGAGCGCGCACGAGGTCGTGAAGCTGACCCGGGTCGGCCACGAGATCGTAGAGCTCGAAGGTGTCGCCGTAGGCCGACCACGCCAGGGTCTCGGAAGCGCTCTCGACGGCGCGCATGCACATGCGGGCGCGATACGGCCGCAAGAACGCGAACCACCGATCCTTGGATCGCTTCGAGTGATAGAGCGACGCGTAGCGCAGCGCACGGGCACGCGCCGCGCCCCACGCTGCAGCATCGAGGGCGGGATCGTCTGCGAGCGCCACGAAGAGATCGTGGAAGTCACGCAGCTCGAGCCGCGCGTCCACGCGGCCGGCCGCGCGGCGCCCCGCGGCAGACGCGAGATCGAGGAGCACGGCGGGCACGTGCAAAAGCTCGCGATAGAGCGTGTGGCCGTGGCCGAGCCCACCGTGCTCGCCCAGCTCCTCACCGTGATCGGCGGTGATCAGCACGTAGGTCGGTCCGGTGAGACGCGCGGCCATCCCATCCAGCAGCCGCGCCAAGTGTCCGTCGAGGTATGCGAGCTCGGCCTGGTAGCCACGCCGCGCCGCCGCTGGGCGAGCCGGGTTGCGCGGCCCGCCGCTCAGATACGGTGTGTGCGGGTCGAGGTAGTGCACGTACGCGAAAACCGGTTGCCGCTCGCCTCCTGCGCGTGACGCGCCCGACTCGTCCAGCCAACGAAGTGCGTCGTCGGTCACGGTGGCGGCGCGCGCGTAGGGAAGCGGGGGCTCGCTCAAGTGGTGGAACGCATCGAAGCCGCGAGCGAAGCCGGATTCGCCGTTCACCGCGTGGCGCGTGGCGATGAAGGCCGCCGTGCGGTAGCCGCGCTCGCCGAGTGCCGTGGCGAGCGTGGGCTGATCGTCGGCGAGCAGGTAGTCCCAATCGACGGCACCGTGGTGTTCGGGGATCTTGCCGGTGAAGAGCGAAGCCACCGATGCCCGCGTCCAGGTGGTGCTCGCCATCACGTCCGCGAACACCATTCCCTGCGCGAGACGCGGGCCGCTCTCGGGAAACCAGGCAGGATCGCCGCCGTAGGGCGGCAGCGCATCGGCGCGCAAGCAATCGACGAGCACGATGACGAGGTTGGGCCTGCTCGCCTCGGTTGCAGTCGGCGGCGGCGGTTGGGGCGCGGCCTCGCGGATCGCAGGCGCCTCACCAGCGGACATGCGCTGCCAGAGCGCGTCCTCGATCGTCCCCACGGGCACGTCCAGCGCGTGGTGCAGCAGCACTCCGACCAGCCGATCGTGCTGGAGCAGATGCCAGCGAAAGGTCGCCACCCACCGGTAAGCACTCGCCGTCAGCGCCACCCATCCGACGCTCGCGAGCAGCGCGATCCGCACCAGTCGTCGGCGCCCGCTCGCACCAAAAGCCGGTAGCCAGCGATGGGCGATCGCCAGCGCTGCAATCGATGCGAACGCCACCAGCGCCACGCTCACGCCGAGCGAAAGCATCGCGGGGGTCCCCGGCGGCCGCACGGCTTCTCGAACTCGCGCACCCCACGTGGCCAACACCACGGTCGCCATCAGGGCACCGGGCCAGCGCCCGACGGCGCGCGCCGCGAGCACCCACGCCGCGAGCGCCGCACCACCGAGCAGCCACACGCAAGCGAGCAACACGACGTCGAGTGGATCGTGTCGCGACGGCGTGCCCAGGAAGGACACCGCCGCGAAGGCACTCGCCAGCACCAGCGTGCTCGTGACCAGCACGCCGGTGGCGCGGGTCGATTCCGACTCAGTGCGATCCAGTTTCACGGGAGCGTTCGGAAGCGAGCGAGACCGAGGGAGGACGGTTCTGCGAATCGGACCGTCAGGGGCCGGGCTGATCACGGCGACGCGGGCGGAAGCCTGCGCTCGGCGGATCGGGCTGGCGCGACAGCACGAGCTCCGCGCTCGTGAGATCGACGTCTCGGGCAGCCTTCACCGCCACATCGAGCGTCTCGAGATCCGTGAGCGCGAACGACCGCGAGAACGGAGCCGTCGCAGCTTCGGGTGTTGCGACCTCGCTCGGCTCGAAGCGACTGCCATCCGCCTCCACCAGCTCGATCTCGATCGTGCCGGGGCCGGAGCCCGCGGCAGCCGATAGCCCGGTCACGCTGAGCGTGTAGGAGCCGGGTGGGAGCGCACCGATCCGCGCCGTCAGGCCCCCTTGCTTGCGCTCGAGCGCGAGCGAGGCAGGGAAACGCCGCGTCGCGTAGATCCGCGTCTCCTGAGCGCGTTGCTCGGAGTCGGGGTCTCCACCGGACGTGCCGTCGAACACCTTCACCAGCGCGAGATCGCGGACCAGCTCGAAATAGCGCGGGCGCAAGCCCGGGCGCTCGTAGTTGATCTCGCTCAAGACCACGTAGTCGTAGCGTGCGATCTCGTCCCGCGAGCCGACCACGCGAGGCACGTTCTCGATCTCGAGCCGCCCGGCTTCGATCTCGCCCACGAACGCGACCTCCGAAACGATCGTGGCGCCGTCGGGAAGATGGGAACGCATCCACTGCTCGGCCTGGGCAGCCGAGGAGAGCTTGGCACGCAAGCCCAGCTCGTCGGCGAGCGCCGGGACCTGCGCAGCAAGACCGACGACGAGCACCACACCGAGCGCCGCGTGCGCGATCCGCGCGCGCTCGCGCGGCCAGCGCTTCGCAGCGGCACGCGCGGCAACCACCAGCGCCACCGCCACCGCCGCGCACAGGAACGGCTGGAGGGGTAGTAGATACCGCGGATAGAGCCGCCGGAAGTTTCCGAGTAGCACCAAGAATGCGACCGGAAACGAGGCCGTCACCAAGGCCGGTGTGCGCGCCACCGCTGCACCCGCGACCACCGCGACCACCAGCACTGCCGCGAACACCGGCCCCACACCGTGAAGCACCGCCTTGCGCAGGTGCGGCAACAAGCTGATGCCCTTCTCGACGGTGTACGTGTTGAGGTGGAGATCCTTGGTCTGCGCCAGG
>CAYUSL010000307.1:0-7664 GCA_964447125.1 uncultured bacterium | reverse complement strand
CAACGGGGTGATTCCTGGTATCTCGACGCCGCGTTCATGAATCGATCGGGCTAGGCGAACGAGGGGAACACCACACGACGACGCCCGCTTCACGGCGTTGCCGAGGTTGTAGGAGCGACGGCGATCATCCACGTCGTCACGACGCGCGTACCGCCTCCCGGCGGTTCATCGATTCGAATCGCTCCCCCGTGGCGCTCGATGATCCGCCGCGCGATCGCGAGCCCGAGCCCCAGGCCGCCGCTTTCCGAGCTCCGCGCCGCATCGAGGCGCACGAAAGGCTGCAACACACGGTCGCGCTCGTGCGGTGGGATGCCGGGGCCGTCGTCGGCGACGGCGATCTCGAGCCGTCGATCGGGAAGCTCGGTGAACGACAGCGAGACCTCACTTCGGGCGAAGCGCTGCGCGTTCCGGACGAGGTTGGCGATCGTGCGCACGAAGTCGCGTGTATTTCCCCGCAGCCGAAGCGCAGGAGCCTCCTCGAGCCCGTGCAGCGCGACGGCGCACGGCACGGCGGTCCACTCGCGCACCGAACCTGCCACCGCCTGGCGTAGATCGAAGCTCTCGTCGCGGCAGTCCACGGGCTCGCCGTAACGCACGTACGTCCCCACCTCCTGAGAGAGCTCGTCGAGCTGGGCCACACACGACGCGAGCTCATCCGTCTGCCCTGCGAGCGAGCCCGGCCGGCTTTCTTCCACGACGTACTCGAGCACGAACCGGATGCGCGCGAGGGGAGTGCGAATCTCGTGCGCGAGCGCCTGAAGGAGCTGGCGCTGTCCCGTGATCGCCGCATCGAGCGCAGCCGATCGGCGGTGGCCTTCCGCGAAGAGCTCGTGGATCCAGCGGCCGACCCAGACGCTCGCGGCCGCAGCGGCGAGCAGCGCTGCGGCGTGGGGCGCTCCGACCGCGGTCCCGCTGGCGATTCGCGCGAACGCGTAGCCCGCGTAAACGGCGGCGGTGACCACCATCGAGACCGCGACGCGCACGCCGAGAGGGGCCACCATCACCACGCTCGCGAAGGGGATCCAGCAGAGCGCGTACGGCACGGGAGAGGCGGACGGGAACGTGGATCCGATCATGTGTCCAGTGAACCCACCGAGACCGGCATGAAACGCGGCCCACAGCAGGTACGGGTGCAGCGCCCGGCGCCGGTAGAGCCGTGCTGCGCACCAGCCGACAGCGAGCACCACCAGGGTGAGAGCGCGCCACGCGGCGAGCGACGCGGTCACGGCGGAGTCCGCACCGAAGACGTAGCGATCCGTGGGCCAGGCGACGAGCTGCAGCACGCAGAGGAAGGCGCACAGGCGCTCGCCGAGCGCCAGCGCGAGACGCGCGGCTTCCCGCTCGAAGTCGCGCGCCGCGCCGGAGACAGGCTCGAGCTCCTCTGCAACGTGCGCATCGAGTCGCGCCAGTGCGTGCGAAGCGAATTGCAGAAGGCCCACGCGCGGCGGTGCTTCCCTCGCCATCGTGACCGGGCCCGCGAGCGGCCAGCCCAGTCTCACGCAACCGCCGCTCGTCTCTGGCGCGTCCATCTGCAGGCAACCACCGCTCCGGGCGAGCGCTCGTCTCGCGACGGCGAGTAGCACCTCCAGCCCCGCGCGGCGCTCGCGCGGATCCGCGCACCCATCGTGATCGACCACCAGCCACAGCAACCCGTCGCGCGGCGGCTCGACGCGAACCTGCACGCGGTGCGCAGCAAGCCGGATGGCGCGGTGCACGACGGCGCCCAAGGCACCCACGAGATCGCGACGGTGGGCACGAATTTGAACCGGCGCGCCGCCGTCGAGCAGCGACACCTCCACGGAATCGCGAATCGTCCGCCACTCGTCGAGCGGACGCGCCAGCACATCCCGAGCCGTGAAGCGCTCGGTCTCGGTCTCGACTCCATCCCGAGCCCGCACGTACGTCAGCACCTGCGCGGCGACCTCTTCGATCACCACCACGAGCGCGTCGAGCTCCTCGACGCGCAGCGCGATCCCGGCGTGGGTGGTCTCGCGAGGGAGCCCCGCGACGAGCTCGCGCATACCAGCGAGCGGCTCGGCGAGGTCGTGGGAGACGGCTGCGAGCAGCGCCTGCTGGCGGGTCGCGATTCCTTCGATCCGATGGCGTCCGAGACCATCGGCGAGCAAGAGGCCCCGCAGTCGATGACCGAGCCACACCGCGAACCCGGAGGCCGCGACCAGGAAGTCGGCCACGAGCAGCGCCTGCCGGGTCGCCAGCCACGTGCCGGGTTGCGCCACTTCCCACGTAGCAAGCGCACAAGCGGCCCCCGCGCCGACGGCAGCCAGGCGAAGCGCAAGCGGCGCGACGAAGACGACCGTCACGAAGGGCACCAGCAGCGCCGCGTGGACGATCGCCGAGTCGGATGGGAAAGCCGCGCCCAAGCTCGCGAACACCGAGGCGGTGAGCGTCAGGTAGAGCGCGAGCCACAGCGCGTGGATGCGGCGTAGCGAGCCCGGCGCACGAAACAAGACCGCCCCCGCGACGAGGATGCCAAGCGCGATCACGCGGGTACGCGCGAGCCCCGCGAAAGTCGGCGCACCGCGCCCGAACGAGAAGGCATCGAGGGGCCAAGTCGCAAGCACCACCACCGCTGCGAGGGTGGCGCTCGCGCGCCCCAGCCGGCGCGTGATCCCCTGCTCGAGCTCGCGCGCAACGCCGCGGTCGAACGGGGATTCGTCCGCGGGCGCCCGGTTCCGCGCAGCCGCGGATGGCCCGGCCTCACTTGGACTTGGCGAGCAGGTAGCCGACGCCACGGACCGATTTGATGAGCGCAGGGCGTTTCCCGTCGTCGCCGAGCTTGAGTCTCAGGTGATGCACACCGAGATCGATCGAGCGGTCGATCCCGTCGTAACCGACTCCGCGCACGCGGCGACAGAGCTCGTCACGGCTCACGACGGTGCCCGCATGACGGGCGAGCATGTGAAGCAGGTCGAACTCGAGTGTGGTGAGACCGAGCTCTCGGTCATCGCGGTGTGCGACGCGCCGTTCCGGGTCGATCTCCAGGTCTCCCACCACGACCACGGAGCTCTCGGAAGCATCCGGCGCCGCACCCGCGCGCCGCAGCAGGGTGCGGACACGCGCGAGCAGCACCCGCGGTCGCACCGGCTTGGTCAGGTAATCGTCCGCCCCGACCTCCAACCCCGCGACCTCGTCGACCTCGTCGCCGAGAGCCGTGAGCATGAGGATCGGGCCGCGATAGGAAGGCCGGACCGTGCGGCAGACGGCGAGCCCGTCCGAGCCGGGCAGCATCACGTCGAGGACGACTAGGTCCGGAGTCAGCGCGGCGATCCGTTCCGCCGCCCGATCTCCGCGGCTCTCGAGCTCGACCTCGAAGCCGTTCGCCTCGAGGTAGCGCTCCACGTCCCGCGCCAGAATGGCGTCGTCCTCGACGACCAGAACGAGCGGTGTGGAGCGGGCGGGTGCCGACACGGGAACCGTCTCGAGTGCCGGTGCGAGTTGCGCACCGGCTTCCGAGACGCTCCATCGTCCTAGCACGCGATTCCCACGGGTGCTACGAGCGGCGAGTGCACGAGCGGCCAGTGCCGCCGGGGATCGTTCGCGCACGATCCGCGACGTCGCGCCGCTCGCGCCCCGTCATGGATCGATTCGCGTCACCCACGCAGCGAGCTGCGGCGCCGCGCTCGGTGGACGCGGGTCACCACCCAGCCCAGCGCGATCCACGGCGCGACTTCGGCGCTCGCCGGAGTCGTGGGTGCGCCGTCGCGTCCCACCGACGCGCAGCTCGGCGGGAATGGAGTGAGCGGATTGCAGTCGTCGTCGATGCCGTTGAGTGGAACCTCGGTCGCGCCGGGATTCACGCTGGCGTTCGCGTCGTTGCAGTCGACGGCACCACAGGCGCCGCCTTCGACCGAATACCCGTCCTGGTCGGCATCGGTGCACGGCGCTGCCCCGACCTCGAAGGCGCCGGAGTCGCACGTGCCGTTGCGCGGGTAATGACGCTGGTCGAACGCCGGGCACGAGAACGGGCGGCCGGCATCGACGGCGACGCTGCTCGCGCCGAGCGCCGCGGTCCACGTGGCGCCACCGTTGTCGGCGAGCGGCTGCAAGTCGAGCGCCGCCGGGGAGAGCGAACGCTGATCGCCGAGCCCGAAGAAGAGACACGTGCTGACCGGGCTCTCCATGTTGCCGCCCTGCGAGACAGCGGGGGTGGTGCCGGCGCAGCCTTCGTCCGCAGCCGCACCGCCGCCCACCTTTTTTCGGCTCGCAGCGACGATGGAGTTCACGATCGTGGTGCTGGCGCGTGAGTAGAGCGCCGCCCCCTGTGCAACGCCCGGTGTTGGCGCCGCGCCCGACGTGACGTCGTTGTCGGTGAACGTCACGTTCTGGAGCGCAAGCGTGCCGGCCGTGTCGATGGCGCCGCCCGTCGCCGCTCCACCGCTCGATCCGAGAAGGGTGTTGTCACCACCGATCGCGTGGTTCTTGGCGAATGTGCTGTTCGTGACCTGGACCGTGGCTCCGGCGTTCACGGTCATCGCGCCGCCGGTGCCCGATCCCGCCTGGATCGAGCTGACTCCGCCGTTCGCGAGGTTCTCGCTCAAGAGACTCTCGTCGAGGACGAGATTCGTCCCCGCGCCGACGAGGATCGCTCCGGCGACGGCGTTGGGCGGCGCCACGAGATTGAAGCGCCCCGCCATCGACGCCGAGTTCCGCGCGAAGAGCGTTTCGCGCACCGTGGCCGGCATGCCTCCCAGGTGGAGCGCGCCCGCCTGAGCGCTACCTGGGGTCGAGCGGCTGGAGCTGCCACCCACGGCAAGGTTGTCCTGAATCGTGGAGCGCACGATCGTCAGCGCGCCTGGGCTCTCGATTGCGCCTGCATAGCCATGGCCGGCGGGTCCCGAGGTCGTGCACGAGCACGAGAACGAGCAGCACACGGTGGCACCGTTTCCACCTCGCGCCACGTTGTTCTCGACCACCGTGGTATCGAGCGTGAGCGACGCGGTGGGCGCGTTGTAGAGCGCGCCTCCCTGGCCGGTGCCTCCGTTCTGACTCTGTTCGTTGCCGTCGCCGCCGATCGCTTGGTTGTCGCTCGCCGTCACCCGGACGAGCGTGAGATCGCCGCTGTTCCAGATGGCTCCACCGCTCGCGGTCTCGCTCGCGCCTCCGAGCGCGCGGCCGCCCGTCACCGTCAGATCGACCAACGTCACCTTCACGCCGTCGGCGATCTGAAGCACGCGATCGCCGAGGCCAGTCGCGTCCAGCGTGGTGGTGGCAGAGCCCGCGCCGCGAATCTCGACGGGTTCGAGGACGTCGAGGTCGCCGGTGGCGTTGGCGTCCTCGTTCGCGCCGGCGATCGCGAGCGTGAGGGTGGCTGCCGGCAGCTCGATCAGGTCTTGACCTGCCGCGCCGGCGATACAGGCATCGACCGCCGTGTTCGTGTTCGCCGCCTCGATCGCCTCACGGATGGTGCAGTTGCCGTTCGGCCCGAGATTCATGTCGTCGCCGGCGGAATCGACCGCGATCGTGGCGGCATGCGCGATGGCGCTGGTCAACGAGAATGCGAGCAGCACCTGCGCGAGCACCGCGAGCCACTCGCGAGAGAGACACACACCTCGCGTTGCCGCGAGACGCACACGCGCTCGGAATGCATGAGAAAGCTCCATGGATGGACTCCCCAGCGCCGGCGAGTCCGACGCGATCTGACTCGCGAGGACTCGCGAGGACGCGCCAGGCGCGGCAAACGGCACCCTACCGGCCCGATCCGGGTCACACCACGGCACTTCGGTGTGGTTCTGTTTGGTTTTGTTAGCCGGCTGCTGAACGCCGAGCGCCCCACCCGCTACCTCGGAAAGAGGCTCGAGCAACTTGGCTACACGGTCGAACGACGCGCAGTCGAGATGGCAGCGGCCTGATCAGGCTCTGCTTGCAGAGGAACCATCGATCGAAGACGCGCCCCTCACGATGGCGGATCTGGTTGATGCCCTCGGCGGGGACGGTGAGAAAGTCCCGCATGAAATCCGAGAGCTCGCTCTTCTCGTCCGTGAGCAAGATGTGCCAGTGGTTCGAAACCCAGAAGATTGGTGCCACTCACTTCTTCACTGCGGTCAGACGCTGCAGCGCCCGTCTGCCTGCCTCGCGGCCGCTCTTCCTCGTCTTGGCAGCTTCCCAAGCGATGGCACTTCGCTTGCGCCAGATCGGTTTCGAGATCGCCGCAGCCGGCTTCGGGAACAGCGCGAAAGCCGGGGCGAGGGGGGGCGATGATTACGAAAACACAGGTGCTCGCGACAGGCGTTTGGATCTTCTCGCTCTTGTCGTCGGAGTCGTGCAGCCCGGCCAAGTTCCAGCGAACGTACGCCGGGCGAGGTTACGACTATGGAACGAGCGTCGCACAGTTGACCGATGGCGGTTACGCGATCTGCGGTGGCACGGCGCCGTCAGAGACGTTGATCTCCGATCCGTATCTCGTCCGAACCGACTCGATCGGCACTCCGCTGTGGACCCGGACGCTCGAGACTCCGGGAACGGACGAGGCGTTCGAGCTGGTCGCCACCCCCGACGACAGCGTGGTTGCGCTGGCCAGGTACTCCCCCCTGGCGGACGACAGCATTCTCGACCTTCGGCTCGTCCGTTTCGACAGCGCCGGAGAGCCGACATGGGACCGCACCTACGAGACGTCACCCGTATTTCGGACGTCGTTGGCGGCGATGACCGACGGCTACGCGATGGCGAGCACCTTTTATGATGCAGGAATCCCGGACCACAATCCGGCGCTCGTCGTTCGGGTCGACAGCGAAGGCGTCGAGCGGTGGCGGCGAGAGCTTTACGGTGGCCACTGGACCTTTGCATTCGTCGTTCAGGCGAGCGACGGAAATCTCCTCGTGATCGGCAGCACCGGCTGGGACCACGAGCAGCGCCTCCATGCGGTGAAGCTGGACGATTCCGGTAACGTCGTATGGGATCGGACGTATGAGTCGGAGGACGCGGTTCAGATCGCAGGCGCGCGCGCGATTCCCGATGGCGGATTGATCGTCGTGGGCCTTGCGTACGCTGGTGCGCCATCCGACGGCAATTCCTACGCGGCGAGGCTCGACGCCGACGGCACGATTCAGTGGGAAATTCGATTTCCGCCGAACGGTGGAAACGGCCTCTCCAGCGCGGACGTCACCTCCGACGGCGGGTTCGTCTTGGCCGGCGATGCCCGCCCCCACGGCTACCAAGGCCGTCTCGTTCGACTCGATGCGGCGGGGAACGAGCTTTGGGATCAGTATTACGGCGATCCGATTCCCGAGCATTGGGACTCGCTCTGGTCGGTTCGCGCAACCGCGGATGGCGGCTATGTGTCGGCGGGCTTGTGGAACTGGATGCAGCTCGTGCCCGACGTCTACCTCGTGAAGACGGATGCGCTCGGCGCGAGCGGCCCGCTTCCCCGGTGACCTGCGATTCGACCAACGCTCTGGTGAGCTCGGTGCGGGTCGAATGCGCGACCACCAGAATTCGAACCCATGACGTCCTGGGCCACGAGCTGACCTGGAGGCGGCGAATCCCGAGAGCCTCAGCCGTCTTCTGCTGCGACCGACGATCCAGCATGAGCTCGCGGCGTGCTCAGTGGAACATGTTTTCGCGGGCGGCCTCGCGGATCGCCACCACGGCGGGGTGGCGGATCTTGCGCTCGATCGAGATGACGTAGAAGCGCTGCTTGAGCTTGT
>CAYUSL010000306.1:1851-7671 GCA_964447125.1 uncultured bacterium | reverse complement strand
GGCGATCCGCGAGCGCGTGCGCGCCCACCTCGACTACAGGAAGCGCACCCAGCCGCTCACCGAGCCGAGCTGCGGCTCGGTGTTCGTGAATCCCGCCGGTGGCTCGGCGGGCCGGCTCGTCGAGGAAGCGGGGCTCAAGGGGCGGCGCGTGGGTGGTGCGTCGATCTCGACCAAGCACGCCAATTTCATCGTCAACGAAGGTGACGCCACGGCCGCGGACGTGGTGGCGCTGATCCGTGAGGCGCGTGCCCAGGTTCGCGCGCGCACCGGCATCGAGCTCGTTCCCGAGGTGAAGCCGTTCGGCGATTTCGCCGGCGGCGCACCCTGGTGAACGCGTAGATCGAGCGAGGAACCGAAGCGATGGCACGGGTGGCGGTGTTGTTGGGCGGCATGAGCGCCGAGCGCGAGGTGAGCCTGGTGACGGGTGAGGCCTTCACTCACGCGGTCGCGCGTCTCGGCCACGAGGTGATCCGGATCGACGTCGGAGTCGATCTCGCCGCTCGCCTCGCCGATGCCCAGCCCGAGGTCGCCCTCATCGGCTTGCACGGCAAGTTCGGCGAGGACGGCGCGGTACAGGGGCTGCTCGAGGTGATGGGCATCCCGTACACGGGCTCGGGAGTGCTCGCGAGCGCCGTCGCCATGGACAAGGTGACCAGCAAGCGGCTCTTCGAGAACGCTGGCATCCCCACGGCGCCCTTCGTGGTCCATCGCGCGGGCGAGCCGCTGCCCACGCCGCCCGGCGGCTTCCCGTGCATCGTGAAGCCGGCGAGCGAGGGATCGAGCGTGGGTGTGTGCCTGGTCCACACCGCCGCCGAGCTTCTGCCGTCGCTCTCGGTGGCGCACCGCTACGACGCCGTGGCGCTCGTCGAGCGCTACGTGAAGGGCCGCGAGATCCAGGTGGCGATCCTCGACGGGCGGGTCCTCGGCACCCTCGAGATCGTGCCCGAGGGCCACGAGCTCTACGACTACGAGACCAAGTACACGGCGGGGCTCGCCAAGCATCTCTGCCCGGCGCCGCTCGCGGACGCGGTGCGGCTACGCATCGAGGAGCTGGCGCGGCGCGCCAACGATCTCGTCGGCTGCGAGGGCGCCACGCGCGTCGAGTTCCTGCTCGAGCACGACCGCGATCCCTGGATCCTCGAGATAAACACGTTGCCCGGCATGACGCCGACCAGCCTGGTGCCCGAGATCGCCGGTCATGCCGGGATCTCGTTCGACGAGCTGGTCGCGCGATTGCTGGCGAGCGCTCGCCTCAAGATCCCGCGGGTCGGGAGTGGCGCATGAGCACCACGGCGATGCGCATGCGGCGGCGCTCCCGGGCCCGGCTCGCGGCAGGCGGGGTGCTGCTGGTGCTCGCGTCGGCGGCGGCGGGCTTCGGCTGGGCACGGCTCGTCGATTCCGACGCGCTCGCGCTCAGCCGCCCGCTCATCCGCGGCAATCATCGGCTCGGCGACGAGGAGATCGAGCGTTACGCCGGTCTCGCGGGTCGCGAGAGCTGGCTGCGGGTATCGCCGCAGCGGATCGAGAAGCGACTCGCGTCGCATCCGTGGATCAAGCACGTCGAGGTCCAGCGCGCGTGGCCGCCGGCGCTCACGATCGACGTCGAAGAGCGGCGGCCGGTGGCGTGGGTGCTCGACGAGCAGCCGTGGGCGATCGATGCCGACGCGCAGCCACTCGCCGCATGGAACGTCGACCAGGATTTCGATTTGCCGGTCATCACGGGCATCGACTCCGGCACGGGTGAGCCCGGCGACGCCGAGTGGACGCGTCTTCAGCTCGAACGCGCGGTGGCGATGCTCGATCACATCGCAAGCCTCGAGGATCCGCCGGCCGTCGACGAGCTGCATCTCGGTCCCGACGCGCGTTGGTCGATCGTGACGCCGACCGGGCGCGAGATCGTGCTGGGCCGGCGCGATCAGGCGACGGCGGCGTGGGAGCGGTATCGGCGGCTGATGCCGCAGATCGGGCAGGAAGCGGAGCACGACGTGTTGCGCGTCGACGTGTCCGATGCCGCGGACGCCTACGTCATGGTGGCCACACCTTCGGCGCGCGTCGCGGCGCGGAAGCAAGGCTGAACGGAGGAGGGGGCATGTCGAGACGGGACAACCAGATCGTGGGCCTGGACATCGGCACCACCAAGATCTGCGCGATCGTCGCCGAGCGGCGCGGCGACGCCGTCGAGGTGATCGGCGTGGGTGTGGCGCCGTGCGAAGGGCTTCGCAAGGGCGTGGTGGTGAACATCGAGGCCACCGTCGGCTCGATCCGCAAGGCGGTCGAGGAAGCGGAGAGCGTCGCCGCGTGCGAGATCGATGGTGCCTACATCGGCATCGCCGGTGGGCACATCAAGGCGATCAACTGCCACGGCGCGATCCCGCTCAAGAGCGGCGAGGTGCGGCCCCTCGACGTGCAGCGCGTCATCGAGGCCGCCACCACCGTGGCCATCCCGATCGACCGCGAGGTGATCCACACCATCCCGCAGGAATTCGTGATCGACGGCGAGGAAGGCATCCGCGATCCGGTGGGCATGAACGGCGGCGTGCTGGAGGCGTGGGTCCACATCGTCACGGGTGCGGTGTCGGCGGCGCAGAACCTGGTCAAGTGCGCGAACAAGGCGGGGCTCACGGTGCACGACATCGTGCTCCAGCCGCTCGCCAGCGCCGAAGCGGTTCTCACCAAAGACGAGAAGGAGCTCGGTGTCGCGCTCATCGACATCGGTGGCGGCACCTCGGACCTGGCGATCTTCGCCGATGGCGCCATCAAGCACAGCTCGGTGCTGCAGCTCGCCGGCAGCCAGATCACCGGCGACGTGGCGCTGGGATTGCGCACGCCCGTGAGCGAGGCCGAGCGCCTCAAGCTCAACTACGGCTGTGCCTTGGCGTCGATGGTGGACGACGACGAGGTGATCGAGGTGCCGAGCCTGGGCGGGCGGCGGCCGCGGGTGATCTCGCGCCACGCGCTCGCCGAGATCATCGAGATGCGCGTCGACGAGACGCTGCAGCTCGTGGAGAAGGAGATCAAGAAGGCGGGGCTCGCGGACGCGATCGCCTCGGGGATCGTGCTCACCGGCGGCACCGCGAATCTGGTGGGGCTGCCCGAGCTCGCCGAGCGCATCTTCGATCTGCCGGTGCGGCGCGGAGCGCCGCGCGAGATCGGCGGGCTCGGCGAGGTGGTGTCGAGCCCGAAATACGCGACCGGCGTGGGCCTGGTGCTCACCGGTGCGCGCAACGGCCGCGAGAGCAAGTTCCGCATTCGCGACGAGAACATCTTCTCGCGCGTGACGATGCGCATGAAGGAATGGTTCCAGGAGGCGTTGGTGTGAGGTGCACGGAGTGACGCGTGAGCAGTGAGGGCGGAGGGGATGGACCGATGACCACGTCCGGTGGCAGGGCATCACGAATCGATCGGAAAACCAGGGGAGGACAGATGGAGATGGCTTTCGAGCTCGCAAACGGGGACGGCCGGCCGCAGGCCGTGATCAAGGTGGTGGGAGTGGGCGGTGGCGGGGGCAACGCGATCAACAACATGATCGCGCAGGGCCTGGCCGGCGTGGACTTCCTGGCGATCAACACCGACGCGCAGGCGCTCAAGCTCTCGCATGCGGCGACCCGGGTGGCGATCGGCGGCCGCCTCACCAAGAACATGGGGGCTGGATCGAATCCCGACGTGGGTCGGGCCGCTGCGGAAGAGGATTGCGAAGAGATCCGCGAGGCGCTGCAGGGTTGCGACATGGTGTTCATCACCGCTGGATTGGGCGGTGGCACGGGCACCGGCGCCGCACCGATCGTCGCGCAGTGTGCGCGCGACGTGGGCGCGCTCACCGTCGGTGTCGTGACCAAGCCCTTCCTCTTCGAGGGGCCGAAGCGACGCAAGATTGCGGACCACGGGCTCAAGGAGCTCAAGCGCTGCGTCGACACCGTCATCACCATCCCCAACCAGCGGCTGGTGACGCTGGCGGGCGACGAGCTGGAGCTGCTCGATGCGTTCCGGATGGTCGACGACGTCCTCTATCAAGCGGTCAAGGGCATCGCCGACGTGATCACGGAAGTGGGCTACGTGAACGTCGATTTCCAGGACGTGCGCACCATCATGAGCGAGAAGGGCATGGCGCTCATGGGCAGCGGCATCGCCGACGGCTCGGACCGTGCCGCGCGCGCCGCACGCGCCGCCATCGAGAACCCGCTCCTCGAGGACGTCGACATGCACGGCGCTCGCGGCGTGCTGGTCAACATCACCACCTCGGGTGCCGTGAAGCTCTCGGAGGTGAACGCGGCGTGCAGCATCATCCAGGAGTCGTCGCACGAAGATGCGACGGTGATCTGGGGACAGGTCATCGATCCGTCGATGGAAGGCCGGATGCGCGTCACCGTGCTGGCCACCGGCTGTGGCGAGGACGAGATCGAAGCGTTGCCCGTGCGCGACGGGCGCGACGCCCGCCCGATGGCCACGGCCGTGGTCACCTCGATGCGCAGCGCGCCTCGCCCCGAAGCGCCCGTGGCGCGCGAGCGCGAAAGAGAGGTCGAGGCGCCCAAGCCGCCGGCGCGACCGCTGCGCCCCGTGGTTCCCGAGACGCGCAGCTTCACGAGCGAGCCCGAGACCGTGCGGGTGCAGGTGCAGCGCCCCGAGCGCAAGCCCGACACCGATCGCTCCCGGTCGTGGCTGACCGCGCCGGCATCGAGCAGCGGCGGTGAGCGAGGGCTCTCCGCCAGCGGGCGGATCTACGAGCGCGCCCAGGCCTTTTACGAAGATGGGCGTCCGGGCTTCGACTCGGTCTCGCTGGATCAGCTCAATGGCTTCTACGGTGAAGAAGAAGACCCCATGGACACGCCCCCGTGGGCGCGTCCTCCCTCGAAGCACACCTGAGCCGTTGATTCGACGTCGTTCTGCTTCTCCTCCCCGCTTCCGTCCCCTGGTGCGCCTCGCCCCGGTGCCCAGGGGGCGGAAGCCCCTTTCGCCCACGATCAGGCAAGAAGGTTTTGACGCCCGGGCGCCAAGGTGCGTCCCCAAGTGCCAGGGCATGACACACCGCTAACCCGCGTTGCGGTTGGCGCTCTCCGAAATCATTGTCGTTTTGGTCACGCAACGGCGTGGCACTCGCCAGGCACGCCCTTTGCTCAAAGCAAGATCGACGCAACGGAGATGCTGAAAACGATCACCGGAGGATCCAACCATCACTCACGAACGACGCGAGCGATCGAGGCGACCATGAACCGCGACGACACCATCGACACCCAGGAGCTCGAGCAAATCCTGCGCGAGACCCGGACACCACTCGAGGCGAGTCGCGAGCTTCACTACCGGCCGCCGAAGTCGCAGCGTCCTGCTCCGTCACGCCCGTCGGTGTGGTGCCCCGGACGCGACGTGATCGCCGCAGCAGAGATGTTCGGTGCGTGTCTGGCGGTGCTCGCGAGTGGTCGAATTCCGGTGGTTGAAGAGCCGGAGTGCTGAGGCGCCGGGCGTCAACTCCTCTCTCGGATCCCTTTCTCGTCTCGCCCCCGGCGGGAGGGGACGGTTGCTGCCGCCACCGTTCCCTCCCGCCACCCCTGTTTTTTGCGGGGGGCTTTTCAAGCCCCCCGCCCTACGCGGCCAAGCCGCGTAGGGTCCCACCCCCAAGGCGCTTCGCTTCGCTCGCGGCTCGCCTACCGGCTCGCGGAGAGATGGAGCGTGAGCGTGGAGACTGGGGCGCCGAGTGGGTGGAGGGCCATCGGTCCCTCGATGGCCCCGCGGATTCGCTTGTGCGTTCGTGGGCGTTTCACGCCCCCCGCCTGACGCGGCCAAGCCGCGTAGGGTCCCACCCCCAAGGCGCTTCGCTTCGCTCGCGGC
>CAYUSL010000306.1:0-1751 GCA_964447125.1 uncultured bacterium | reverse complement strand
TCGCTTGTGCGTTCGTGGGCGTTTCACGCCCCCCGCCTGACGCGGCCAAGCCGCGATGGGTCCCACGTCCGAAGTGCCAGCAGACGCTCCCTTGCTGCGACGCGAGAGATGTAATTCAGCCGCTTTGCGTGCGATCGTGAGCCGCGAGGCCACATGCGATGAACGTCGAGACCGTCACGCTGTATCGCCCGACGGGGCCGGAGGAAATGGAGCTGGTTCGCCGGAGCGGTTTCCGGCGCTGGCCGCCGCGGCTTCCTGAGCAACCCATCTTCTATCCCGTGAGCAACGAGGCGTATGCCGTGGAGATCGCCACGAGATGGAATGTGCGTGACTCGGGCGTTGGTTACGTCACGCGCTTCCGAGTGGGCAAGACGTTCATGGATCGCTACGAGGTGCATCTGGTGGGCGCGTCGCACCACACCGAGTGGTGGATCCCTGCCGAGGATCTCGAAGAGCTCAACGCCAACATCGTCGGCGAGATCGAGGTCCTCGGCGAGTACCGCGACAAACCGCCGCCGGCGTCGTGAGGCGTCTCCCGGTTCGGTCGCGGCTGCGCGGACACGGCTCATCCGTCACGCCGACCTGCCGCTGCTGGTAGGGCGGCCGCGAGGCCGCCCGCAGTCCCCGGCTCGTGACGGGCCGCGAGCCAAGAGGGCGGCGCGGTAACGATCGCGCGGCCTCGCCTGGTCAGAGCGAGCAATCCCTCGGGGCGATCTCGTAGCGTTCGTAGGCGATTACCGGCAGGGCACGATCCTTGCCGGCAAGTCCTGCCATGGATGCGGCAGCGATTCCCGCGAACGGCAGTCGCGAGATCCCGTTCAACTACACGTCGGCGAGTGATCGTCAGGCCGTCCTGCTGCTCGCTGGCCCACGGATGTGGGAGCGCCTCGAGGCGCTGCGCGCGCGCCGCGTGACCGGGCGCTCGGCGCGGCTCTTGATGCGGTTCTTCGGCGAGCTGCTGATCCACCGTCGAAATCCCTACCTGCATCAAGCGCTGCTCGATTCGCGGCGGCGCCGCCGCTGGTTCTTCCGCGCGCTGGAAACGAGCCTCGCTGTGATCGAGCAGCACGCGAGCGGCGACGCGCTGGTGCTCGACGTCCTCGCCGAGTGCCGGACGCTCGCAGCATCCCTGCGCCAGGAGATCGAATCGGCGCCGCGTCGGCGCACGCAACTTCGCGCCGCCGTGGGCGCGATCGTTGGTGCCGAGAACGTTCGCTTCGATCCGTTCACGCTCGTCAGCCACTCCACCGACGCCACCGATTGGCGCCTTCACCTGCCGGTCGCCGTGGTCACGCCGTCGGCGGAAGCACAGGTGGCGCCGCTCTTGGTAGCGCTTGCGCGGCTGGGCCTGCACGCGATCCCGCGCGGCGCGGGCACCGGGCTCACGGGGGGCGCGGTACCGCTTCGCCCGGATTGCGTGGTGGTGAACACCGAGAAGCTCGATCGCATTCGCGGCTTCGAGACTCGCGAGCTGGCACTCGATGATGGCCGGACGGTGACGGCGCGCGCGCTGTCGCTGGAAGCGGGCGTGATCACCGAGCGCGCCATCGAGCTGGCGGCGCATCACGGGCTGGTGTTCGCGACCGATCCCACCAGTGCTTGGGCCTCGACCATCGGCGGCAACATCGCCGAGAACGCCGGCGGCAAAGATTGCGTGCTCTGGGGGACCTGCATCGACAACGTGCTCGAGTTCCGGATCGCGATGCCGAGCGGCCGGAACTGGACCGTGCGGCGCACCAATCACCAGCACC
>CAYUSL010000305.1:0-7678 GCA_964447125.1 uncultured bacterium | reverse complement strand
GATGCCCTTCTCGACGGTGTACGTGTTGAGGTGGAGATCCTTGGTCTGCGCCAGGAACTGGCCGGGATGCAGCACCGTGTACGGGCTCGTCAGGAAGAAGCCGAGCGCCATACCGCCGAACGCACGCAGCAGGCGCACGCTTGGCGTGCCCTTCGTCGGTGCGGCGTCCAGCAGAATCGCCGCAGCGAGCGGCAACACCAGCACCACGTCGTAATACTTGGCGGCCACTGCCACTCCGCAGAGCATCCCGGTGCCGAGATCGGCGCACCAGCTCTTCCACGTGCGAAGCCTGAGCAAGGCGCCCCAGGCGAGCGTGGTGAAGAGCGCGGCGTGAAGGTCGTCGTGGACGTAGCGGCCGTGTCCGATGTGCGCGGCGTCGAGCGCCAAGACACCCGCCGCCACCAGCGGCGCGGCGGCGCTCGCGCCGAGACCCGCCCCACGCGCGATTCCCAGCGGCCGCACCGCCCAAGCCAGCGCCCACACGTTCAAGGTGCCGAGGATCGCCATCGCGTAGCGGCCGTAGCGCAGGTAACCCTCGGGAGGCAGCTCGGCGATCGACCCGCCGAGTCCCTGCATGGGGCCGACGATCCCGTAGGTGATCGCGGCGAGCGCTTGCACGTAATACGGCAGCCCACCGTGCTCCAGGTTCTCGTGATCCAGCGTGGCCTGCTCGATCATGCGGCCGGCTTCGCTGATGTAGCGTTGCTCGTCGACGGCGAACTCGAGCTTCTGTCCCCGCTCGAGCCCGGCGAACCGCAGCACGGCTGCCAGCAACACGATCACCGCGAGCACCGCGCGATCCGGGCGCGCCCGCAGCGCCGCTCGCGCCCGCCGCAACGCATCGGCGCGCGCGGCCATCGCCCCGAGCACGGCGATCGCCCACACTCCGAAGGTGAGCCCCACGCCCCGGCGTCCGAGCACCAGCGCATCGAGACTCAGCTCGGGCCGGCCGAGTGCCACGATCGCGACCCCATACGCCGTGACGACGCCGACGACGAGAGCGCCGAGCCGGGAGCGAAGGAAGGATCGCAACGGATGATTTCCGAAGAAGGAACGCCGCGATTGATCGAGCGGCTCGGGCCGGACACGGCGGACGACGCCACCCATTGCGACTGCGCGCGCGACATCCGGAGGCTGCCGGCGCGAGCATAGCGCGCCGAACACCCGAACCTGAGAGCGTGGCGAAGACTGGGTGGAGGTTCACTCTCGCGCGGAACCCGATCGAGGCGTGAGGGGCCTTGGGGCGCGCCGAGCGGCGCTCCGGGCGAGGTGGAGGGATTCGACGGGTACTACCTGCGGCTCGACGGGGATCGTGCGGGCATCGCGCCGAATCCTGCCGAGGCGCTGGCTCGAGCGCGTGCCAGCGGCAAGCCCACGCTCGTTCTCGTGCGACGGCGTCGCTGGCGCGACGCGGCGCCGACCTTCACGGGTCGAGTCCCTCATGCCTTTGTTCGACCGATCGCAACACGACCGTGCTGATCCCGATCGGCTTCGAGCCGACCGCCGAGTTCCCGCTGTCTCCCCATCGCGACGACGACCGATCGAGCCTCTCCGACTCGAGCGCCGTGGCACCGTCGCGCGACCCGCGAGACGAGGAGTCAGCGCTGTGATCGCCGAGTAGCGCGCGACGTACGGCGGAGATTGGAGCTCCTCCGCACGCCAGGAAACGATCGTGGAACGCGCGCAACGAGAAGCGCGGGCCCATCTTGGCGCGCCATTCCTCGCGCAGCGCGAGGATCAGGTGCTTGCCCAGGGTGTACGAGAGGTACGTCGGGTCGTAGGTCCCCCGCATCGCCTCCTGGCGCGCGCCGGCTTCGTCGAGAAACGCATCCTCGCGCATCCGGCGCGCACACTCGTCGAGGCTCATGCCTTCGGCGTGGATGCCGACGGCGCACACCAGCCGCACGTCGCGGATCAACGCCTCGCGGAGCTGTGCCACGCGGAAGCGGGGATCGCGGCCGGTGAAGCCCTGTTCCCACATCAGCTCTTCGGCGTAGTGCGCCCAGCCTTCGCCGGTGAGCTGGTGCCAGAAGCTCTTGAGCACGCGCGAGCGCATGGCACGGCGATGCAGATCGTCGACGAAGTGACCGGGATAGAGCTCGTGCGTGGTCACGACCAGCAGGTCCCAGGTGTCCGGGACGTAGTCGCGCTGCTCCGCCGCCGACCACCCGGGATCGGGTGGCGAGATCAGGTAGAAGCTCGGCATGCCGTCGGGCTCGAAGGGGCCGGCGCTGTCGAGCATCGCCGCCACCGAACGGTCGTAGGGCGGCGCCTCGCGGACCTCCGCCGTGGCGTTCGACGGCAAGCCCACGAGGTCGTGCTCGATCACGAACCGGCGCGCATCCTCCGCTTGGCGCCGCGCCTCGGACAAGACGTCGGCGGGCTTCAGGGACTTGAGCTCCTCGATGACCTGAGCGGCGGGGCGGCTCGGATCCACGGCACGGACGGCCTCGGCGAGTGCCTGCTGGTTGCGCTCGAGGTCCGCGCGGCCGATCGCCGAGATCGTCGCGAGATCCAGGTCCACGTCCTCCTGGACCGCGAGTACGCGCGCGAGCGCGTTCGCGCCGAGGACGTGGCTTTGATCGGCGCTCGCCCGCCGCGCATCGAGGAACGCTCGCTGCGCTTCGAGCGCTCCCGCGAGATCCACCAACGCCTCGTCGAGCTCGCGGCGCAGCCCCGGGTCGGTGAGCGGCGCCAGCGCTTCCTTCAACCCCGCATGCAGGAAATCGAGCTGCCCGTCGATCTCGAAGCGCGCGATCTCCACCCACGGCTCCGGCAACACCGGCTCCAAGTTGGCGCGCGCCGCTGCGAGGTACGCCGGCGCACCGCGGGCGATCGCGATCACCGCCCGCGCGCGCTGCTCGAGCGGCGCGTAGTCGCGGCTCAGATAGCCGTCGAGCTCGAGCGCGCCGTCGTAGCCGATGGGATTGCGCCACGGTGACCGAAGCTCCAGGTAGCCCTGGAGGTCGCTTCGAATCGTGAGCAAGAGCGTGTCGCGTTCGAGCTGCTCGGTGAAGCCGAGATCCTCGGGTGCGAACGCAGCGAAACGGCGCTCGGCCTCGCGCAAGTGCTCGATCGAGCGCTCGATCCCCTGCCGCGAGACGTCGGGCAGCCGACCGTCGAATTCGTGATACCCCAGCGAAACGCCGAAACCGGGGTGATCGGCGAGATACGTGTGGAAGAACGCCTCCGTGGCCCGTGCGAAGTCGGCATTCGCCGACGCGGGGGCGCGCTGCGTGCTGCTTCGCAACCACGGGCTGCACGCCGCGAGCAGGAGCGGCAAGAGCGCGAGCGCACGGCACATCCGGCGTGCTCGCGCGGCGCGCCGACCGCAGTCTTCGCGACTACGACCCGACCCAACGTGATGCCGCTCGACGACCCAACGAGCAATCGGCACGGTTCTCGCTCTGTTCTTCGATTCCAGGGTGAGGTGCGAACACCCTACGCCGGTTGTCACCGAGCGGAAAAGTCCCGAGGTGTCCTCGGCGCGGGAGTCGCGTCTCAACCCAGCCAGAAAGGGGGACTGCGATGAAGCGCGACCTGAAAGAGGCCATGGGCGGGCTGGAAGAGCGCGTGCGTGCAGGGCTGCACGAGCTCGAAGGCCAGGGCGAGCGGGCGCGAACCGCGGTGAAGAAGCTGGTGAAGCGCGCGCGGCGCGAGGTCAAATCGGAGACGCGGGTGCTCGAAGGCGAATTCAACAAGGCCAGCAAGCACATCCGCGCCATGGTCGACGAGGCGATGAAGGGCTCGCTCGACACGCTGCTGAAACCGACGCGGCGGGCGATCGACGAGAGCCGCGTGCGGCTCGAGAAGCTCGAGCGGAAGATCGAGCGCATGAGCCACAAAGCGCCCGCACGGCGCGCTGCGGCACGTCCGCGGATCGTGAAGCCGAAACGGGCCGCGGCCCACGCCTGACGCCCCGGCAGTGCCGCCCGGCGGTGACCGCCGTTCAGCACGGGTGACGCCGCGATCGACGGCGCCTGCAGCATCGGCCAGCGGCAACGAAAAAGGGCGGCGTGCCGACCCTCGGCACACCGCCCCGAATCGCCTCGCCGAGTCGATCTCAGCGAGAGCGGGTCACTGGCATTTCTTGCTGCTGCCTTTCGTCTGGCAAAGCCCCGAGCAGCAATCGCTCATGCTCGTGCAGGCGGCACCCTTCTGGCCGAGAGTACAGGCTTCTTGCTTGCCGTCGCAGTCGAGGTGCGCGATCGCGTTGGCGTAGTCGACCACGCCGTAGCCCGTGTTGACGTCGCGTCCCGGTGCATCGACGTCGTGCGCCGTGTAGTCGAGGAGCGCCCGGATGTCGCGCGCCTTGCACGCGGTGTTCTGGCTCCATACCGCCGCGGCGACGCCCACCACGTGAGGCGTGGCCATCGACGTACCGTCGAAGAAGTCGTAGTTGCCCTTGCCGACGGCGAGATCGAATTCGGTTCCGGTGAGCGATTCCAGCTCGGCGCCCGCCGTGCCCGCGACGGAAACCGCGGGGATGACGATGTTGGCATCGACGCCTTCGAGCGTTCCGGTGAACATGGCATCGGTGTTGTTGAAGATCACCGCACCCAAGCCGCCGTTGCGCTTGCACTCCTTCACCTTCTCGACGAACGTGATCGATCCTCGCTGAATCAGACAGATGTTCCCCGCCGCGCCAGCGCAGTCGCCGGGGCTGCCGATGCCGTCCACGGCGTTGCAGCGGTAGAGCGGTGCCACCACCTCGGCGATGGCGCTGCCCTGAAGCGCAGCCACCTCGAAGGTGCTAGGCACGCAGCGGCTCGGAGTGCAGCCGAGGACTTCGGTCACCGCGAGTCGCGATTCCGAGCCTTGCGCCTTGGGCACGGTGGAACGGACGGCCACACCTGGTCCGGCGATCTCCACGTCGTCGTTGAACTGAGAGAAATCCGCGTGGACGAGGGCGGAATCGACCGCCGCCACCGACATCACCGAGTCGTAGGCTGCCGGATACGACTTGCGGCCGTTGCCATCGTTGCCGGCAGCGGCGATCGGCAGAACGTTGTTCGCGAGCGCGTCGTCGAGCGCCTTCTTCTCGGTCGCGGTCGGCGTGCCGCCGCCCAAGCTCATGTTGATGACCTTGGCGTGACCCTCGTCGATGCACTTCTCGACTGCCGCCGCGAGGTCGGACGAGTAGCCCCAAAGGCCGTCGTCGCCGAACACCTTCACGATGTGGATCGGCAACAGACCGTTGCCGTTCACGCCCACCACGCCGATGGCGTTGTCGAGCGCCGAGATCGTGCCGGCCACGTGCGTGCCGTGGTGGCTGCCGTCGTGGAATGGATCACCGGTGCCGGGATCGGGTGACGCGGTGACCTTCTTGAGCTCGAGGTCCTCGTGTCCCTTGTCGTACCCCGAGTCGATGATGCACACGGGAACCTTGCCGGTGTTCGCCGTCGGATCGGCGTTGACTGCGTCGATGCCCCAGGGCGTGACCTGCGGTCCGGTCGGCGACGGCGCGCGCACCGACATCGGGTAACGCGGTGCATCCTGCTCGACCAGCTCGATCGCCGCGTTGGCCCGCAGATTCGCCAGCGCGCCCGCAGGCACCTTGACCGCCAGCGCGTTGAGCTTGGCGAGCTCGCGGATCACCTTGCCGCCCGCGGCTTCGACTGCCTTGCGGGCCTTTCCGGCATCCTTGTAGACGACGATCTGTCGCTCCGGATCCGGGCCTCCCGCCCGGACCGCGCCGGCCGCCGCCAATCCCAACGCCGCCGCCATCCCCACTACGAAAGCACTGCGCCACCGCTTCATGCGACTCCTCCTCCGCGATCGACCCCTCGATCGCTCACGAGTGTGCTGCCGAAAACCCGAACCTACCGCTCCGCACCTGCCAAGTCCACGCGCGGTGCGAACCCCTCACTTGCACACCTTCTTGCCGTTCTTGCTCTGGCACACGCCCGAGCAGCAATCGCTCATGCTGCTGCAGCTCGCACCCTTCTGGCCGAGGGTGCAGACTTCCTGGAAGCCATCGCAGTCGAGCTTCTCGAGCGCGGCCTCGTAATCGACGAAGCCGTAGCCAGTGTTGGCGTCGCGCCCGGGGGCGTCGACGTCGTGCGCCGTGAAATCGAGGAGCGCGCGGATGTCGCGCGCCTTGCACGTGGGATCGTGTCCCCAAACGGCCGCAGCGACGCCCGAGACGTGCGGCGTCGCCATCGACGTGCCATCCAGGAATTCGTAGTTGCCGTGATCCTTGACCACCACCTGGAAGTCGAAGCCCTCCAGGAACGTGGCCAACGCCTCGCCGTCGCTGCCCGACGCCGAGACCGCTGGAATCTTGATCGTCGCGCCCTGGCCGTCGACGGTGCCGGTGAACAAGGCGTCGCTCGAGTTGTAGATCACGGCGGCAGCACCCCCGCGACGCTGACACTCGACCACCTTCTGCGCGAACGTGACGGCGCCGCGCTCGATCACGCAGATCTTGCCGATCGCCCCCTGGCAATCGCCTTCGCTACCCAGCCCGTCCACGGCGTTGCAGCGGAAGAGCGGCGCCGACACGTCGCCCTCGGCGCTGCCGACGAACGGCGCCGCCTCGAAGTGATACGCGTCGACGAGGTTGTAGAGCTGCACCTCCGTGCCCTGGCTCTTGGGATAGGTCGAGCGCACCGCGACGCCCGGGCCGGCGATCTCCACGTCGGCGTTGGATTGCGAGAATTCCGCGTGGTCGAGTGCCGAGTCGACGGCCGCCACGGACATCACCGAGTCGTAGCCCGCCGGGTAGGACGTCTTGGAGTTGCCGTCGTTTCCTGCTGCGGCAATGGACAGCACGTTCTGCTCGAGCGCCTGATCGAACGCCTTCTTCTCGGTCTGGCTGGGCGTGCCGCCACCCAGGCTCATGCTGATGATCCGTGCCTTGCCTTCCTCGATGCACTTGCCCACCGCGGCCGCGAGGTCGCTCGAGTAGGCGTAGGCGCAATCGTCGCCGAAGACCTTCACGATGTGCATCGCCTGGTCGCCGTCGCCGCTCACTCCCACCACGCCGATGGCGTTGTCGAGCGCCGAGATCGTGCCCGCCACGTGCGTTCCGTGACCGCACCCGTCGTGAAAGGGGTTGCCGGTGCCGGCATCGGTCGACGACGTGACGAGCTTCGTCTGCAGGTCCTCGTGGGGGCGGTCGTAGCCCGAGTCGATGATGCAGATCTTCACGCCTTGGAACGTGTTGAACGTGTCGGCATGCACGGCGTCGATTCCCCACGGCCGCCTCTGTCCGCCCGTCGGCGAAGGCGCATGCGTCGCGAACGGGTAGCGAGGCGCGTCGCTCTCGATCAGCTCCACCGAAGGGTCGGCTGCGAGCTTGGCGCGGGCCGCTGCGGGGAGCTTGACCGCGAGAGCGTTCAGGCTGCCGAGCTCGCGGATCACCTTGCCGCCCAATGCTTCGACGGCGTGACGCGCCTTGGCGGCGTCGCGATGGACGACGATCTGCCGTTCGGGATCGGGTGCCCCGGCGTGTGCACGGACGCTCCACGCCACACCCAGCCACAGCATCGCCACCAGCGTCACCGAGACTCGTCGCGGCATTCCCATCTCTCCCTTCGCGATTCGTTGACCGCGCATTCGGACCAGCGTGGATTCGCCGACACTACCCCCGCAGAACCACCGACGTCCACGCCGACGCGAGGCGGGTGGTGGGTCAGTTTGCCGTGCATGCCCCGGTGCAGTCGCGAGGGTCTGG
>CAYUSL010000304.1:2000-7696 GCA_964447125.1 uncultured bacterium | reverse complement strand
CCCGCGAGCGCCTCGGTGCGCTGCGCCTGGCTGCGGTTGCCGTGGATGCGCGCGTTCGAGATGCCCTGACGATCCAGGTAGTCGGCGAGGCGATTGGCGCGGTGTTTGGTGCGGGTGAACGCGATCACCTGGCCGATCTCGTCGCGGCGCAGGAGCTCGGCGAAAAGCGCGGCCTTGAGCTCGCCCGGAACCGGGTACACCGCCTGAGTGATGCCGACCGCTGGCGCCGCTTTGCGCTCCAGATTCACCGCCACCGGGTGATGAAGCATCTCACGCGAGAGCTCGACGATCGGCGCCGGCATGGTGGCGCTGAAGAGCATGGTCTGGCGCTTCTGTGGCAGGTGCTTGAGGACGCGCCGGATGTCCGGGAGAAAGCCCATGTCGAGCATCCGGTCGGCCTCGTCGAGCACCAGCACCTCGAGGTGCTCGAGTCGCGCGTACGGCTGCTGGAAATGGTCGAGCAAGCGGCCGGGAGTCGCGGCGATCAGGTCCACGCCGCTGCGAAACGCGTGCTCTTGCGGCGCCATGCCCACGCCGCCGAAGACCGCGGCGCCGGTGACGCCGGTGTGCACGGCGAGCTCTTCGAGGTGAGCGTGGATCTGCGCCGCGAGCTCGCGGGTGGGAGCGAGCACCAACGCGCGGGTCTTGCCGCGCGGCTTCCCGCGGAGACGCTCCAGGATCGGCAGCAGGAATGCGGCGGTCTTGCCGCTGCCGGTCATCGCACAGGCGAGCACGTCCTTGCCGGCGAGCGCCGGCGGGATCGCTTGCTCTTGGATCGGGGTGGGCTTGGCGAATCCCAGCTCGCGCGTGGCGCGCACCAGGTCCGCATGAAGGCCGAAGCTCGTGAAAGGCATCCGGCGCAGCCTATCAGGCCAAGAATCCCGCGGGAGCGAGTTTGCTCCAGCGCGGTGGTGCCCTGGCGAGCTCGATCGGAAGCCGAGGGAGGTCCCCCGCGAGCTGCTCGCCGTCGGCGTCGCGCTCTTTTCCGAAGAGCGAGCGGGACGAGCCCCCTCAGACGAACGATTGGGATTCGCCGTCGGCGTGCGATCTGGCCCCCGGAGGGTGTCGACGGCACGCGTCCTTGCACACCCGTTGCACCAATCCTGCTCCCTCACGCAGCATGCTCGCGTCGCGCGAGAGGGCGATGAGTCGAGGGTCCAAGACTGGGATCGTGCTGGTTGGCTACGTGCTCGCCTTCCTCGCGGCGCTAGCCGCCACGGCGATTCGGGTCGCGTTCACCAGCGGCCCCGACGCGCAGGCCTCGTCGGGGATGTACGCCGGCGGTGATCTGTTGCTCTTCCTGGGCGTGTTCGGATCGATTGCGCTGTTTCCGACGGGTGCGGCGTTGGCCTTCCTGCGCGCGCGCCCTTGGTTCGGTCCGGTGCTCGCCGGTTGCGCCGCAGCCATCGCGGTGTCCGGCGTGATGGCGGTGTATGCCTACCTCGTGTTTGCGCCGCGCGACGCGCCGGTTGGCGCCTTGATCGCGTCGGCGCTGGCGGTATTGCGGCTCTTGGGATCGCCGCTCGTGGCTGTCGGACAAGCCGGCGCCGCGATCCTGGCGCCGTCTCGCGGATCCCGACGAGTCGTGCTCGCGGCGTTGGGCGTGGAAGTCGCGACGCTGGCGTTCGGCGTCCATCGCTTCCTCGTTCTCCCGGCGCGGTGAGAGTTGCCCGCGCGCTGCCTCTTCCTCAGCGCAACCAAGCCTCGCTTTCCGACGCGGCGAGGCGCACGAGATCGCCTTGCGCCAGCGACACGTCGACCAGGTGGAGGCCCCAGCCTTTGCCGCCCAGGAACTCGCCGGGAAAGTCGTCGGCGCGCGGGTCGTTGGGATCTGCGGCGATGCTCACTTGCAGGTAGCTCGTACCTGCTGCATCGACGACGCATTCGCCACTCAGCTCATCGGGCACCGAGTAGAACGAGTGGCTCCGTGCGGCGGCGCGGTTCTGCGCCGGATCGGCGTATGGCCCGCCCTCGCCGTGAGCGATCAGGATCGCTTGGAAGATCGGTGGCTGAAGGAAGGGTAAGTACGCGTCGAGGGGTGCCGAGCCCCCTGCCAGTGCCGCGGGGTTCACGCACAACGCCTGGGTCGCCGGATTGCCGGTCACGCCGAAGCGCGGATCGGCGAGCTCGGGATCGCCCTCGCGGAAGCTCGAATACGCGACGACGCAGCCGGTCTGGGAAGCGCTGCGGCACGCCGGCGTGCTCGCGAAGCTGCCGCCCACGTCCGCGCCCTTCGGTACCTCGACCAGCGTGCCGGGTATGTGCGCGGCGATCAGGCGCCGCGAGAGAAACGCATTCGCCTCGACCTCCTCGGCGATCAGGCGAGTGAGGATCCGTGCGCCCTGCGAGTGGCCGAGGAGGAGGAAGCCGCGGCCGTGGTTTTCGTGGGCGATGTAGTGCTTGAACGCATCGAGCACGTCGCCGTACGCGATCTCGCTGGCCTGTTGCTCGAGCTCGTCGCTCACGAGGAACGGGGCGAAAAGGTTGAGCCCGAGGAGTACCAGGGTTCGCTGCCGATAGACCGGCGCGAAGATCCTGCAAACCGAGCCGTAGCGCCCCGCCTGGATGAGCGTGGTGCCCGTCTCTTGCAGGCCGGGGTCGAGGTCGGCGTTGGCAGCGATGTCGAAGCTCACCGTCGGATACGCGTAGAAGCAGTCCACGGGCGGATCGGCGGCGGGTTGGAACGATTCGGTCTTGGAGCTGCCGTCGGCTTCCACGCGGATCGTGGTCTGGTCGCCATTGCAGACGTTCGCCTCGCCTGCCAGATCCGGATGGCAGAGCCAGTGACCGGTGTCCGCGTAGGTGTCGCTCACGTAGCCCGCGTAAGGATTCGCGGTAGCCGACGACTCCGCGTCTTCACCGCATCCGTTGGTGACGGCGAGTGCGAACGTGAGAGCCCACGCGACGAACGAGATTCGGATGCTCACGATGCTCGACCCCGTGCGCGAATGCGGCGGATGGCTGGCCGCGGTGGAATGCTTCGTGCGTAACTCGGACGCGCCGCGCGTGCAACGAGAATCGGGTCATGACTCGGGTGCGATCGGAAGAGCGGGTCGTGGCGGCGAGTGCCGAAGAGCCGCCGCTCGTGGCGCTTGCCTGCGTCGCTGCATGGGTGGCGATCGCGGTCCACGCGAACGCGTTGTCGGGCGGCTTCGTCCTCGACGACGAGTACCAGGTCGCGCGCAATCCGTGGATTCGCGATTGGCGGCACCTGCCCGAGATGTTCTCGAACGACGTGTGGCGCTTCCTGCCCACGGCGCCGCCGTCCAACTACTACCGGCCGCTCATGCACGTGCTCTACGGGGTCACGTACCACCTCTTCGGTCTGCGACCGTGGGCGTTTCACCTCGTCAACGTCGGGCTGCACGCGCTCGACACGGTGCTGGTGCTGCTCCTGGCACGTAGCCTCACGATGCTGGCAGGAATGCCACCCGCGGCGAGCGGCGATCGCCCGTGGGATGCCCTCGTATCCGTGCCGTTCGTGGCGGCGCTTTGCTTCGCGACCCATCCCGTCCACGCCGAAGCAGTCGACTGGATCGCGTCGGTTCCCGAGCTCACCTTCACCGCGTTCGGGCTCGCGGCACTACTCGTGCACACGTCGGCGCGGTCGCGCCCGCTGCTGGTCGCGGCGCTCTTCCTCGGCGCGCTGCTCGCGAAGGAAACGGCGATCACCCTCGTCGCGGTGTGTGTCGCGTTCGATGTGGCGTTTCCGGCGGGGTCGCGCTCGACCCGCGCTTGGATCGCACGCTACGGGCCGCTCGCGGTGGTCACGATCGTCTACCTGCTGATCCGGCAGCGAGCGCTGCCGGCGGGCCTCTCGCCATTGCCGCAGCGCCCTGCGGGTGCAGCGTCTCCGATCCTGGAAGCTTTGCCGCTCTTCCGCTCGTATCTGCGGACTTTGGTGCTGCCCAACCGGCTTCACTACTGGCACTCGTTCCATCCGCTCGAATCGCTCTTCTCGATCGCAGGGATCGCCAGTGTTGCGTCCGCAGCGGGGTTCGGGATCGCGCTCGCTTTCGCTTGGCGCAAGCATCGGCCGAGCTTCGTGGCGCTGGCGCTGTTGGTGCTCCCGCTCACTCCGGCGTTCTTGGTCGGTGCGCTACCCGGGAAGCCGTTCGCCGAGCGCTATCTCTACTTCCCGTCCATCGGTTTCGTGCTGCTGGTGGCGTTCGCGATCCACCGTCTCGCGGCTGAACGCCGCACGCGATTCGCCGCCTTGGTCGTCCTCGCCGTGATGCTGGGGCTCTATTCGATCGCGTCGGTGCAACGGAACCGAGTGTGGAGCGACTTCTACACGCTCTACGTGGACTCGATCGCCAAGTCGCCCGACGCCCCCGTGCCGTGCGACGACCTGGCGCACGCGCTCTTCGCCCGCGGCCGGGCGAAGGAGGCGATCGAGCATCTCGACGCCCAGGTGAAGCTCGATCCCAAGCGCGCCGATTGCCAGTCGTCGCTGGGCAGCGCGCTCTTGCTCGACGGACGCGTCGACGAGGCGATCACGCATCTCAGGCTCGCGCTGTCTCTCGATCCGAGCTCGCTCTCGTCTCACAACGATCTCGGCATCGCGCTGCGCCGCAAGGGAGACGACGCGGGAGCGATCGAGCAGTACCGTCTGGCGCTCCGCATCGCACCGGGCTACGCCGAAGCCCACTTCAGCCTGGCCGCGGCGCTCGCCGACGGTGGGGATCCTGCCGGGGCGCTCGTGGAGTACCGAGCCGCGGTGCAGGCGAGCCCCGAGAACGCGTATTACCGCAACGTCCTCGGCATCGAATGCGGCAAGCAAGGCTTGCTCGACGAGGCCATCGCGCAATTCCGCGAAGCCGTCCGCCTCGACGCCGCTGAGCCCGCCTACCGTCGCAACCTGGAGCGCGCGCAGACGATGAAGGCTGGAACGGGGTGAGCCGCGCGCCGCGGAAAAAGCGGCGTGCCGGTCACCACTCCCAGGGGCGGAAGCCGAGACGGAAGGCGGTGTAGAAGGCGAGATACGCCGTGCAGTGGAAGACGACGTAAAGCGCCGGGCCGCGCCACGAGTAGGCGACCGGCCCCGAGCTGTCCCGGCTCGCCTCGTGATTCGCCAGCCGCGCGCGATACGCGAACGCAGCCACCAGCACAGCGCCCACACCGTCGAGGACGAAGTGCTGCTTCATGGTGGCGATGGACACGGCCACGAGGACGACGACTGGCGCGGCGCACCAACCGTAGAGCGGCCGCGCTTTCCACGCCACCAGCGCCGACAGCGTCACCATCGACATGTGCAGCGACGGGAAGAGATTCGTCGGCGGATCGACGAAGTAGGTGAGGGCGACGCCCCAGTTGTGAAAGACACTCAGATCGAGGTGGGAGATGTCGGGACGGAATCCCACCGACGTGACGGGGAACATCGCGAACACGACGAGACTGATGGTGATCGTGAGGACGTACGCTTCCGCGGTGCGCCGGAAGAGCGTTGGACAACGCACCACGAAGAGCGGGTAGAGCATCGCCGTGTAGACCCAACTGTAGATGTAGACGGTCCACGGCTGGAACGGGATCCAGTCGTCGATGGCGAGCCTGAGCGAGTGCGCACGCGCTGGATCGGTGGCGAAGCCGACGAGGTTGTAGCCGATGGCGTCGAAGGCCAGCACGCCGAGCGCGATGCCGATGCGCGTTCCCACGCCCTGGATCGAGAACGGCGCGTCGCCGCGAATCTCGGCGTA
>CAYUSL010000304.1:0-1900 GCA_964447125.1 uncultured bacterium | reverse complement strand
CCGTTCACGAATGCGTCGATCCATGCCGGCAAGAAGAAGATCTTGCGATGTTCCTTCACCCAAGCGAGCCGATTCAAGGCTCTCGCGAGGTAGGGCGCGGTGAGCGCTTCCTGGCCGGGCCAATGGAAATACTCGAGGCTGTCCTCGACCCAAGCCTCGGGCGGTTCGGCGGCGTTGCCGTAGCCCTCGAAATACCGCGCTTTGGTGTCGGCGTCGCTGGCGGCCGCGCCAACGGCATACGCGTACCAAGCGCCGTCTTCGGCGACGCGCTCGTCGCGCATCCGGGCGAGGCGTGCGGCGGCGCTCGGCTCGCCCGCGGCGAGGAGTGGAGCCAGCGCCTCGAAGCGATCGCGGGTGCCGAGCACCAGCCCGCTCGGCCGTCGCTCGCCGTCGAGCACCTGCGCGATCCACGCGAGTGTCGCGGGCTCGCGCGCGAGGCGCACCACCGCGCGGAACGAATCGAGCTCGAGACCGGGGATCTCGCCCGCTTCGAGCTGATGCACGAGCAGCGTCACGGCGTCGCGGCGAATGGACGCCGCGGTGGCTTCGTCGAGAAAGCGCTCGATGGTCGTTTGGAGGGCGCCGATGGCCTGGGCGCGGCTGCCCGGCAAGCGCTCGACGGAGACGAGCGCGAGCGTCGCGCGAGCGAAGCGGCGCGGATCCAGCTCGGCGTCGCGGGTCGTTTCCCAGAGCGCAGAGAACGCCAGCGTCCGGATCAACGGGTCCCCGATCGAGGGCAGCGCCGCGAGTAACGCCTCGGCGGAGCGCGGGTCGAGGAGGAAGCGCCCGTACGCGGTATCGCCGGGATCGAGCAGGACCCACGCCGGAGCCTCGGTGCCCACGAGCGACTCGATCTCGGTACGGGCGCGATCCGTGTGAACCGCGACCTTTCGCTCGCGGCCATCCGCGTCCACGAGCAGCACCGTGAGATCGAGCGGCCAAGGGCGTGCGCGGGCCGGCGCGCCGAGGGGCGCGCTCGCGCGTTGCTGACGCAGCGCAAACGTCTGCACGCGCCCGTCCGACGCCACACTCCATTCCGCGCGTACGCTCGGCATGCCGGCCTCGAGCACCCAGCGCTTCGACCACGTGCCCAGATCGGTCGCGCCGGCGGCCGTCCACGCGTCGATCAGATTCTTCCAACGCGCATTGCCCCACGCATGCGCCTTCAGGTACCGGCGCAAGCCATCGCGGAAGCGCTCGGCGCCGAGGCGCACCGAGAGCTCGCGCAGCACGGCGGGCGCCTTGTCGTAGACGATCTCGCCGTAGGCACTCTTGGCGTCGGCGAGATTGGCGAGTGGCTGGAAGATGGCAGTGGTGCCGTCGGTGGCATCGATCCGATACGCACGCTCTTTGAGGCGCTGATGGAAGCGCAGCCACGCCAGCCGCTCGGGCTCGAGCGCGTCGAGCACCTCGTACGCCATCAGGTTCGCGAAACCTTCCTTGAGCCACAGATCGTCGAACCACGCCATCGTCACCAGATTGCCGAACCATTGGTGCGTGAGCTCGTGATAGACGAGCGTGCTCTGGTTGGTGGTCTCGAGCTCCGTGGGGCGATGGTCGAAGACCAGCGAGTCCTCGCGGTAGAAGATGGCGCCGGCGTGCTCCATGCCGCCGTACGGAAAGCTCGGCAGCAGCACGCAATCGAGCTTCGCGAACGGGTACGGGACGTCGAAATAGCGTGCGAGCCAGGCGAGCGCTCGGCGATGAAGCGCGATCAGATGGGCGGTGTCGGAGGCGCCAAGTTTCGCCGGGCGCACGAATACCCGAATGGGCGGCTCGCCAGGCGCCGGGGGTGCGTCGACCACGGCGAAGGGGCCGGCAGCGAACGCGAAGAGGTAGGTGGGAAGCGGTGGCGTCTCCGCGAAGCGCTGTCGGATGCGGCCGTCGTCGAGGACGTAGG
>CAYUSL010000303.1:0-7698 GCA_964447125.1 uncultured bacterium | reverse complement strand
TGTTCCACGACGCGATCGGTGCGGAAGAAGGCCCACCAGCCGAGCTTGTAGTCGCGGCGGATGATCTCGGTGCAAAACGCGTCGAGCCAGCGGTCGTCGAGGTTCCAGGTGGCGTCGACCCAAAACAGGTAGCGCGCACCGTACTTCTCGTAAAGCAGCTCGACCTCTTCGACGACGCGCTCGACGCTCTTCGACCGATAAAACTTCGAGTGCACGAGTCGTCCGTCGACCTCGGTGTGCTTGCCCTCCTGGACCCACCACGAGCAGAAGGAGCATTCGTCGATGCAGCCGCGCCCCCGCTGAATGGTGACCGCCCGCGGCCAGAGCTGACCGAACGGGGAGTAGAGGTCGAGCTTGGCGAGGTCGTAGGCCGGAATCGGCAGCGAGTCGAGATCGGCGATCGGTGCGCGCGGGCGCGTGCTCACCACGGAGTTGCCGCGGCGATAGGCGATGCCCGCGACGGTCGTCGGATCGCCACCGTCACGGAGCACCTCGAGCAGCTCCCGCAGGCTTTCTTCCCCCTCGAAGCGCACGATCCAATCGAGCGCGCGACATTCCTCGAGGCTCCACTCGGGGAGCGTGGAGAAGATGTGTCCGCCACCCACGGTGACCACGTCCGGAAGCACTTGGCGGGCGAGGCTGAAGGCGCGCAACGCCTCGTGGGCGTAGACCACCTTTTCGCCGATCGCCACGACGTCGGGGCGCTTCTCCTCGAGCGCTCGCGCGAGGCTTCGCCAGCCCAGCCGTTGGGCACAACAATCGAGGATCTCGACCCGTACATCGGCCATGCGCGCGCGCAGGTAGGCAGCGAGCGTCGGATAGGCGAGGGGCAGGAGGAAATTGTCGTCTTCGTTGATGATCGGCCAGTAATGCCGCGGCGGCCGCAGGAAAAGGACGTGGAGCGGGCTCTTGCCCCGGATCGTGGTCACACTCATCGGACGTGATCGAAAGGTGCCGCGCGCGGGGGGCACGAGACTGCGGCAGAATAGCGAGGCTTGTGAGACTTGGTCAAAGCCGCGTGCGTCGAGCCGTCGCGGCACTGTAGGCTGTGGTGGTGTCGGACGCGACGAACGAAAGCGACGGCAAGCTGCGTTTCGCTTGCCAGCGTTCGGGCAACTGCTGTCGGCGGCCCGGCTTCGTCTACTTCACCCACGAGGATGCCGCAGGCGCAGCCGCCTTTCTGGAACTGACACGTGGTGATTTCGTGCGGCGCTACTTGCGCGTGGAGCGTGGACGATTCGTGCTCGACGTCGACGGTGAGGGCTGCCGCTTCTTCGACGGCAGCGGCTGCACGATTCACCCGGTGAAGCCGCTCCAATGCCGCGCCTGGCCGTATTGGCCCGAGATCGTGCGAAGCCCTCGTGCGTGGCGCGCCGCCGCGCGAGGCTGTCCCGGCATGGGGCAGGGCGGAGCGATCTCGCGAGAGGAGCTCGAGGCGTGGATCGCGGCGCTCGCCGCCGCCGGAATCCCGGAGGACGACACCCTCGATTCACCGGTTCACGAAGCGAGCTCCTGACGCAACGCGCATTCGTTTGACCCGTTTCTCCGGCGGGAGATAGATTCGCGTTCGCCCTCCCCGTGAATCCGCTCGCGCCCGCCGACCTCGACGGCTGATAGGCATCGACGACATGCCCTCGTTACGCGAGCTTCTGAGCCCGCTCTTCGCGTTCAACCCGGGGCTGATGGTTCACGGCCCCCATCTGCTTCGCTACCCACAGCTCGTCCCGAAGCTGATCGCCAACTACTTCCGGTTGGTGGCGCTCAAGCAGGACGTGCTGCGCAGCGTCGACGTCTCGGTGACGTTCGATTGTCAGTGTCTTTGCGAGCACTGTTACTCGGACTACGAGAAGGACCCGGGACGCGAGCGACTCAGCGCGCGCGAGATGAAGAACGCCATCGATCAGTGTCTGAGCCTCGGCGCGATCGTGATCAACTTCGCTGGGGGCGAGCCGCTGGTCGAGCCCAGCCTCTTCGAGTACCTGGATCACGTGAAGCCGCATCGTGGGCTCACCACGATGATGACCAATGCCATTCGTCTCACTCCCGAGGTGGCGCGCGAGCTGAAACGGGTTCGGCTCTACGCGATGGGTGTGAGCGTCGACAGTGACGTGGCCGAGACCCACGACCGTTCGCGACGCTACAAGGGGGCCCACGAGAAGGCGCTCGAAGGCATCCAGAACGCCCGCGCGCAGGGGATCCTGGTGATGATGAACAGCATCGTCACCCAGGAAAAGATCGACGACGGCACGATCGGGCGCCTGCACGATTTCGCGAGTCGCGAGCGCCTGCTCTTGAACCTCTGCTTCCCGGCGGCCGTGGGCCGCCAGGCGAGGTTCGAGCCCGAGGTGTTGCGTCCGGACAGCGCGCAGTGGATCGAGAATCTCCTCCAGAAGCCCCACGTGCGCTGGGACGGCCAGTCCAATTGGCTCAAGGAAGGATGCGGCGCCGGCATCGAGAAGATCTCGATCAGCACCTACGGCGACGTCATCCCCTGCGCCGTGATCCAGTCGAGTTTCGGAAGCCTTCGAGATCGCCCACTCTCCGAGATCTGGACGGACATGAAGAAGATCCGCCAGTACCGGGAGCTCGGTCCGGTTTGCCTCGCGTCCCGCGATTCCGAGTTCCACGATCGCTACATGACCCGGATCAACAAGTACTTCGAGGAGCACGGCGTGTTGCCCGCGCCGGCTTCCGCCGTCTACGTCGAGAGCCCGCCGGCCAGTTCATGAAGTTGTTACCCCTCACGACCTGCGTGAGGCTCGCTCGACGCTATCGGGAGTTCCGCCGCGGGGAACGTGGGCCGGTCTTCGTTTCCTGGTTCCTGACCCGGGAGTGCCCGATCCGCTGCGCGGGGTGCGTGTACTTTTCGCGCCATCCCACGCCGCCCGAAGACTTGCCCCTGGCCGACAAGATGCGGGTGCTCGCCGACCTCGAGCGGATCGGCGTGCCGTTTCTCTTCCTCGCTGGCGGTGAGCCGTGCGTGGCGCCCGATCTGCCGGCGGTGCTCGCCGAGGCGCGCCGGCGTGGCCTGTACACGATCTTGGTGACGAGCGGTCTGGTGATGGATCGAGAGCTCGCCCGCGCCATCGATCGCTGCGCCCGCGGCGTGATCTTCTCGATCGACGGAATCGAGGCCGAGCACGACCGCATCCGTGGCCACGGCAACTACCAGCGTGCGCTCGACGGCATGCGCACGTTCCTCGCCGAGCGTCGTGCGGCGCGGGTCTACGTCAGTTGCGTCATCGGCAAGCGCAACCACGTCGAGCTCGAACGATTCGCACTCGACATGCGGGCGCTGGGCGTCGACCGCGTCAATTTCCAGTCGAACTGCATTCCTCAGCTCAAGCCCGACGTGAGCGCGGTGCCGGCGCTGATGGCGGAGCTCGATCTCCTGGCAACGCAGTGGTCCGACGTCTTCGTGAGCGACCGCAAGTACCTCGACAAGCTCCGAACCTACTTCACGCGGCAGACCAACCTCGAGTTCTGCGGTGTGCCCACGCTCGGGCATCTCGCGGTCTTGCCGGACGGAACCGTGTCGGCGTGTTGTGAGTTTCACTTGCCGATCGGCAGCGCGGTGCGCGAAGGATTGCCCGCGGTGGTGGCACGGGCACGCACGCTGGGCTTCGAGGAAACCAAGCGCTGCAAGGGCTGCTGCCGCAAGGACTACGACCTGATCGAGCGCTTCTTCGAGACGCCTGCGAAGCGCTGGTCGGTGGGCGACCTGCGCGCCCTCCAATCGCTGTGACGCGCTCGACGCACACGATTGCCGCGCTCGCGTGCGTCGAGCGCGGCGAACGTGGACCGGTTGCTATAGTGTCCGCTTCGAACCGCGCCAGCCGTGGGCGCTCCCGGGAAGCCACGAGACGATGACAGACCTCAAGATTCCGCGAGCCAAGGTCTACTTTCCGCCTGCCGCGTGGTGGGCGGGGTTTCGGGCGCTGGTTTCTGGGCGTGTGCACCACGGCCCCGAGTCCGAGCTGTTCCGTGCGCGCGTGGCCGAGATCGCCGGGCGCAAGCACGCGTTCCTCACGGCTTCGGGACGCCAGGGGATCCTCGTCGCGCTCAAGGCGCTGGGCGGACAGCCGGGCGACGAAGTGCTCATGCCTGCCTACACGTGCCGCGTGATCCTCTGGAGTCTGTTGATCCCCGGTTTCCAACCGGTGTTGGTCGACGTCGAGCGCGACACCTACAACATGGATCCGCGCGAGATGGAGCGCCGGATCGGGCCCCAGACTCGCTTCGTTCTCATGACGCACATGCACGGGCGGCCCGCCGACGTGCGCGCGACGCTCGACGTCGCGAATCGCCACGGGCTCAAGGTGATCGAGGACGCCGCCGACGGCATCGGCGGCTTCTGGGGCGACAAGCCGCTCGGCTCGCTCGGTGACGCGAGCATCATGAGCTTCTCGCTCTACAAGAACCTCAACGCCCTCGACGGCGGTGCTGTGCTGTGCGACGACGACGAGCTGGCGAAGCGGCTCGAGGCCGAGCTCGATGCGCTCGGCCGTATCGGACCGTCCACGGCCACGCTGCTCAAGCGGTTCGTCACGGCGATGGCCACGAGCTTTCTCACCCATCCGCGAGTCTTCTCGCTCGGCGGATTCTGGCCGATCTATTGGCTCGATCGGCTGCGGCTCGACGTGATGCAGAAGCTCTTGGTGAAGCTCGACGACGAGGAGCGCTTCCCTGCGGGACGCCCGCGCGAGCTCTTCGAAGGCTTCGCCAACTTCCAGGCAGCCGTGGCGCTGCCGCAACTCGACACCTTGGCAGCAGACAACGGCGCACGGCGCGAGAACGCGCGCTACCTGCGCGAGCTGACGCGCGACCTACCGATCGAGCCGCCGGCTGCGCTGGGCCCCGACGACTGGGACATCTTCCTCAACTACGTGGTGCGGGTGCCCGTGGGGGAGAGAGAGCGGGTGATCTCGGAGTGCCTGCGCCAGGGTGTCGATCTCTATCCCGGCTACGTCGAGTGTCTGTCGAACCTGAAGCCCTACCCGGACCTCGCGCTCGCTGCGCCCAATGCCGAAGATCTGATGGCGCGAAAGATCTACCTGCCAGTGCATCCGCCTCTCGGGCCGCGTGAGATGCGGAGCATCGCCGCCGCGCTCAGGCGGGCCCTGCCGCCGGCGGCACGAGAGAGCCTGCCGCCGCAGGACGCTGCAGCCTGAGGCGCGCGGCATCCGCGCCCTGGTACCGACCGTGGTCCCAGGGCGCGGCACCGACCCAGATCAGCGCGACGCAGTGACCTCGGGTGCGCCCGCTCGGACGGAACGCTGGAGCAGCCGTGCGGCATCGGCGTCCGGGACGTGGTCGGAGTGGCATGCCGCTTTGTCCCCGCGCCGACCGAGCTGTGCGAGGTCGTTGCGCGGTGCCGCGGGGGAGCGAGCGGCACGCCGCGCAGGCTGGAACTCGTCGTCCTTTCCGCTAGCGAACGCCTCGATCTCCTTCGAGATCCGCATGCTGCACCAGTCGTGGCCGCACATCGCACAGAAATCCGTATCGACTGGGAGGTCCGCGTCGTGGAAAGCGCGCGCGGTCTCGCCGTCGAACGCGAGCTCGAACTGTTTGGGCCAGTTGAGGGCGGCGCGGGCGCGGCTGAGGTCGTCGTCCCAGTAGCGCGCGCCCGGCATGCCGCGAGCGAGGTCGCCGGCATGCGCGGCGATCTTGTAGGCGACGCATCCGGCCTTCACGTCCTCAGGCTTCGGTAGCCCGACGTGCTCTTTCGGGGTGACGTAGCAAAGCATGGCCGCGCCCGCTCGCGCGGCTTCGGTTGCGCCGATCGCGCTCGTGATGTGGTCGTAGCCGGGAAAGGCGTCGGTCACGAGGGGGCCGAGCACGTAAAAGGGTGCGTCATCGCAGATGCGCCGTTCCATTTCGATGTTGGCGGCGACCTCGTTGAGCGGCACGTGCCCGGGGCCTTCGACCATCACCTGGACTCCGGCCTCCCGGGCACGCTGCACCAGCTCACCGAGGACGCGCAGCTCCGCGAGCTGAGCCGGGTCGCTGGCATCGGCGAGGCAGCCAGGCCTCAGGCCATCACCCAGCGAGTAGGTGACGTCGTATTCGCGCATGATCGACGAGATCTCGTCGAAGATCTCGTACATCGGATTTTGCCGGCCGTGGTGGATCATCCACTTCGCGAGCAACGAGCCGCCCCGCGAGACGATACCCGTGACCCGTGGCGCCACGAGCGCCAGATGCTCGCGTAACAGCCCAGCGTGGATGGTGAAGTAGTCGACCCCTTGGCGGGCCTGTGCCTCGATCTCGCGGAGGATGTCGTCGTAGGTCAGCTCTTCGATCGAGCGGCCCTGGATCATGCTGTAGATCGGCACCGTACCGATGGGCACGGTGGAGTGATCCAGGATTGCCTGGCGGCACGCGCGCAAGTCACCGCCCGTCGAGAGATCCATGACGGTGTCGGCGCCGTAGCGCTGCGCCCATCGCAGCTTCTCGACTTCTTCCGCGGTCGAGCTGCTGACGGGACTCGCGCCGATGTTGGCGTTGATCTTGGTGCTGACGGCGCGTCCGATTCCCATCGGATCGAGCCGCTTCGGCGCCCGCTGGCCGATCAGGAACGAGTCGTCGGCGAGCTCGGCGGCGCGCTGGGTAACCGTCTGATTCACCCACAACCGGTCCTGCTCACCGGCACCCGGATGGCCCGCTGCGACCGAAGGGTAAGGCAGGCCGTGGAACGGAAGTCCCGACGCCGTGAGACTGGCGTCTGCGCATGTGGACGTGTCACCCGAGCTCCCTGCGAGGTGTCGCTTGTTCGCGGGGATCACGAGCCGGCCGCGTGCGACTTCCTCGCGAACGACCTCGGGGCGCGTGGCCTCGCGAATGGCGACGCGCACCATCTCCGGCGTGACCACGCCGGCGCGCGCGGCCTCGAGCTGGGTTGAATGGACGAGCTCGGTCATCGGATGTCCTCGGGAGTCATGGCGACGAAGCACAGACCAGCCGTCGGCGGGCGAGGGTAATCCACCGGGCTCGCGCTCGCCACGGCGATCCGCACGCGCCACGAAGGCGTGGCCGCGTCAACGGATGGCGTTGCTGGCGGCCTTTTCGATGGCCACGACTTCGTTGTTGTTGAAGAAGAACACGCGACGATTGATCGAGACTCCGCCCGCGGGGCTGGCGACGGTGTATTTCGCCTCGACTTTCCAGCCCAGGTACTCGATCGGTTGTCCCGAGCCGGAATTCAGAGCTGGCGGGAAGTAGGACGCCTTCTTGGCCTCGCCGATCTCCACGTTCTTGAGGACGTCGGGGGCCGTGACCTGCGCCTCGATGCTGCTGCGCACCACGTCCTGGTAACCAGCCGGCTCGGGACCGTAGTCGAGAAAGCGCGCGTCCACCTTGGGGGCGCGGGAGAACGGGTTCTGCATCTTGTCGCAAGCGACGCTCAACAGCACAAGCGCGGCCAGCACGGGGACGAGTCGACGCATCGGGATTCCCTCCAGGCGTGAGTGGACGTGGCGAAAGAAGCTACGTTCTCGTTCCGCGTCGTGCAACCGTCGCCGACGATCCTCGGTTCCTTGACAGCGCAGACCCGCCGTACGTACTCTCGATTGACTCGTCAATCAACCCGCTTCTCGACGACGGGGCGGGGGGAGCCGAATCGCTCGTGAGCGCCGCGATCACCGAGGAGAAGCGCACCGCCATCTCGGATGCCGCGACCAAGATGTTCGCGCGCAAGGG
>CAYUSL010000302.1:0-7702 GCA_964447125.1 uncultured bacterium | reverse complement strand
TCACCGGGAGGCTACGAGACGGAGCCGGTCGATCCATATGGTCTGTTCCAGCCCCTCGCCCGTCGCGGCAAAGCCGCGTCGGGGCCCACCCCCGAGTCACTCGCTTCGCTCGCGGCGCGCCGCTGGCGCGCGGAGAGATGGAACTTCTGCGGGGAGACCGGCCGCGGAACACTCGATCAACGAAGTCCGCGTCGTGCCGTGCCCGTGTCCGCACTACCGCATGTCGAGCGACCACAAGAGGCCGTGAAGCGCCGCCTTGGCGAGCTTCGAGGTCTGCGCACGCTGCATCAGAAAGAAGATCAGCGACTGCACCGGATCGATGGCGCGCGACATGCCGATCCCGGAAAGCAGATCCTGATCCTTGGCCGCCGGCGACAGCGTGGCGCCACTCGAGCCCCGCAGCATGCAGCGCCGACAATAGAGCTGTGGGTACGGCGAGTTCACGCGGCGCCTGAGTGTGCGGTACTTCCGGCCGTTCCAGATCTCGGCGAACGATTGCCGATTGAGATCGCCCAGCACCTGGTCCGACACGCAGCACGGGTGGACCAACCCCTTCTCGTCGATGCTCACCGAAGTCCACGGATGGATGCAGTCGGCTCGCGCCGGAACCTCGAGCTTGATCTTGCTGTTGGTCTTCATCGGCGGGGCTTCGAACGGCTCGGGGGTGACGAGCGTGAGCCGCGAGCCCTCGGCGAGACGACGGCATTCGTCGAAGACACCATTGGATTCGGAGCGGTGGTAGACGAGCGACTGATACCGCTGGGCCTCCGTTTGCGGGATCAGGTTCGAGATGCGCACGCCGTCGAGGCCGCGCGCGACGGCCATGCGCACCACCTCCGGCATCTCGTGGAGATTGTCGAGGAATACCGTCGGCGAGACCCACACCTGGGCGCCCGTGGACGCGTGACGATCACGTGCTTCCACGGCGCGCTGAATGCTGGTGACGAGGGCGTCGAAGCCGCGCCCGCGGATTCGCTTGTGCCCGCTCTCCGTGGCGGCGTCCATCGAGAAATCGATGACCGCTCCCGCGCTCGCGAGTCGTTCGATCTGGTCCGTCGTCAGCAACGTGCCGTTGGTGATGATCCACGGCCGCAAGCCAGGCCGCTGAATGCGCGCGTAAAAGTCGTCGAAGTTCCGCGCCAGCACCGCCTCACCGTTGTTGTTGCCGCCGATCTTGACGGTCTCGAGGGTGGGCACGACTTCGCGGGCGATGCGCTCGATCAGCTCGGGCGGCATGTCGGGAGCATCGTCGGGGATCTTGGGCGCGGTACGAATCGGGCAATGCGTGCAGTAGAGATTGCAGCGGCCGGTGGGTGTGACCCACGCGAACACGGGACCGAACGGCACCACCTCGCGGTGGTGCTCCATCGCCGCGAGCACGTCGGCGCTCGGTTCCGGAAACGGATGGCTCATCCGGATCAGGTTGCCATAGCACCGAAAACGCCGCCAATCGCCGCGATCGCAAGGAGACTCGGCACCGGCCGATCAACCGTGCGTGGAAGCGATGTCGACCCAGGGCGGGGGACCGGTGATCGACGCGATCGACCACTCCCGATCGCCTTCGTAGGGCGCGCTGCGCACCCCACAGTCGGAGAGCGCACACGAATGGCAGCAATGAGGATTGCAGGGATCGAGATGGACGATGGCATCGCCGGCAACGCCGAGCCGCACGAGGATGTCTTCGCCGAGCGTTCGCTCCAGCGCGTGGGCGCGCTCGACCGACCAGAACCTCGGCACCACCAGGTGCAGGTCGATGTGGTGCTCGCGACCCTGGCGCAGCACCCGCAAGCGATGCGGTTCGAGCAAGCCCGGCTGGCGTAGATCGTGAAGCACGGCGAGGAGACGCGACACCAACGCCGGGTCTGCTTCATCCATGAGGTGCCCGACGGAGCGCCGCACGATCAGCACTCCCGACACCAGGATCTGTAGCGCCACCAGTCCCGCCGTGAGCGGGTCGAACCACAGGCGACCGGTGACGCGCACGAGCACCAGCCCGACCACGACGGCAACGGTGGTGACCACGTCGGTGAGCAGATGCTGGCCATCGGCGATCAGCGCGGCCGAATGCGTGCGACGTCCCTGGCGAATCAGAAAGATGCCGACCAGCAGGTTCACCAGCGCCGCAACCACCACGATCCCGAGGCCACTGTCGAGATTCTCGACGGCGTGCGGATGCCCGAGCTCGGGCACGGCCTTGACCAGGATCAGCACCGCGGCGACCACGATCAGCGCGCCCTCGACGCCGGCCGAGAAATCCTCGGCTTTTCCGTGACCGTAGGGATGATCGCGGTCCGCCGGCCGCGCGCCCACCACCAGCGCGAACAGCGCAAAGCTCGAGGCCACCACGTTCACGATGCTCTCGAGCGCATCCGACAGCACGGCCGTGGAGCCCGTGAGGATCCAGGCGGCGAGCTTGGCGGCCAAGAGCACCACGCTCACCACCACCGACAAGATGCCGGCGCGCAGGCGCTGCCGATGTTGGATCGACGTCATGAGAACGAGTCGGGCGCGAGATGCGACGCGTGAGCGACGCAAACTAACACCGTCGAGCGACCGAACGCGGCGGTTGCCAGCGCGAAGCCGGCGAAGCAACTTCCCGCGCCGGCGCAACGGCACCGGCCGATCGAGAGGCAAGATGCGCTACGAGCGCACCTCTGACCGGTGTCTTCTCGCGGCTTCGTCTCCGCGTCGACCCAGCAACCCACCGGCTCGCTGCTGGCGAGCGGCTAACATCGACACCCGGCTGATTTCCGAAGAGGTTCACATGCGCAGGATCACTCTTCCGTTCGCCGTCTCGTTCGCCGTCGCCGCGCTGGCGGGATCGGCATTCGTCTCGTCCGGCTGTGGCCGGACGCTGTCGCGCTGGGGCCTCGGGGCTCAAAAACTCCACGCTCCCGATGGCGCGCAACAAGTTCTCGGAATCTCGTTCCACCAGGAAGGCACGAGCACCATCAAGGACGTGGTCTTCGTGATGGACGACTGCACCATCATCGCGAGGGAGTACAAGGACATCTCGCCGTTCGAAGGCAAGCTCGAAATCCTCGATCACGACGGCAAGCCCTTCCATCAGGCTGGGTGCGTGCCGCGCGTCGCTTCCAAGTGAGGCCCGAGATGCGCATTGGTTGGACGCTGCCACAGCATGGAATCGTCGCGGGCCCCGAAGCGCTGGTCCGGTCCGCCACGCGCGCCGAGGAGCTCGGGATCGCGAGCTTGTGGGTGGGCGAACGGCTGCTCTGGCCGGTGGCGCCGCAGGCGCCCTACCCGGGAAGCAAGGACGGTGCGCTCCCCGTCGAGTTCCAGCGCGAGCTCGACGCCCTCGACACGCTCACGTTCGTTGCGGCGCACACCACGCGGGCGCGGCTCGGCACCAGCGTCATCAACCTGCCCTTCTACAACCCGGTGGTGCTGGCTCGGCGCATCGCGACACTCGACGTGCTCTCGAAGGGGCGCGTGGCGCTCGGCCTCGGCAACGGTTGGTCACCCGACGAGTTCCAGGCCGTGGGCGTCCCCATGCGTGGCCGCGTGCGCCGCTCCGCCGAATACGTCGAGGCCCTGCGCACGCTCTGGACCACCGACCCGGTCGAGTTCCAGGGCGAGCACGTGACCGTGCCGCGTTCGGTGATGCCGCTCAAGCCAGTGCAGAAGCCCCACCCGCCGCTTTACTTCGCCGCCTTCACTCCCGAAGCGATGGAACTGGTCGCCAAGCACGGTAGCGGCTGGAACCCCGCGGGAGTCCCGGTCGAAGGGATGCGCCAGATGTGGGCGAGCATCCGCGCCCGCGCCGAGGCGCTGGGGCGCGATCCGGCGACGCTCGAGCTGATCGTACGCGCCAACCTGCACGTGACGGCGAAGCCCATCGCCAGCGACTGGCGGCCGATCTTCGTCGGCGACCGCGACCAGCTTCGCGCCGACCTCGATGCAACGCGTGCGCTGGGCGCCGACGAGCTCGTCCTCGAGGCTCAGTTCACGAGCAGCGTCGAGACCCTGGAACCGCAGCTCGCGCTCCTCGAAGAGATCACGGAACTGGCGCGCGCCGGCTGAGCCGTCGCCAGCGTGCGGGACGGGCTCAATCGCCGCCTCAACCGGCGGCGCGCGCGGGCTCGTCGACGCGCGGCAAGCTCGGCTCCTTGTGCTGATGCTTGAGCGCGTAATCGGCGAGGTTCTTGATGTCGTAACAAATCTGCCGGATGTCGTGCCCCATCGTGAGATCGATGTGGCTGTTGCCCTTCACCGGCCGCCACAGCAGGTAGTTGCTGCGCGCGTTCTTGTAGATGCTGCTGGTGCTCTTGAGATCGGCGATCCGGTCCTGATCACCGAAGACGATCGCCACCGGGATCTCGATCTTGTCGAAGTTCTTCTTGAAGTCGTAGTTGAGCTTGTAGCACTTGAGCTCGTCCTTGCGGATCCAGCGCGCGAACTGACGCACGACCGCACGCGGTTCGGGCCCGCCACCGATGTTGAGCAACGACTTGATGCGGTCGGGATTGGCGCGCTCGGGATTCCACATGAGCGGGATGTACTTGGGAATCCCACCCAAGAGCGTGCCCGGACGGTTGAAGAACTTCTGCACCGTGCGCAGCAGCACGTCGACCGGCACCACTTGGAACTTGAGCGGTTGCGGCTCGGCACCCGGCGCGAGCCGATCCGCGACGGTCTCGGGCACGATCGGCAAGGACTCGACCAAATCGGCGAGGGCGCGCCGGGTGCGGTGACCGAGCTTGCGCGCGGCATTCAGCTCCCAGAGCAACGCATCCACGGTGGGCACACCGAGCAGGTCGGCCAGCGCCAGAAGCTGGATGAGCGGAAAGCCGCGGCCGATGTCGCTGGGCGCGCCGATGGTGACCAGGCCGAGAAAGTCCTCCTGCTGCCACGACGCCAGCCCGTAACCGAGCATGCCGCCCATGCTGTGGCCGACGTACATGAGCTTGCGGCGGCCGGTCTTGCGTTTCACCTCGCGGATCGCTGCCGGCAGATCGAACATGAAGTAGCTGTCGACGTCCCACGCCCAGTGGACGTCGCCCGGCAGCGGGCGGCCATCCCGCCGATGCCGGCGGTACTGAAGGGCGGTGGAGCTCTTGCCGTGCCCACGCAGCTCGACGACGTGGATGTCCGCGCCGAAGAACGCCATGTTCTTCACGAACTCGCCCGAGGTCCAGGCGTGGCGATTCTGCGAGAAGCCGTGCACGAGCATGAACGGCACGCCCTGGAGGGGCTGGTCGAAGGTCACCTTCTTCGGCTTGTATCGGGTGATCACCAGGGTCCAGTGATCTTGGGTCTCGACCAGGTACTCCTCTTCCTCGCAAAGCTCTTCGAGCGAGATCCGATCCACGTTCGCGGTGTGCGGCATGAGCTTGGCCTCGTGGGAGCGAGTTGACGCCGTGCGTCGATCATAGCCGTTGAGCGCGTGCTAGTCTCGCGCCCCCTCGCAGGCTTTCGAGGCTCGTTCCCGCATGCAGACCGCATCCACCGAGGCGCGCCAGCGACTGCGCGCGCTCTTGCTCGAGCACAGCGTGCGCTGGGGCGAATTCACCCTCGCCTCCGGCAAGCAAAGCGACCTCTACGTGGATGCACGCGTCACGCTCATGCTGCCCGAGGGTCTGAGCCTCGCGGGACGGCTACTCCTCGATCTCCTCGACGAGAGCTTCGGTCCCGATGAGATCGACGCCGTGGGCGGAATGGCCGTGGGCGCCGTGCCACTGGTGAGCGCCTGCCTCGTTCACGCCGCGTCCCATCCGCGCTGGCGCGGGTTGCGCGGTTTCTTCGTGCGCAAGGAGGCCAAGGGACACGGTCTCGGCAAGCGCGTCGAAGGCGCCTTCCGCACCGGCGATCGCGTGGTGCTCCTCGAGGACGTGGTGACATCCGGTGGCTCCTCGAAGCTCGCCGCCGATGCGGTCCGAGAAGCAGGCGGCGAGGTGCGGCGCGTGCTCGCCATCCTCGACCGCGACGAAGGCGGCGCCGCGGCGCTCGCTGGCGCGGGCGGCCTCGCCGCCCTCTTCCACCGCGCCGATCTCGTCAGCCCCCCGTAGCGGATCGCCGAGCGCTACTCGGAGCCGGCGTTGGCCGCGCGGGCGAACGCCAGCACGTGGCCGTCGGGGTCGAGTGAATACGCAGCATCGTGCCCCCAGGAGCGTCGCAGCATCGCGCTCAGCTCGGTGGCGCCCGCCGCGAGGGCGCGCGCGTGGTGCTCTTCGGGGCGCTCGAGCACCAAGTAGAGCTCTGCGCGTGGCACGCCAGCACCGGCGCTCGGATCCGGGAGTGCGGGCCCGAGGAGTGCGGCGATCGAGCGCTCCGGCATCAGCCCCAAGATGACGCCGGGCGCAAGCTCGAACTCGGTCATTCCGGGGACGTGCAGGCGCGGCTCGCGTGCCAGCACGCTGCTGTAGAAGGCTCGACTGCGCTCGGGATCGGCGACGTACAGGATGAAGTGCTGGGCGCTCGGCATCCACGCCTCCGCGAGGTGAGTCAGAGAGGACCGCTAGGAGTCTGTCGGAGAATGTGCTTCGCACGCCGACAGGCTCCTAGCTTGATGTTCCCCCGGGGGTCTGTTCCAGACCCCCGCCCCGAAAAAGGCGTGACTTTTTCGGGGCCCCACCCCCAAGTCGGCTCGCGTTCGCTCGCCGATCCTCGCCTTCGGCGAGGCTAGAAGTGTGTCGGGAACGGATTTCCCGACACACTTCTAGCGCAGCACGCCGCCGAACGCGATCCGTCCTGCGGCTGGCGGCAGGTATTGGACGTGCACCTGGCTCGCGAGGCGACCGACTACGTCGGCCACGACGCGAGCGATCTCCGCGGCTTCGGTGGCGAGCACGCTGACCTCCGGCAATCGGGCGTGGAGCACGTTCACGAAGACCGGCCAATCTTCGGGCTCGATCGCGCCGCCATTCTCCGCGTAGCGATCCACTGATAGGTATCGAAGCCGGACCCAGACGTGACCGCGGGGCGCGCCGAACAGAAGGCCGAGCGCGTCCGCCAACATCGACGCTGCACGCGATGGCACCACGCCCTCGTCGCGCGCCACGATCTCCACATCGACGATCGGCATGGCTCCACCTCGGCAACGATTCGACGCTGGACCTCACGCCAGATGCGACCACCTGGCACGCAACTCATCCCACGAACGGCAGAGACAATCCAGCGCAACGACGAGCGTTGCGGGCACCGGCGCTCTGACGCTTCGGTCCTGGTGCTCAGTGGTGAAAGAAGAGCAACGCGAACACCAGCATCGGAAACGCCCACGATGCCCATGCCACGCCGAGAAGCTGCGTCGGCGTGATCGGAGTCTTGCCTGTAACGCAGCAGCCGAGACCGAAGAGCGAAAGTGACGCGGCCAGAGCCAACAGCACCATCGCGATCACATCGCTCTCGGGATTGCACTCCCACACCAGTGCGGCGTTGAGGGCCGCACCGACGGCGAGCGCGAAGCCGCGCCATCGCACGAGCCTGCGAACCAGCGAGAAGGCCTGATCGTCCATCGCACCGACGCCGTCGTACGGCGCGCATCGGCCACGATACTGCGAACGGACCGCAGGCTGCGAGCAGCCGACTTCGATCGCGCTCACACCTCGCCGAGTCGGGGCTCGATTGCTCGACCTCGCGCGCGCGGGTACGATCGCTGTGCTCGGCCGCGAAAAGTTGCGGGGGACGTTGGGAGCCATGCGCCAGCTCACCGTCGATTACGTCACCAAGATGCTGGTGGACGCCG
>CAYUSL010000301.1:0-7725 GCA_964447125.1 uncultured bacterium | reverse complement strand
ACGCTTCAGGGAGCAGTCACCGGCCAGAAGAACGTGGTACCGCTCTCGAACCCGTCCGCGAACACGTGCGTGCTCGTCAGGCGCGCGATGGCCATGTCTTGGGTGCTGCCCGGCTGGGCGAAACCGACCACGACCGGGCGCCCCGCGATCGACTTGGCTCCGAAGCACTGCTCGATCTCGTCGCCGAAATCGATTGGGCGCCGACCGCCGAGCGCGAATCCGACGTCGAGCGCCTTGGCATCGGCCGTGAAACGGACGACTCCGCAGTCCGACTCCGATTTGGCCGAGTCGTAGTAGTAGCCCGCCGCGAGGATCTTGCCGTCCCCTTGAACGATGAGGCCGTTCACGGTCTGGCTGGCGGGCGGGTCCGCGAGATCCACGGTGCTGAAGCCGCTCGCGCCGAACGACGCGTCCACCTCGCCGGCGGAGGTGATCCGCGTCACGACGTAGTGGTTGCCCGCGCCCAGTGCGTAAAACAGCACCACGAGCCGTCCCGAGTGATCGACGGCCGCGGCGATCGGCGTGTCGTTCGTCGTCACCGTGGGATAGGTGATCGTGAGCTGGCCGTCACCGCTGAACGTGGTATCGAGTTGCCCCGTCCTCGTGTACCGACCGAAGAGGAGGTCGTACTGAGACCCCGTCCACTTCGTGCCGAGGGCCATGAACTTGCCGTCGGCGAGCTCGATCACCCCCGACAGGTAACACTGGGTCGCGGCATTCGTGCAGTTGAGCAGGTCGGAGATGCCGTCGTCCGAGAACGCGGGATCGTAGTCGCCGTCGTCCTCGAGCTGGACGATGCCGGCGGTGGTTCCGGTGCCGCTCGAGAAGGGCAACACGATCTTGCCGTTCTTGCGGAGCACCATCGCGCCGCATGCGCGCTTGTCCACCGAGCTGACGCCGTAAGGCACGATCAGGACCTCGCCGGCGTTCCCGAAGTCGGCATCCAGCTCGCCGTTCGGCAGCAGGCGAGCAACAACCAGGCGATAAGTGCCAGTCGAGGATTCCGCGCTGCCGCACACGAGGATCTTGCCGTCCGGCTGAACGATGACCGAGGTGCCCGCGTCGTCGCGCTGACCCGAAGGCCCCACGTTGAACGCGAGCGTCTGCTTGCCATCGAGCGAGAAGCTGTTGTCGAGCGCTCCGTTGGCACCGAGCACCGCAAATGCGAAGTCCTCGTTGCCGGTACCAACCTCCGCGCCCCCGACGACCACCAGGCGGCCGTTCGGAACTTCGGTCACGTCGTAGGCGAAGTCGTACTTGAGCGGGCCGATGTCGAACGCGACCGTTTTCTTACCGTCGCCGTCGAACGCCGGGTCGAGATCGCCGTCGGCGTGCGCTGCCCGGGAGGGCGCGATGGCGAGGAGGCATGGAACGACGAAAAAAGTGACGCCGAACGAGCTGAGACGACGCAACGAGCCCCCCGTCGGCCGCCGGATCGCGCGTGCGAGCTGATCGACAGCCTGTCGCCGGCAGCGTGATCCGATCCTACGACAATGGCCCGCGACCGGGGAATCACCCGGTACAGCGACTGGTATTACTGCGTTCGCGTAGCGCCGCGCAGTCGCGCGACGGAGCGACAGCGCACTCCGATCCGTGAAGCCGGCAGCCACGACGATCGAGCGACCGGGTACGGCACGATCACAGCCAGGTCGGCCACCCCTCGATCCCGCCCGCGGGGCTCCTCGAGGGCACGTTATTCATCCACCTCTGCAGCATCCGAAGCGCGGGCCAGCTCTGCGAGCGCCTGACCAGAGTCTCCTGCTCCGGTGGCTCCTCGCCACAGACATCGAGGAGCCGAAGTTCGACGCGAGCATGCCCAGCAAGAGCCACGATCGGCTCGTGGCGCACGGCGCGGGTAAGCGGTTCTTCGACGAGGTCGTCCGCGCCGCCCAGCTCACGAGCCGGGACGAATCGACGCAAGCCGTGGGAGTCGATCTGGCGCCGCATCGAGCGAGAAGTCCTCGGCAGAGGAGCGCCGCCCACATCAGCAAGCCGGGGGCCTCGAAGCGGCCGAAGCCGCTCGCTGGTACGAGCAACAACCCGCGGGGCGTGGCAGCGACCTCGTCGAGTTGGTCGCCGCGGCGATCGACCAGGTTCGCCAGCACCCGGAAATCGGTTCCCTCGACCGACTCTGTCTGCCGTGAGGCGGGCCGGCTCGCAGCGCGGCTCACCCCAGCGCGAAGTCGAGGATGCGGTCGAGGACCCACGCGAACTCCTTGCCGCCACCGTGGGTCAGACCGGGCACGGCGAGGAGATCGGCGTTGGGGATCGTCTTGGCGAGCGTGGCCCCCATCTCGAAAGGAACGATCTCGTCGTCCTCGCCGTGGACCACGAGCGTGGGCACGGTCACTCGCGGGGCCTTGCCCAAGTTGTCGTAACGATCCCAGATCAAAAGGCGCACAGGCGCCCACGGAAAGCGCGCCTCGCCCACGCCCGTGATCGACGTGAACGGCGCTTGCAGCACCAACCGCGCCGCCTGGCCGCGGACGGCCATCTCGGTGGCGATGCCGCTACCCAGCGAATACCCCCACAGCACGGTGCGCTCGGGACCGATCCCCTCGCCGCGCAAGAACGCGAGCACGGCATCGGCATCGCGGTAGAGGCCGTCCTCCGAGGGCGAGCCCTCGTGCGAGCGGCCGTAGCCGCGGTATTCGGCGAGCAGCATCGCGGCGCCGCGATCGTTCACACGCCGCGCGAGCCCCAGCGCGTCGCCAGCGACGTTGCCGTTGCCGTGGAAGTAGACGATCACCCTCGACGAATCCGGCGCAGCGACGGTCGAGTCGCCTCGGACCACCGCATCGCTGGCGAGCCAGATCGCGTGTACCGGCACGCCGTCGGACGCGACGAGATCGAGAACCCGTGCCCCCGCGGGCAACGGTCGGTCATCCGTCGCGGGCGCGGGATAGACCAACCAACCGCAGCTCGCGACACATCCCAGGATCGCGATCGCCAGCACGGACGCAACGCGCGAGCCACGGACACGCCGGCGCGTGCGCATCAGCGATGCCGCTTCGCGGGCAACGTTCGGCGCAGCACCGGCGAGTTGCCGCGTTCGATGAAGTCCACGAGCGTGCGCCAGAGCCAGTCCCCTTCGTGAGCCAACAAGTCAGCGTGGCCACCGCCGGCGATCTCCACGAGCTGCACGTTCGGGAAGAGCTGACGCAAGCGCTCCGGCATCGCCGTGGGGATCACGCGATCTCCATCGCCGTGCACGAGCAGCGTCGGAACGCGGATCGACGGCGCTTTGGACGCGTTGTCGAAGCGATCGCCGAGCACCCAACCTGCGGGGATCCACGGATGGAGGTGACGGCCCACGGCGGGAATCGACGTGTACGGTGCTTCGAGGATCAGCCGTGCACCACGCCCCCGGCGCGCCATCTCGGAGGCGACACCCGTGCCGAGCGAAAAGCCCCACAACGCCACGCGCTCGGGCCCGATGCCCTCGCCGAGGAGGTGATCGAGCGCGGCGCTCGCGTCGGCGTAGAGACCGTCCTCGGTCGAGGGGCCCGCGCCTCGCGAGCGACCGTAGCCGCGGTACTCGACCAGCAGCGTCCCGAACCCGTGACGGGCGAGATCGCGCGCCAGATCGAAGTGGCTGCCGATCACCTCCCCGTTACCGTGGAAGTGAACGACCATCCAGCCGCCGGGCGGCGCTGGAAGCTCGACGGCGTTCACCGTGGCACCGTCCGCAGCGCTCAGCGTCACCATCCGCGCGCCGACCGGAAGCGGTGTCGCATCCTCCGCCGGCGCGGGATAGAGCATCGCCCGGTACCGCTGACTCACGGCCACGCACAGGAGCGCGTAGCCCAAGCCCAGGAGCAGCAACACGCGTCGCACCATCATGAGCACCGGCCCCCAGGCTTGACCACGGCCGCCACACCGAATAGTACCAGCGCGCGAGCGAACACGACGCAAACACGACCGGGCGCTGCAAAGCGCATCGCCCAGGATCGATCGGAGGTGTCCACGGTGCGTGCAGTCGGAGTCGGTGACGAGATCGAATCGGTTTGCGGCAAGTGCGGCCCGGTCTGGCACGTGGTCGCGGCGATGGTCGGCAACAAGGTCGTGAAGGTGGAATGCAAGCGCTGCGGCGCTCAGCATCGCCACCGCTCTCCGCCTGGATCGGCGCCGCCCGCCACCGAGAGCGCGCCCAAGCCCGAGAAGCGCTCCAAGGCCAAGAGCGAGGCATCCAAGGCCGAGAGCGCCGCTGGTGGTGCACCGAGGATCGAGCCCGATCTCTCGCGTCCCATCAAGCCTTACCAAGCCGGGCAGACCTACTTGCTGCGGGACCGCATCGAGCACCGCACGTTCGGGGTGGGTGTGGTCGAGGAACTCTCGGGCCCTGGCAAGATCCAGGTGCGATTCCCCGACGGCCCACGCAAGCTCCTCCACGGGGTGCCGGCGGCCAAGTGACGAGATTCACCCCGGTGCGCGGCGCCGCGGTGTCCGTGCAAGAAGCCCATTCCTGATCTAGCCTCGTTTGCAGTTCGACGGAGCAGCACGCGTCAGAGGCGGGTCGCCGGCACGGCGAGGACCCGCGGGGGTAGGCGCCCTTCGAGCACCGCGCGTTTCCTGGGACGGCGGCCCGTTGAGATCCCCGAGGCAAGATCGGCGCACGGCCCACGCCAGATCGCTCGCGGTCGCGGCGACTCTCGCGATGCTCGTCCCGTCGGGTGCCGTCGGCGGCTCGCCGCCGAGCAGCGCCGCCCCGCGCACCCCCGCGCTCGTCGTCATCACCGCCGACGGGCTCGCTCCACGCGAGCTGCGCGTGAGCCCCGCTGCGCCGATCTTCTGGCTCAATCGCACCTCCCAGTCCGCCATCGCGATCTCCTTCGATGGAGCGCTTCCAGAGCCGCTCGAAGATTGCGCCGAGCGGCGCGCCTTCCACGCCGTGCCCGGCTACGGCCCCTTCACGATGCTGCTCCCGCCGGGCGGCGTCGCGGCGCTGTGCGCACCGAGCGAGGCGGGGCGCTACGCGTACCTGGTCCACGGCGAGGTGGCGTTCACCGGGGCCGTGGATGTGACCTCCGAAGATGATGCCGCGGAGAGCCCGGCGCCGTGAGGCGGAGCTGCAGACGGGCACCCGGATCGCTTCGCCGTGCGCGCTCGCTGGCGCTCGGCGCGGCGATCGCCCTAACACTCGCGAGCTGTAGCGCCCACGGCGCGCGTCCGCCGTTCTTCGACGCGCCGCCGGCGCTCGCGATTGCGCCACCCATCTGGGTCACCCGCGCCGGCAGCGACGCGGTGCTCGTGAGCGGGATCGGGGATCAGTTCGTCGCCTCCCTCTCACGTTCGCTCGTCGCCGCGGGCTTCCGGCTCGTCGAGCCGAGCGGTGCGCCAGGCTCGGAACCCACGAGCATCGGCCGGGTCACGACCGAGCTGAGCGCGGTGGAAAGCGGCGGTGGTGTGCGCACCGAGGTGACACTCACCGCCACGCTTCGGGTCGCTGCGAGCGGCGACGGCGCGACTGACGCCGACCACGCTCCCGGAGTCGTGACTGCGATCGGCACCGGCGAATTGAGCGGCGCCGTGGAATCGCTGGATGACGTGTCGACGATCCTCGCGCGTCTGCGCATCGCCACGGCCCGCGAAGCTGCGGCGCGGCTGGGCGAGGAAGCGGCGCGATTGTGGGCAACGCCGGGCGCCGCGCCGCCGGCACTGGTCCGCAAGCTCGAACCGATCACCAACGCGTGGGCCGTCCCGGTCGCTGGCCGTCTTCCGCTCGGCCCCTGGGACCCCGTCGAAGTCGGCCTCGACGCCGCTCCTGGGCTGGAAGGATCGGTGCTCGTCGGCGGCGCCCCAACCGCGGTGCCGTTGGTCGAAACGCGACGCGGCCACTATGCGGCCCGCTTCCGCATACCGCCCGGCATCGCCCCCGGTCCGCTGATGCTGACGGCGCGGTTGCTCGACGCGAGCGGGCAGCGCGCGGAGGTCGAGCTCGCGCCCGGCGCCCTGTTGGCCGATTCCGATCGCCCCTTGCCGCCGGCAGGACTCGTCGTGCGCCGCACCGGCGCGCCAGGCGCCGGCAGCTTCGCGCTGAGCTGGGCGTGGCGCCCCGAGAACGGCGTCGTCCACCACTACGGCGTCTTTCGATCGGACGGCTTCCCGTATCGCTTCTCGTTCGTGGGACGCACCTCGGACACCCATTTCGACGATCCGGTGGTGCCCGACGAGCACGGCTTCTTCGACCTCACACGTCGCTACTACACCGTGCTCGGCTACGACGCCGCAGGGAATCCCTCGCCACCCTCGGAGCTGGTGTCGATCGCACCCGACGCTGCGTCGACGGCGGGAACGGCGATCTTCGGCCCCGGACGCTTGCGCGCCGAGGAAGCCGCGGCGAAACGGGATCAGCCGGCCGTGACCGCGCGCTATCGCATCCGCACCGTCACCCGAAGCGTGCTCCGCACCACGCTCGCGGGCCGCGAGCTGGGCGATCCACGCGCCGAGATCATCCTCGCCACCGGACGTGCGATCCGCGAGCGCGCCGGGGCGAGCGAGCTCGACGTCCTCGTGCTCGGCAGCGAGTCCGCGATCGCGACCGTGTCCGTGGGTCGCTCTCCGCGTGCGTGGCCACTCGCGGAGATCGAGCCCGGCACCTATGCGGCCGCGATCCCGCTCGACCTGATCGCCGGCGACGCCGACCCGAGTGACGGTGTCGTTCCCGCCCGCGCGCGCCTCACGGATTCAGCGGGCTTCGACGTGCAGACGCGCTTCGTGATCCCCGTGGAGCTGGACGAGCCTGGTTCCACGACGGCGACTGCGCCCGAGGGTGCAGACGACGAGGCCGCCGAGAGCGAACATTAGCGAGCTCGCGAGGTCGCGTGCAGCGGTCGAATCGGCGCTCCTAGCCGGGGCGATCGCGCAACCGCCGCCGCCACCGAGCGCTCCCGGTGGCGGATTCTCGCCGCCGCCGTCGTCGGGATTGGGAGTCGAGTCGCACGCGTCGCCGAGGCCGTCACCGTCGGCGTCAGCCTGATCCGGGTTGGCGACGGCGAGGCAGTTGTCGCCGATGTCGGCGATGCCATCACCGTCGCGATCCGGCGTGCCCGGGTTGGTCACGTAAAGCCGCACCGCGTACTGCAAGTCGAGAGGTCCGGCGACACCCGGCGTGACGAGCCCCTGATCGACGAGGTTGTCGTCCGAGAGGCGCACCGTCGGATGGCCGTCGACGGGATCGACGGCGACGCTGCCGGGAAGCGGATCGGCGGTTCGCACCCACTCGGTGCCGCGCCAGTACCCACGCTCCACGGTGTAGATCTCACCCGGCGGGACGGGTGCTTCGATCTCCGCGGCAAACGACACCCCGAGGACCGTGAAGTCGAGATCGCCGGTGCGGATCACCGAGCCGCGCGCCGGGGTCGTGGCGGTGCCGTGGTCGGTGAGCTTCACATCGACGCCGGCCATGTTCCAGGTGCCGCCCGAGAAGTTGTCCTCACTCTCGTTCAGCACCACCCGATCCCAGAACGAGATCAGGCGCGGCGTCCCTTCCCAGCGCGCCAGCCACGGCCCCGCGCTACGCAGCGCATGGAACGAATCGCGTGAGTAGAAGCCGCCCGAGTAGGGCACGCCGAGCACGTCCTTGAAGTAGGTGCCGAAGGGCTGCGCGGGGAAGATGCCGCGCTGGACACCGTCGCTCACGAGCCCGAAGAAGAGGCTCTGCACGTCGCCGAAGAGCGCGTAGGCGCCGTAGCCCGCGCCCAGGTACGCCGGGCCGGTGTCTTC
>CAYUSL010000300.1:0-7736 GCA_964447125.1 uncultured bacterium | reverse complement strand
GGCCCACCACGGTGGTGATCGCGACCACGCTCATGAAGCGCTCGATGAGCGTGTACGCGGTCTTCGAGAAGATGAGCGCCAGAAAGAAGATGGCGACGGTGACGAAGCCCCACGTCACCGGCGTGCCCACGCCCGTGAGCGCGGCGATCGCTTCGCCGCCCGCGGACGCGAACCCGCCGAACCACAGGAACGACGCCGCCATCAAGAGCCACAGCCCGAGCGCGAAGCCGCGATGGAGCCGCACGAATCCCTGCCAGATGGATTCGCCCGTGAACGCCGTGTAGCGGCCGATCGCCACGTTGAGCGGCCATTGCAGGAAGCACGCGGGCGCGAGCAGCGCCAGGAAGCCGAGCCCGTACTTGGCGACGCAATACGGCCACCACACCAGCTCGCCCGAGCCTTGTGCCAGCGCCAGCCACACCACTCCGGGGCCGAGCGCCGCCCACAGGTTGGGGCGAGGCGGCAGCGACGCCGTGCGCAGCGGCTTCATCGTGTGACGCGACCTACAGCACGTCGCGGCGCGCGCCGAGGAGCCGAATGGCGTGCGGGATGAGCTCGAACTCGGCGGGCGCGACTCCCGGCGCCTCGCCATCGATGTCCACGTACGACTTGCGCTCGTCGAGCGGCTCCACCTTCACGGTGCGGCCTTGGTAACAATCCGACAGCACCGAATCCACGATCGAGCCGTCGTAGAGCTTGGGGGTCTCGGGAATCGAGCGCAGGAGCGGCGCATGGCTCAGCACGGTGACGTCGAAGAGGCCGTCGCCGAGCCGCGCGGTGGGCGCGAAATTCATGCTTCCGCCTGCGAACCGGCCGTTGCAGACCGCGATCGTCGAGATGCGGAAATCACCCACCAGCTCGTCGTCGATCGAGAGTCGCACCTTGGGCGGCTTGAAGCTCGGCAGCGTCTGCAACGTGGCGAGCAAGAACGTGAGCTTGCCGCCCAGGCGCTTGCTGGACCGATTCACCGCGCGGTCGATGAGGCCGCTCACTCCCAGCGAGGCGATGTTCACGAAGTAGCGCTCGGCAGGTCGCCCGTCGTCGGTGACGAAACGGATCAGACCGACGTCGATGGGAGCTTCGGCGGCGGTGGGCAACGCACGCGCCGCCTCGCCCACCGACGCGTTGTGCTCGAGCAGCCGTCGGAAATCGCCGCCCGTGCCTGCCGGCAGCACGCCCATGCGAATCGAGCCGAGCTTCTTTTGCGAGCGCAGGATCCCGTTCACGACCTCGTTGTGCGTGCCGTCGCCGCCCAGCGAGAGGATCGTGCGCGCACCTTGCTCGACGGCCTCGCTCGCCAGCTCGATGCAATGACCGGGGGCACGGCTCAGCACGAAATGCACGTCGCCGAGCGCCCGCGTGAGGTCGAGCGCGATCTCGCGCCATTCGCGACCCACACGCCCGCCCGCAGCAGCGCTGTTCACCACCACCACGGTGCTCGACGGATCCCAGCCGCTCGGCTCGACGGCTGGCGCAGGCTGGGTCGTTGCCGTCGGCTTGCGCGTCACGGCGCGTTTCCTCACGCCTGCACGCCTCGCGGGCGCATGCGCCGTCCGGACTCGTTTCGCACGTGCCCCGCTTCGATCACTCTTCCCCTTGGTCGCCACCGCTGATCCCTCCTCCAACCTCCACAACCGAGAACGGACAACGCGCTCGGGGCCGGCACGCGCGAGCGGCGGCGCTCTTCTATCACCGTTCGTGAGCGCCGTGCGTCAGTGCAGGGGGCCACTCGCGCCGGCACTTCGCACGAAGGGCGGCGGGCGTTTGCCGCGACGCGCGCGGTCGTCGAGATAGCCGCGCGAGTAATCACCGAACACACCGTCCACCCAGCTCAGGAAGCCGGCGTAGTTGCCGCGAATCTTGGCGTGGTGGAAGTCGTGGTAGACGGCGCCGTCGTTGAGCGGCACGAGGTGGGTGGGCGAGCCGGGAAGCTCGTAGCCGCAATGCCCCTCGGCGGCTTCCCATTGGCGCCACACGATCCACACCCACAGCGTGACGACGTGCACGCCGAGCACGAGCGGGCCGAGCAGCATCAATGCGGCGGTGGCGAGGAACTCGACCGGGTGCATGTAGTGGGCGGTGACGGCCCAGGGAATGGTCATGCGGTGGTGGATGGCGTGGATCTTCTTGTAGGCCCAGCCGTCGTGAAGCGCGCGGTGCATGAAATAGAAGAGGAAGTCGTCGAGGTAGATGAAGAAGACCACCTGCGCCACCACCACCCACCACGGCGGTAGCGGCCCGGCATGGACGCCGGCGTGGCGCAGCAGCGGCCACAGCAACACCACCAGCGCGAGCTGGATCGCGTTGTTGGCGAGCCACAGCCGAATCGACGGGCCGACGATCTCCTGCCGCGAGCCCTTGCGGTTCTGGATGCGGTACTTCCTGAGCGGCGCCGGATCGAGCCACGCGATGGCCGTGAGCGGCGTCGCGAAGATCACGAACGCGCCCATGCTCACGGCGCTCGCCGCCACCGGAAAGAGCCAGAAGAGCGGATCGCGATACGCGTCGAGCCAAGCGTCGAGCATCGTCGCGCCTCCATGGAACGGGGAATATGCCTGTTCTATCCGAAGGGCGATCTGCCCGGCAGGGCGGTTCGCCCGCAGGGAGCGGACTGAAGAGCGCGCGGCGGCGAGTCCTTCAGAAGCCCGCCAATGATTCCCGTGGGGCTCGACGAGGCGCCGGCCACGATGACGCCCACGGTCGGGCAAGAAGCCCACGCCGAACCAACTCGGGACGAGTCGTCCCGGATCGCGGGAGGCCACTCGCTCGAAATCGAGTTGCGACGCGACGACTCCCGCGCCGCCCAACGTGTCGCAGAGCAACGCAGCGAGCGCCATTTCGCACGATTCCTGCTGGAGCGCCGCCCAACCGGATCACGCCGACCGCGCGAGGGCACACAGCCGCAGCGCCGCCGGCGCAGCATCCTCGACGCGGCATTGCGCTTGCTTCGACGACCAGACGAATCCGCGCATCGCGCGCCAAGCCGATTCGGTGATCCCATGACCACGAGCGAGAGCCAACCCACGAACACCCGAATCCTCGTCGTCGACGACGAGCCCGCCGTGCGCCAGCTCGAGCTGCTGGCACTCAGCACGTTCGGCTTCGCCGTCGACGAAGCGAGCTCCGGCGAGCAAGCGCTCGAGCTCTGGGGCGCTGAGCGCCACGGGCTCATCTTGCTCGACCTCAACATGCCCGGGATCGGCGGATTCGAGACCTGCCGTCGCATTCGCGCCATGCCCGGCGGCGAGCACGTGCCGATCCTGGTGGTGACCGGCGCCAACGACAACGAGTCGGTGCGCGCCGCGTTCAACGCCGGCGCCACCGACTTCCTGCTCAAGCCCATGAGTATGGTGATGCTGGAGAATCGCGTGCGTTACGCGCTGCGTTCGTCGGATGCGCTGGAGCGGCTGCGCGAGAGCGAGCGCAGCGTGCGCAAGCTCGCGTACCACGACAGCCTGACGGGCCTCGGCAATCGGCGCTTCGCCCAGGATCGGCTCTCGACTGCAGTCGCCTCTGCGAAACGCCACGGCCGCATGCTCGCGGTGCTGTTCCTCGACCTCGACAAGTTCAAGCGCATCAACGACACGCTCGGCCACGGCGCCGGCGACGCGTTGCTGCGCGAGGTCGCGCACCGCCTCACCGTGGCCGTGCGCAGCTCGGACTCGGTGTCACGCCTCGCCGAGCCCGAGGATTCGGCGGTCTCGCGCCTGGGCGGAGACGAGTTCACCGTGGTGCTGAGCGAGATCCGTGAGCCGATGGACGCCGCCAACGTCGCGCGCCGCATCCTCGCCGCCCTCGCCGAGCCGATGAGCCTGGAAGGCCACGAGGTGGTCGTGTGCGCGAGCATCGGGCTCGCCGTCTATCCCCGCGACGGCGAAACCCCCGAAGCGCTCATGTGCAACGCCGACGCGGCGCTCTACAGCGCCAAGGACGCGGGGCGCAACACCTTCAAGTTCTACGACCGCACCCTCAATGCCGTGGCCCACGAGCGCTTGGCGCTGGAAGAGGGCTTGCGGCGAGCACTCGAGCACGACGAGTTCCAGCTCCACTGGCAACCGATCGTCGAAACCGCCTACGGGCGCGTCGTCGGCGCCGAAGCGCTGCTGCGCTGGCAGGACCCCGTGCGCGGCTTGATCGGCCCCGATCAGTTCATCCCGCTCGCCGAGGATACGGGCCTGATCGTGCCGATCGGGGATTGGGTGCTGCGCGCGGCGTGCGCACAGCTCGCCGAGTGGCGCGCTGCCGGCGCGACGCCGGCGCACTTCCGCGCCGCGATCAATCTCTCACCGGTGCAGCTCGCGCGCGACGGCTTCGCGGAGCGCGTTCGCACGCTACTCGCGGCCCACGACCTGGCGCCGAGCTCGATCGAGCTCGAGATCACGGAACGAACACTGATCCGCGCGGAGGCGACCGTCGAGGCCAACTTGCGAGCGCTTCGAGCACTGGGGCTCCGGCTCTCGCTCGACGACTTCGGGACCGGCTTCTCGTCGCTCTCCTACCTGCGGCGCTTCCGCTTCGACACGCTCAAGATCGACCGCTCATTCGTCCGCGACGTGATGGTCGACCCGGAAGATGCGGCGATCATCACCGCGATCCTGTCGATGTCGCACGCGCTGGGTCTCGAGGTGATCGCCGAGGGTGTCGAGACCGAGTCCCAGCGCGCGCTACTGACCGAGCGCGGCTGCGACCGGATGCAGGGTTACCTCTTCAGCCGACCCGCGGAGGCCGAGCGAATCGCCACGATCTTCGACCGGAGCTTCGGTCCCGCACAGACGGTGGTGCGTCGCCTCTCGAACTCCGCCGAGCGCCGCGTCGCCGTGGCACTGCCGCACCTCAGCTCGGCCTCCATCGCCGCCTGACCGCGCTCGCCGCGGCGAGCCGCCGAGCGAAGCGAGGCGACTCGGGGGTGGCACCTAGCGCGGCTATGCCGCGATGGGCGGGGGCCTCGAACAGACCCGATCGAGCAAACGCGGACGCTAACTCAGCGCCACGGTCTCCACGCGCTCGCTCCATCTCTCCGCGAGCCAGCGGCGAGCCGACGAGCGAAGCGAGGCGACTCGGGGGTGGGACCCAGCGCGGCTATGCCGCGATGGGCGGGGGGCTGGAACAGACCCCCGCAGAAACACATGCCCCCGGCAACCGACGAGCTCGCCCCAGCGAGCTCGTCAGTTGCCGGTGAGCGCGCGCAGGCAGAGCGCGGCCGTGGCCGCAGGAATCGGCACGTCCGCGAAGGCATCCGGATTCTCGACCATGGCTCCAGCCGCAGCGCGCACGGCACCGACGATCACGGTTGCAGCGAGACGCGGCTCCACGTTGCGGAATTGGCCACGTTTGATGCCTGCACCCACCAACTTGGTGAGCTCGTTCTCGAAGGTACGGAATTGCTCTTCGAGGACCTTGGAACGCCGCCTGGAATTGCCACCGAACTCCTGCACGTAGGCTTGCTGCAGCACCGCGACGCGGTGGTGAAGCACCGACTCCTCGAGGACGGCGACGATCGCACGCTCGATGCGCTCAGCCGGGCTCGCGGCGCTGGCCACACGGGAGAGGATCGTGGACGTCATCTGCTCGACGGCGTGCTCGTAGACCGCCAAGAAGAGCTCTTGCTTACCCGCGAAGTGCCAGTAGAGGGCCCCGCGCGTGTAGCCGGCCGCCGCCACGATCTGATCGATGCTGGTGGCTTGATAGCCCTGCCTGGCGAAGAGGTCCGTCGCCACCCGCAACAAACGCGCGCGGCTGGCGGCGAGATCCGGTGGCGTGCGCTTGCGGGCCATGTCGGGGGTGCGTGGAGCCGATCGATGTCAACCAGCACACCATTCACATATCGTTCAGCATGTGCAGCATACGCCAAATTCGCCTAAATTCACGTCTCATCTCAAGCGACTTCGACATAGACATACCATTCGTCATGTGATATCGTCGCTCCTGCTTCGCACCGATCCGCCCACCTCGCCGGCGAGAAACGCATGCAAGTCATCGAGACGCGCATCGACACCGCGAGCGACGAGTACCAGCGTCGCTACGAGCACAACCAACGGCTCGTCGACGAGCTCAAGGAAAGCCTGCGCAAGGCGCGCGACGAGCGCTCCGAGAAGGCGCGCAAGCGCCACGTGAGCCAAGGCAAGCTGCCCATCCGCGAGCGGCTCGAGCGCTTGCTCGATCCCAACACGCCGTTCCTGGAGACGGCGCCGCTCGCGGGTTACGGCATGTACGACGGTGGCGTCCACGCCGGCGGGCTCGTCTCCGGCGTCGGCATCATCCACGGCCGCGAGTGGTACGTGGTGGGCAACGACGCGATGGTGAAGGGCGGCTCGTCCTATCCCATCACCGTCAAGAAGAGCCTGCGCGACCAGGAGATCATCCTGGAGAACCGCCTACCGGTCGTGAACATGATCGACTCGGCGGGCGCCTACTTGCCCGAGCAAGCCCAGATCTTCGCGGACAAATGGATGGGCGGGCGGGTCTTCTACAACCAGGCGATCATGTCGAAGCTCGGCATCCCGCAGATCGCCATCGTCATGGGGCATTGCACGGCGGGCGGGGCCTACGTTCCCGCCATGTCGACGTTCGTCGTGCAGGTGAAGAAGACCGGCGCCATCTTCCTGGGCGGCCCGCCGCTGGTGCGCGCCGCCACCGGCGAGGTGGTGAGCGCCGAAGACCTGGGCGGCGCGGACGTCCATTGCAGCCAATCCGGGGTCTCGGACTTCTACGCCGAGAACGACGAGCAAGCGATCGCGATCGCGCGCGACCTCGCGCAGAACGTGAACCTGCGCGACAAGGCACGCGTGCCCACGCGCGAGCCCCGCGAGCCCAAGTACGACCCGCGCGAGATCTACGGCATCGTCCCCACCGAGATCGCCAAGCCCTACGACGTGCGCGAGGTCATCGCGCGCATCGCCGACGGGAGCGAGTTCGAAGAGTTCAAGGCGCGCTACGGCACCACGCTGGTCACGGGATTCGCTTACATCCACGGCATGAAAGTGGGCATCCTGGCCAACAACGGTGTGCTCTTCAGCGAAAGCGCGCTCAAGGGCACCCAGTTCATCCAGATCTGCGACTCGATGCGCATCCCGCTGGTGTTCCTGCAGAACATCATGGGCTTCATCATCGGCCGCGAGTACGAGGCCAAGGGCATCACCAAGGACGGCCACAAGATGGTGGCTGCGGTGTCGTGCGCCACGGTTCCCAAGTTCACGGTGATGATCGGTGGCTCGTTCGGCGCGGGAAATTACGCCATGTGCGGCCGCGCCTACGGCCCACGCTGGCTCTGGACGTGGCCCAACCACCGCGTGTCGGTGATGGGCGGCGAACAGGCCGCGGACGTTCTCGTCTCGATCAAACAGGACCAGCTCGCCCGCGAAGGCGAGCAGCTCCTCGACGAGGGCGCCATCCAGTGGATCCGTCAGCCGGTGATCGAGACGTACGAGCAAGAAGGCAACGCGTACGCATCCACCTCGAAGATCTGGGACGACGGCATCATCGACCCCGCCAAGACCCGTGACGTTCTCGGGCTCGCGATCAGCGCCTCGCTCAACGCGCCGATGGAACCCTTCGGCCACGGCGTCTTCCGGTTTTGAGGATGTCGAGAATGAAATTCTCGACATCCTCAGCGATGTTTTCCCCGGGGGGGGGGGGTGGCCCCCCCCCCCCCCCCCCCCCACCCCCCCCCGGGCCCCCCCCCCCCCCCCCCCCCCCCAAAAAAAGAAAACCGGGGACACGAGAAAGAGGGGGGGGGG
>CAYUSL010000299.1:0-7817 GCA_964447125.1 uncultured bacterium | reverse complement strand
TCGATCTCTCCGCGAGCGAAGCCAAGCGCCTTGGGGGGGTGGGCCCCGCTGCGGCCTTGCCGCAGCGGTCGGGGTGCTGGAACAGCCCACGTGCGCGGAATCGCGTCGAAAGGGTCGTCGAGGGACCGACGACCCTCCAGCCGATCAGCGCACCGGTCTCCACGCTCGCCATCGATCTCTCCGCGAGCCAGCGGCGAGCTGCGAGCGAAGCGAAGCGCCTCGGGGGAGGGCCCCGACGCGGCTTTGCCGCGACGGGCGGGGGGCTGGAACAGCCCCCCGAGAAAACATCCTCCCCGCAACGCTCGCGGATGCGAGCGTTGCGGGGATCACACCTTGCCGTGCAGGATCGCGCGAGCTTCGGTCTCGGTGAGCAGGCCCTTGCGCACCAGGATGCGCAGCAGCAATCGCACCTGTTTGTCCGTAGGTAACAGCGCTTCCGCCGGCTCGGTGGCGCTCTTGGTCTCCGGCGCGCTTCGTGCTGGCGGTGTCACCACCGTGGTGGTGGGTGGCGGCTCGTAGAAGTGGATGCGGGGTTCGCTGGCCTCTTCCGCCGCGCGCTCGTCGGCGAGGCGTAGGCCTTCCAGGATCAACGCGTCGTTGTTCTCGAAGATGGTGCGCTCGAGCCCGGGCGGGTTGGGCTTCAGCGTGAACGTTCCCTCGTGCCAGGTGACCAGCTCGAATGCGGCTCGCGGCCCTTGGATGTAGTCGGTGTCGGCGTGAACGATGTGCCCGTTGTCGAGATAGATGCGACCCGTACCGAGCGGGCCGTTCAGGTGGATGGCGACCGACTTGCCGCCAGCACCCAAGATCTGAAGCATCTCTACGATGCCCATGTCCCCGAGATTGCCCGCGACGCCTTGCTCACGGGTGTCGATGGCGCGGATCAGCTCTTCCTTGTTGAAGCGCTCGATCACCATCTCGTTGCCGGCGCGGTAGCTCGAGTCGATCTCGACGCCGCCGAGCCGAATGCTCCTCCCGGGTACCGCCGTACCCGCGTAGCACTTGCCGATGGCGCCCATGATCTCGGTCTCGCTCGCCAGGTACGGCTTCACGTGGTTGATGCCGGTGAGGAACTTGAGCTCGTCGAGGCTCGCGGTGTTCTCTGGGCGGCATACGGCCACGTGCAGGGTCTTGCGAGGCGATTTCTCGAGCTTGATGGCGAGCACGGCGTGATCGCGGGCGAACGCCGCCGGCACCAGTTCCAGGGCGTCCATCTCGACCTCGGTCTGCGCGAGGTTCAGGACCGGGATTTGGAAGATCTCGCTCAGCGCCTGATTGAGCGTCGATTCCTTGATGTAGCCGAGCTTGCTGAGGATCGTTCCCAGCTTGCCGCCCCACCGCCCTTGGTGATTGAGCGCAGCGTTGAGCTCGAGCTGGGTGATGGCCTTCTTGGCCATCAACATCTGGCCGATGGGGACGCGCTGGCTGGTGGGAGTCGTCATGTCCGCGACGTCACTCGAATTCGACGCTAGCAGAGCGTGAAAACGCGAGTCAACGCCATCCTCGGCGCCGGGGATGGCCGTGGATTCGGCGACTGCTCGCGTCGATCGCCGCCGCGGCCCGATTGCGGTTTCTACGGATCCGCCGCGAGGAAGCAGCGGGCGCTGCCGTGCGGGACCGGCACCACCGGCGGCGCCTCGGTGCGGCAGCGATCCATCACCACCGGGCAGCGCGTGTGGAAATGGCAGCCCGACGGTGGGTTCGCGGGGGAGGGTACGTCGCCGAGCACCGGGACCCGCGCACGTCCCTCGCGGTGCTCGATCGTCGGCACCGCCTGCATGAGTGCTTGTGTGTAGGGGTGGCGCGGCGCGCGCATCAGCTCCTCGGCGCGCCCGCGCTCCACGACGCGGCCCAGGTACATCACCGCGATCTCGTCGGCCAGGTAGCGCACCACGCCCAGGTCGTGGGTGATGAAGAGGTACGCGAGGCCGAGCTCGTGCTGGAGGTCGCGCAACAGGTTCAGGATCTGCGCCTGGATCGACACGTCGAGGGCGCTCACCGCCTCGTCGCAGATCAGGAGCTTCGGCTCGACGGCGAGCGCTCGCGCGATGCAGATCCGCTGCCGCTGACCACCCGAGAACTCGTGCGGGTAGCGGTACATGTGGCGGGGGTCGAGCTTGACCCGCGTGAGCAGCGCCGCCACCCGCTCGTCGCGCTCGCTGTCGTCGGCGCCGATGCCGAACGAGCGCATGCCCTCCGCGACGATTTCCCGGATGCGCATCCGCGGGTTGAGCGAGGCCATCGGGTCTTGGAACACGATCTGCAGCTGACGGCGGTACAGTCTGAGCGCCTCGGGCGAGAGCGTCAGCAGATCGGTGCCTTCGAAGATCACGCGTCCGGTGCGCGCGGGGACGAGGCGCAGGATCGAGCGTCCGACGGTGGTCTTGCCGCAGCCGGACTCGCCCACCAACGCGACGGTGCGGCCGGCGTCGACCGTCAGGTCGATGCCGTCGACGGCGCGTACCCAGCCTACGGTCTTGCGGAAGACGCCCTTCTTGATCGGGAACCAGGTGGAGAGATCCTCCACGGAGAGCAGCGGCGTGCCGTTCGTGGCGCTCACACGCGGCCTCCGCTGCTGACCGCGTGGCACCACACGAGATGGTCGCCGTCGCGCACCTCGACGCTCGGGGATACGTCCGGGCACGGCGGCAGTGCCACGGGGCAGCGATTGGTGAAGCGGCAGCCCTGGGGCCACTCGTTGGGCGGCGGTACTACGCCCCGGATCTCGTGAAGCCGCTCGCCACGTGCGGCGCGCGCCGGGATCGAGCGCAAGAGACCCTGCGTGTAAGGGTGGCAGGGAGACTCGATCACCGCCCGTGTACGTCCGGTCTCGACGACGCGCCCCGCGTACATGACGGCGATGCGGTCGGCGAGCTCGTTCACCACGCCGAGGTCGTGGGTGATGAGCACGATCGCCATGCCGAGATCGCGTCGCAAGTCGCGCAGAAGCTCCAGGATCTGTGCCTGGATCGTCACGTCGAGGGCGGTCGTGGGCTCGTCGGCGATCAGCACCTTGGGGTTGGTGGAGAGCGCCATCGCGATCATGACGCGCTGCTTGAGCCCGCCCGAGAGTTGGTGTGGATACGCGTCGAAACGCTCACTGGGGTCCGGGATGCCGACGCGCTTGAAGAGCGCCACCGTGCGCTCGCGCGCGGCGGCGCGCGATACCCGCTCGTGAAGCTGGATCGCCTCGACCACCTGGGTGCCCACGGTCACCACGGGATTGAGGCTGGTCATGGGCTCCTGGAAGATCATCGCGATCTCTGCGCCGCGGACCGCGCGCATCGCGTCGACGCCGATCTCGAGGATGTTCAGGCCGTCGAGCTCGATGCGTCCAGACTCGATCTTCCCGGGGCGTGGCACCAGCCGGAGCAGCGAGAGCGCGGTCATCGACTTGCCGCAGCCCGATTCGCCCACGAGCGCGAAGACCTCGCCGCGCTCGATCGCGAAGTCCACGTGATCGACCACGGGTACGCGCCCGCCCTCGTTGGGGAAGGTGGTGGTGAGGCCCGAGACGGAGAGAATGGGTGGCATCGCAGGGGGCAGCGAATCACTGGTTCTCGCGCAGGGTGCGCGGATCGAGCACGTCTCGAAGCGCATCTCCCACGACGTTCACGGCCAGGATCAACACGAAGAGCGCGACACCGGCGGCGGTGAGGTTCCACCACACGGCGGGCTCGCGCGCCAGCTCGTCGCGGGCGCGGTCGATCATCTGACCCCAGCTTCCTGGGACACCGATGCCGAGGAACGAGAGCACCGCCTCGGAGAGCACCAGGCCCGAGAACGTGAGCACGAACGTGATCACGATCAGGTGCGAGAGGTTCGGCAGCACGTGCCGGAAGACGATCGCGATCTCGTTCACGCCGAGGGCGCGGGCGGCCTGCACGTAATCCATTTCGCGCAGCTTCAGGGTCTCGCCGCGGGCCATGCGACAGAATCCGACCCAGCTCGTCACGCCGAGCGCCACACAAACCTGGAGCGTGCCCCTGCCGAGCGCCATCACCAACGCGATCAAGAGCAGCAGCGTCGGCATCGATGCGAGCGTGGACATGACGAAAAACACCGCATCGTCGACGCGCCCGCCGCGATAGCCGGCGGAGACGCCGAAGAGCAGCGCCAGCGGGATCGCGATCAGGCTAGTGACCCCACCGATCAAGAGCGCCACGCGCGCGCCCTTGAGCACCAGATAGAGGCAATCGCGGCCCAGCACGTCGGTGCCGAACAAATGCTTGCCGGGGTGCTTGAGCGGCGCGTCGCCGTAGAACTCGGTGCTCGCGAACGGTGCCGAGTAGCTCTTCTCCTGCGACTCCTCGAAGACGCGATCGATCAGGCTGCGCGCCTCGTGAGCTGCGACCACGTCGCCGCCGGCGGCACTGCCGCCTACCCAGCGCACCGAGTCGACGAGCGCCACCAGCAGGTAGAGGCTGATCACCGCCAGCGCCACGGGACGCCGGCGAACGAGGTCACGCGTCGCCTCTAGCCACAGCCGATCCCGGCGGATCGCGCGCGCGACGACCACGCTGCCGGCCAGCGCCGCCACCACCGCGACGTTCGAGACCATCCAGCCTTCGATCATGGGCGCTCGGCGAGGCGGAAGAGGGCGGGGGGGCGATTCATTCGAGGCGGACCCGCGGATCGACGACGGCGTAGCTCACGTCGGTGAGGATCTGCGCGGCCACGAACAAGAGCGCACCGATGTAGACCATGGTGCGCAGCGTGGAAAAGTCGTTGCCCTGGATCGCGTCCACGGTCACCGAGCCGAGCCCCGGGATGCCGAAGAACGATTCGAGCAAGAGCGCCCCCGTGAACAGGAACGGGATCTGGATGACGACGTTGGTGAGCACCGGGATGAGCGCGTTGCGCAGCACGTGGCGGCCCATCACGCGCGCTTCGCCGCAGCCCTTGGCGCGTGCGGTGCGCACGTAGTCGCGGCTCGTCTCCTCGACGAAGACCGTGCGATACAAGCGGATTTCGGCACCCAGCTCGGCGGCCAGGCCAACCAGGATGGGCAAGGCGACGAAGCGGGCGACGACGTCGGCCGAGCGGTCGAAGCCGGAGATCGGGAACCAGCGCAAGAGCTTCCCGATCAGGAACTGAGCGCCCACGATGTAGAGCAGGATCGAGACACTCATCGCCAGCACGCACAGCACCAGGCCCATGCGGTCGATGTAGGTGTTGCGGAAGAACGCCACGAAGAGCGAGAGCGGCACGCCGAGGCCCACGCCCAGCACGAAGAGCGGCAGCGTGAGCGTGAGGCTCGGCACGACTCCGTTGCGGAGCCGCGCCGAGATCGGAGCACTGTCGGCGTCGCTCTTGCCGAAGTCGAAGGTGAGCGCGCGGCGGAAATGCGTGAAGAGCAGGTTGTCCTTGGTGTCCTGCCACGGCCACAGCGGCCGGTCGTAGCCGTGCTCGCGCTTCCAGTTCTCGATCACCTTGGGCGAGGCTTTTTCGCCCACGGCGCGACGCGCCATGTTGTCGGGATTGGCGACCGAGAAGAACAGGATGAAGAGAAAGAGCAGCACGCCGAGCACGGTGAGCGCTCCGAAGAGCAGGCGGCGGACGACGTAAGCCAACATCACTGCCTCTCACGCAGGAACGTCACGATGCCGGGCACCGTGACCACCACCGCGAGCAGCGCCAGCGTGTAGGCCGGCCACATCACCGGCTGGTTCCACTGGTCGCGGACCCGTTCGCGCAGCTCGGGCTCCACGTCGCGGTACTTGGTCATCGGCGTGGACATGCCGAAGGGCTTCACGTTGTGCACCCATTGGTGGCGCAGCGAGTAGGCCTCGTTGAACATGAGGTCGATCATCGGCGCGTCGTGCTCGGTGATCGCGCGCAGCTCGCGGATGATGCGCATCCGCTCGTCGTCGTTCTCGCGGGCCTTGGCGAGCTCGAAGAGCCGGTCGTACTCCGGGTTCGAGTAATTCATGTCGTTGGGGCCGCCGTACTTCACGCGCCCTTGCTCGGTGACCAGCAGGAACAGGAAGTTCTCCGGGTCCGGGTAGTCCGCCGACCAACCCCAGAAGTAGATCTGGTGGGCACCCTTCTTGAGCTTCTCCTGGAACTGGTTGTAGTTGGTCGCGTCGATGCGTACGTCGAGGCCGATCTGGCGCCATTCGTCGACGAAGAACTGATAACGCAGCATGCCGTCGACGCTGGTGTCACCGCTGTCGAAGACCAGCCTGAGAGGCTTGCCGGTGGCTGGATCGACGCCTCCCGCGTAGCCCGCTTCCACCAAGAGCTGCTTGGCACGCTCCAGGTCGACGTGCCGGAACGGATTGCGGTAGCTCTCTTCGAATCCGAAGAGCGACGGCGGAATCATGTAGTCGGCGGGGACGCCGCGGCCATTGAGGAAGAGCCGCAGCCACTCCTTGGTGTCGACGCACAGGCTCATCGCCTGGCGCAACAGCCGAGCGCGCTCGCCGCCGGCGTGGCCGACGGTCTTGTCCATCATGTTGAATCCCAAATAGTAGAACGCGGGCTCCACGGTCTTCTCGAGGCCGATGCCGAGCTTCGCCATCTCGGGAGTGAGCTGGCCGTTGGCGATGACCTTGTCGAAACTCTCCTTCACGATTCCCGACGCGTCGTAGTAGCCCTGCAGGAATTTGTTGAAGCGCGGGATGTCTTCCTTCTCGCGGCGGTATTCCACGCGCGGCACGAACGGCACGGGCTTGCCGACGTAGCGTGGGTCGAGGCGGCCCAGCTCGGCGTCGCCCGGTGCACCTTCCGTGGGATAGAGCGCACCGGGACGCTTCCACTCGGGATGCCGGAAGCCGTACCAGTTGCGGTTTGCTTCCAACACGATGCGCGCCTGCTTGTCGTAGACCGTGATCGCGTAGGCGCCGTTGGCGACCGGGTGATCCTGAAGCAGCGGATGCCCGTTCTTGCCGTCGTAGTACTGCACGGCCTCCCACGGAACGGGAGTCGTGAACGGGAACGCGAGCCAGTAGAGGATTTGCGGGTAGGGATGATCGAGGATGAGGTCCAGCGTGTGCGCGTCGGGGACGCGGATCCCCTCGATCGGCCCCACCGCGGCGTACTGGACGTGCGCGGGTTTCTCGAGGAAACCCGGCTCGCTCTTGCGCTTCGCCTCCAGGCGATCGATGAAATCCTTGAAGCCCAGCACGTTCGACATCGGATCGACGAAGGGGCTCACCACCTTCGGGTCCGCGACCCGCATCAACGCGAACTCGAGGTCCTGTGCGGTGATCTGGCGGGTCTTGCGCCCCGGCCCACCCAGCTCGAAGCAGGGATCGTCGGCGTAGAGCAGGTCCTCGAGCAATTCGATGCGGTAGCGGATGCGGCCGTCGTCGAGGTGCTCGGCCACAGGTACCGTCTTGGCGATCCCGGGAATGAGCGTGTACGGCCGCTTCAGGAAGTGGAACTCGAGCGGCGTGTCGAAGATGTTGCCGGTGAAGGCGTGCTCGGTGGTGGTGTACGAGACTGCGGGATCGAGCGTCTTGGGTGGATCGTCGAACGCCACGTAGAGGACGTCTTGGCCGCGATCCGAGGGCGGGTAGGGATTGTTGGTGCAGGCACCCAGCACCAGGAGAAGCACGCCGATCGACTGCGCCAGCAATCGGTGCGGTCGTCCAGCAGGCTGCTGACACCGGCACGCGCCAGCGGCGCGCCGACGAGCGTGGCGAGTCGACTTGGCGGTGGGGCCGCAGGAAGACCGCGCTTTTCCTGGGGCGGGGGTCTGGAACAGACCCCCGAGGAAGCATCGGCAGGCTAGCAAAACTCGCCGCGGCGAGTCTTGCAGCAGCCTGCTAGCGCGGCGCGGTCTCAAGCTCTCGCTCCCGATTCCGTCATGC
>CAYUSL010000298.1:0-7866 GCA_964447125.1 uncultured bacterium | reverse complement strand
AGCGGTGGCGTCTCCGCGAAGCGCTGTCGGATGCGGCCGTCGTCGAGGACGTAGGGAGCGTCGAGCGCAGGGCCGTTGGCAACCAGCTTCCAGCCCGGGGGTGCGGTGAGGTCGAGCGAGAACCGCCCTTTGAGATCGGGCTGGTCGAAACACGGAAAGAGGCGATGGGCATCGGCAGGTACGAGCAGCGTGTAGAGATAGATCGAATCGCTGGCGGGATCGCGGAACGCCGTGAGCGGCGCGCCCGCCGCCGCCACCGGTGATCGGAAGCGCACGATCAGCCGGTTCGCGCCGGCGCGGATCGCTCGCCGGGGAAGCTCGACGTGGTTCGCGGCGCGCGCCTCGCGGGCGTCGAACGCCGTGCCGTTGAGCGCCGCGTCCCAGAGATGCTCGCCGGCGAAGTCGAGGACCACACCGCGCTTCGGATCGCGCACCACGAAATCGAGGGTGAGCGTGCCCTCGACGTGCGCCGCGCCCGGGATCAGCTCGAAAGCGAGCGCGTAGCGGACGTCGCTCAGATTCGCGCTGCGTTCCCGCGCGAGCTCGAGCGGGATGCCCGCGTCCGGCGCGCGTGCCGCGGTCCGCGCGTGCGTACGCGTCGCGAGGAACGAGGTGAGCACGGCGAGCGCGAGTACGAGAGCGAGCCGACGCAAGGTGACCGAGGCTCGGTTGCTGTGGCCGCTGGGTGGGCCGCAGCGTCGGGCGAGCTCGCGCGCGCGGTGTCGCGCGCGCGGTCGACGCCGCAGCCCGGCGTCACTCCTCGGGTGAGGGATCGTCCTCGGATGCGCCAGCGGCGTCGCCTACCTCGTCGCTGCTCGCTTCCTCGATCGGGGCCCCCAAGCCCGCCGGACGAAGCTTCTTTTCCGCGTTGCGGCGGGCGCGCTCGGTGAGCTTGTCCTGCCGCTTCTGCTGACGAGCCAGCTCCTTCTGTCGCTTGACGGCGCCGGGATTACGCAAGTGGAGGCCTGGTCCCTTTCCGAGCCGAGCGAGTCGCCGGCTCGCTCCGAGTGTAGTCGAGACCACCCACCCGTGCCTTGGGTGCGAGCTCAGCGGCGGAAGCGGGACGGAATCGGCTCGGCGAAGGTGTGGTCGGGATGGATCCGGCGCGCGCGTTCCAGCAGCGCCTCCTCGGATTCGGGCAGGTCGGGATCGGGGACGCAGCAATCGACCGGGCAGACCTCGGCGCATTGCTCGACGTCGAAGAATCCGACGCATTCGGTGCAGAGCTGTGGGTCGATCACGTAGATGTCGTCGCCTTCGCTGATCGCGTTGTTCGGGCATTCCGGCTCGCAGGCGCCGCAGTTGATGCATTCGTCGGTGATCTTGGTGGACATGGTTTCTCCCGCGGGATGCCTCGCCTGTCTTCGCGCACCCCTAATAGTTGCAGATGAAATGCAATAATAACCGGACGCCGCGCTGCTCGTGCCGACGCTCGCGTCGGCCGCGCTGGATTCCCACGCTCAGCGGCTGCGAGCGGCGCCGCGACGCGGCGCAGCGCGCGGTCTCACCGGCAATGCAGCCCGCATCTCGGCCGGACGCACCACCAGATCGCGCAGGCGCGTACCGTCGAGCTCACGCAGGAATGCGGTGGTGGCGCGCTCGAGGAGGGGCGCCAGCCGGCACACCGAGGTGATCGGGCACGAGTTGGTCCGCTCGTCGAAGCACTCCACCAGATCGAGCTGCGACTCGAGGTTGCGCACGATCTCGCCGACGGTGACGTCCCACGTGCCGGGCAGGATCCGCACGCCGCCCTGTGCGCCGCGCTTCGCCTCGACGTAGCCGAGCTCGCACAGGCGGTGCACGACCTTGAGCAGGTGATTCCACGAGACGTTGAAGAGCTGTGCGAGCTCTTCGGTCGTGACGTGCCCGTCCTCGCGCGTGGCGAGGTACATGAGCACGCGCAACCCGTAGTCGGTGAACTGAGTCAATCGCACGAGAACGACTTTCGTCTCATCGTCGTTGACAGCGAGGCCGCTGCGGCGTATTGTCGCATTTGAGATGCAAGAATAGATCTTCCGCCTCGAATTGGTCGGCGCTCGCGGCGATCGGGATCACGGGACTCTCTCTAGCACGGAGGCATGCCTCAATTGAGGAATTTAGAATACCAGTTATCGAGGGCGCGCGGCTTCCTCGAGCGGACGGCGCGCTGGATCGCGACCGGAGCCGCCGCGATGGCGCTGAGCAGCGGTGCATACGCCGCGAGCGACGGCGCCGCCGTTCTGCACGAGCTCGGCTGTGCCGACTGCCATGCGGTCGCCGCGCCCAAGCCCGAGGAGCGAACGCTGGCGGCCTACGCCACGCGCAAGGGACCGGATCTCTTCTACGCGGGCAGCAAGTACCGACCCGAGTGGCTGCACCGCTGGCTGGCTCATCCGATTCCGATTCGTCCCGCCGGGCTACACCCCGCGGATCGAACCCGCACCGCCGCGGACGGCGATCACCTCTCCGCCGAGGCGCTGCCTGCGCATCCCGCGGTGGCGCCGAACCGCGTGGACGCGGTGGTCTCGGCGCTCGTGAGCCTGAGCTGGGGCCGCCAGCTGACGGCGGCGGCGACGCCGACCCACGCGGCCGTGCCGCGTGCGCTCGCGGAGCTCAACTTCGTGAAGTTCAAGGGCTGTGGCTCGTGCCATCGAACGTCGAGCGCGAGCCCGCCGCTCTCGGGGCCCGATCTCGTCGACGCGTTCCAGCGCCTTCGCCCCGAGTTCCTGGCCAGCGTGATCGCGACCCCGCAGGCGTGGGATCCGGTGGCGCCGATGCCGGGCTACGGCCTCGAGCCGGTCGAGGTGGCGAAGCTCGTCGAGTACCTGCGGCTCGTGAGTGAGGAAGTCCATGCCTCCCAGACTCGCTGAGCCGATGCGCTCGCGCCGCATCGTGGCGCTCGCCGCGGCGGTCACCGCGGGCCTCGCGCTGCTCGTGTCCACGTGCTGGGCGGGTGACGACGCCGCGTGGGCCGAGCTCGCGTACCGGACCTACTGCACCCCGTGTCATGGGCTGGCCGGCAACGGCAAGGGCATCAACGTGCCCGTGATGTCGGTACAGCCGCGCGACCACACCGACACCCGCGAGATGGGCACGCGCAGCGACCAGGACCTCTTCAACGCGATCACCGGCGGCGGACCGGCGGTGGGCAAGTCGGCGCTCATGCCGAAGTGGCGATCGTCGTTCAGCGACGAGCAGGTGTGGGCGCTGGTGCGGCACCTGCGGAAGCTCTCGCACACCGACGGCGGCGCCGGTGCCGCTGGACCGGCGGCGAGCCCCGGGGCGGCGTCGGTGAGCGGCGCGGACTCGGCGATCCGACCCGTCCCCGCGCCGGTGCCAGCGCCCGTGGTGGGCGGCGCTCAGGACGTGGTCGCGCCTGCTCCGCCCGAGGAGCTCACGAAGCGCTACCCGAAAGGCGAGGCGCGCAAATTCGAGATCCAGCTCGAGGAGCGCGAGCTCGAGGTCGCGCCGGGCTTCAAGACCAAGGTGTGGGCCTTCGACGGTCAAGTTCCCGGCCCGCTCATCCACGTCCGTGAGGGCGACGACGTGGAGGTGCGCTTCGTCAACCTCTCGTCCATGGAGCACACGATTCACTGGCACGGGATGCACCAGCGCGGCACGTGGCAGAGCGACGGGGTTCCCAACGTGACCCAACAGCCCGTGCAGCCCGGCGGCAGCTTCGTCTACCGGTTCGTCGCCACCCGCCCCGGGACGCTCTGGTACCACTGCCACGTCAACGTCTCCGAGCACGTGGCGCTGCGCGGCATGTGGGGACCGCTGATCGTCGATCCGCTCGAGCCCACCGAGCTCGAGAAGCAGGTGACGAAGGACGCGATCCTCATGTTCTCGGGCTTCAGCTCGTCCGTCGCCGATCGGTACGGCGTGGGCGGTGGCCCCAGCGAGGTCCGCGACTACTACGCGATCAACGGCAAGTCGTTTCCGCTGACCCAGCCGCTGCGCGTGAAGAGGGGCGACGTGCTGCGGCTCCGGCTCTTCGGCGCCGGCACGAACGTCGCCTTTCACCTTCATGGGCACGACATGCTCGTCACCCACAAGGACGGGCTGCCGCTTCCCGCTCCCTACTGGGCGGACGTGATTCCGGTGGAGGAGGGCTCTCGCTACGACGTGATCGTGCGCATGGACAACCCGGGCATCTGGATGACGCACGATCACGTGGACGGACACGTCACCAACGCCGGCAAGGACATGGGCGGCTCGATGCTGGTCGTCGAGTACGAGGAGATCGAGAAACCCGCCTGGTACGTGTGGAAAGACAAGCCCTACGACCCGAACTTCTACTTCAGCGAGAGCCTGAAAGCAGGCTACGGGCTCTTCGATCACCCGGGCTTCCGCGGCGCGGAAATCCCTGGCGCTCCCTGACGTATCGAATCGAGATCGTCGCCATGGCGCGCGTCGCGCCGCGGCGGAACCAACCGTTTCACCCGAGGAGAACACACACCATGCAGCACGCGATTCGACGAGCGATCACGTTGGCCGTGCTCGCGAGCCTCGCTTCCCCGGCGCTCGCGAAGACGGTCAAGGTGGAGATGACCGTGAAGGAGCTCGAGCTCCAGGTCGACAACAAGGGCACCAAGCAGAAGATGTGGACGTACGGCGGCACCATCCCCGGCCCGCTGGTGCGGGTGGCGCAAGGGGACGTGGTGGACTTCACGCTCACCAACGACGAGGCCAACAAGAACAGCCACTCGATGGACTTTCACGCGGCCATCGTCGACGTCCTCGACGAGTTCGCGGAGGTGAAGCCCGGCAACTCGAAGCATTTCACGTTCGAGGCGAAATACCCGGGTGTCTTCATCTATCACTGCGGCGCGTCGGCGATGGTCGAGCACATCTCTCGCGGCATGTACGGCGTCATCATCGTCGATCCGAAGGAAGGCTATTCGGCGGCGTTTCCCAAGCCGGATCGCGAGTACGTGCTGGTCCAGGGCGATCTCTTCCGTGAAGGCACGTCGGTCGACGACCTGCTCGACGGCAAGAACTGGGTGGGCTCGCTCATCAACGGCCGAGTCTTTCACTACGACCCGGTCCACGATCCGAACGCCAGTCAGACGCTGGCGGCCAAGCCCGGCGAGCGCGTGCGTTTCTATTTCGTGAACGCGAACGTCAACGATCCGGTCGCGCTGCACCCGATCGCCGGCATCTGGGACAAGGTCTACGACCAGGGCAACCCGCGCAACGTGACCCACGGCTCGCAGACGTTCCTGATTCCGCCAGCTTCCGGCGCGATCTTCGATCTCGTGCCTCCCGCGGAGAAGGCCACCAACAACGCGATCGTCGATCACGCGATGCGGCGCGCGCTGCGCGGTGCCATCACCGTGCTCATGACCAACAAGGACGCCGATCCGGCGCTGGGCCACGGCGATCAAGTCTTGCTCCGCTGATCCGTCGGGTAGCGCCCCGCCCGTGCCGCGCCTCCGCGCACCGCGCGTGCGCGGCGGGGCAGGGCGGGCTCACGTTCGCGCGGCGATCCCACCGTCAGGAGAAGCCCGTCGATGCGCCCCGCTCGCGCTCTCGGCCTCACCCTCGCCGCGCTCTCGCTCGTCGCCGTCGCCACGTGGTGGATCGCGCCGGTCGCGCGTCGCGACCCGCCGCGCGCGGCGGCGACGGCGCGGCTGGCCACGTACCAATGCTCGATGCACCCACAGGTCGTCGCCGCGGAACCCGGGTCGTGCCCGATCTGCGGCATGACGCTCACGCGGGTCGTCGACGACGCCGCCGCGCCTGAGCCCCACACGTCTGGCGCGCACGCCACCGACGATCACGCGTCGTTCTCGCTCGCGCCCGCGCGCGAGCAGGTCATCGGCGTCCGCACGGCGCTCGTCGAGTTTCGCGAGCTTCATCGCGAGCTCCGCACCGGCGGCAGGGTCGCGTTCGATCCCGACCTCTACGCGGCGCTCGCCGACTACCGCGATGCGCGTGACGCTCGCGACGCGCTCACCGCCACCCAGACGGCCGAGGACCGACAACGGGTCGAGGCCTTGCTGCGGAGCGCGTCGGTCCGGCTGCGGTTGCTCGGCCTGTCGATCGGCCAGCTCGAGGCGCTCACCCGGGCGGGCTCGGATCCGACAGCGATCTTGCTGCCCGGGCAGGGCGCGTGGGTGAACGCGGATCTCTTCGCGCCACTCGCGGATGTGCCGCGCCCGGGCCTGCCCGTGGTGGTGACCTCGCCGAGCGCTCCTGGCCGGTCGTTCCGCGGGCAGCTCGTCACCGTCGACACCCTCGCCACGGGTCTCGCGCGCGGCCTGCGAGTGCGCGCGCAGGTGGCGACGCCGGGTGGCGGGCTGATCGAGGAGACGATCGTCCAGCTCGCGATCGAGGTGCCGCTGGGGCGCAGGCTCGCGCTACCCGAAGGCGCGCTCCTCGACACCGGGCGGCGGCGTCTGGTGTTCGTCCGTCACGCCGACGGCCGCTTCGAGCCGCGCGACGTCGTGGTCGGCCAGGAAGGCGAGGACTACGACGAGGTCCTGGCGGGGCTCGCGCCGGGCGAGCGCGTGGTGACTTCCGCCAACTTCCTGATCGATTCGGAGTCACGCTTCCGCGCTGCGCTCGCCGCCTTCGATTCGCGCGCCGACGAGCGCCCCGCCGCGGTCGCCGCCGCTCGAGCCGACGCCGCGCGATGATCCGGCGCCTCATCGCGCTGAGCGCGGAGCACCGCCTCTGGGTGGTGATCCTCACGGCCGCTGCGCTCGCCGGCGCGGCGTGGACGATCGGCCGGTTGCCGCTCGATGCCATCCCGGATCTCTCCGACACGCAGGTGATCGTCTACTCGCGCTGGGATCGGAGCCCGGATGTCCTGGAAGACCAGGTCACCTACCCCATCGTGAGCGCTCTGCTCGGCGCGCCGCGGGTGAAGGCGGTGCGCGGGCTCTCGGACTTCGGCTACTCGTACGTGTACGTGATCTTCGAGGACGGCACCGACCTCTACTGGGCACGAGCGCGCGTGCTCGAGTCGCTGAGCAAGATCCAGGCGCGCCTGCCCAGCGGCGTGAAGAGCGAGATCGGCCCGGACGCGACGAGCGTCGGCTGGGTCTACCAGTACGCGCTGAAGGACGTGTCCGGCGAGCACGACCTGGCGCAGCTGCGCACGCTTCAAGATTGGCTGCTGCGCTATGCGTTGCAGTCGGTGCCGGGCGTGGCCGAGGTCGCTTCGATCGGCGGGTTCGTGAAGCAATACCAGATCGACGTCGATCCGGATCTGCTGCTCGCGTACGGCATCCCGCTCACCCGGCTGCTGGACGCGGTTCGCAAGGGCAACGGCGAGACCGGCGGGCGGCTGATCGAGCTGGCGGGCACCGAATACATGATTCGGGGCCGCGGGTACGCCAGCTCGACCGAGGATCTCGGCAAGATCGTCGTGGGGGTGAACGCCGCCGACCAGAAGCCGATCCTCGTGAAGCAGCTGGCCCGGGTTCACCTGGGTCCCGACCTGCGCCGCGGCGTCGCCGACCTCGACGGCCTCGGCGACACGGTCGGCGGGGTCGTGGTGATGCGCCAGGGCGAGAACGCGCTGGCGGTCATCGATCGCGTGAAGGCGACACTCGAAGCGCTCGCGCCGTCGCTGCCCGCGGGGGTCGAGGTGGTGCCGGTCTACGACCGGGGGCCGCTCATCCGGCGCTCGATCGCCACGCTGCTGCGCGCACTCGTCGAGGAGATGCTGATCGTGAGCCTGGTGATCGTCGTGTTCCTGCGCCACCTGCCGTCGGCGATCGTCCCCATCGTCACGATTCCGGTGGCGGTGGCGCTCTCGTTCGTGCCGCTTCATCTCCTCGGTGTGACGATCAACCTGACGTCGCTGGCCGGAATCGCGATCTCGATCGGCGTGCTCGTGGACGGCGCGATCGTCGAGGTGGAGAACGCCTACAAGCG
>CAYUSL010000297.1:0-7895 GCA_964447125.1 uncultured bacterium | reverse complement strand
CCGCCCAGTGAGCCGGACAGGAATGCCTGAGCAGCGGGTCGTCGCCGGATCTTGCCGCTCGAGGTCTTCGCGATGCTTCGCGGCTTCAACAAGACGACCGTATCGCAGGGAACTTGGTGGTCTCGCAGAACGCTACTCGCGATCGCGCGTGCGATCGACTCGAGGTCGTCGCCGGCAGGCTCACGTACCTCGGCCAGGATCACGATCACCTCGCCGGCGTCCGTGGCTACCGAGCACGCGATCGTCGCCCCGGGCCGAATCGCTGGGTGTGAACGCTCCGCGGTCGCTTCCAGGTCCTGCGGGAAGTGATTGCGACCTCGAATGATGATCAGGTCACGCTGTCGTCCCGTGATGAAGAGCTCGCCGTCATGAAGGAAGCCGAGGTCACCGGTTCGTAGGTACGGGACTCCGTCGTCCGAATCGAGCTGTGCAGCGAATACGCGTGCGGTCTCGTTTGGATCGTTCCAATACCCAGCGCACACGCTGGGTCCGCGGAGCCAGACCTCCCCGATCTCGCTCGGAGGAACGCATCGGCGCGACTCGGGTGACACGATCCGAATCGAGCAATCGGTGGACCGCCCGCTGCTGACCAGCGTCTTCACCTTTCCGGTGCGCGGGCTGTTCTCCGTGATTGCCTGTACTCGACCTGCGGCCAAAGCGTCTTCGTCCACGGCGAGGGTCTTGCAGCCCGGCAATCCGGTGACGAGCATCGTGCTCTCGGCGAGCCCATAGCAGGTATGGAATGCGGACTTGCGGAACCCGGATGGGGCGAATCGGTCGGCGAAGCGGCTGATCGTCTCAGGACGGATGGGTTCGGCGGCATTGAACGCGCTCACCCACGAGCTGAGGTCGAGACGGCTGATGTCGGCATCACTCGCCCGGCGGACGCAGAGGTCGTAGGCGAAGTTTGGGGCGCCGCTTGCCGTTGCCCGGTACCGGGACACGGCATTCAGCCAACAGACCGGGTCGCGGAGGAAATCGACGGGCGATAGCAGGTGCAACTTGATGTTCCAGAACGGCACCTGCATCGCGTTCCCGATGAGCCCCATGTCGTGATAGAGCGGCAGCCAGGACACCGCGACGGTCTCTGAGGTGATGCCCCAGTTGTCCCGCATCGCCAGGCTGTTCGCGACGAGGTTCCCGTGGGTCACCACCACGCCCTTCGGGCTGCCGGTGGAACCAGACGTGTATTGGAGAAAGGCGGGTTCCCCCAGCTCGAGCCGCGGGAGGTTCGTCAGAGGAGACTGGCCCTCGAGCGCATCGACCGCGAGGAGAGGTAGAGCCTGAAGAGTCGGCCGACCCGCGAAGCCGAGCTCAGCGAGGGACGCGAGCTCCGCGGTCGTGAGACAGAGGGCGGGCTCGCAGGATGCTGCGATCCCTTCCAGGAGGGTTGTGCTGTAGTCGATCCGCGCCGGATCGGGTGGGTACGTGGGTACGGGGATTCGTCCGGCGACCAGTGCGCCGAAGAACGCACTGAGGAAATCCGCGCCCGGCGGCAGCACGAGAAGCACCCGGTCGCCCCGGGCCGTCCGCTCCGTTACGGCCCCTGCAATTCGGACGACCTGGTTCCAGAGGCCCCCATGCGTGAGGGTGCTCAGGGTATTTGCATGACCGTCGAGAAGGATGTAGGCGGGGCGCTCGGGGTTGGATTCGGCCCGCAGCCGAAGGTGGTCGACGAGGTGAGTCGGCTCACTTATTGCGTGCGTGCGTGCGTGCGTGCGTGCGTGCGTGCGTCATGAGCGCCTTCAGAAGAGGAGATGATTAGCGGTAAGACCCTATTCGACCGAAATCGCCGTGTACGGTCAAGGAAAACCTCCGACTCTCGCGAGCGCTTCCGATCAGCCGAGATCGTCTCGTCGCGCGCGCGTTCGAATAGCTGGACGGCGCCGTTCCGTCGGCGCCGAGAAGCCTGGACCGGACGGAGCCGGTCCCTCCAGCCTATCGTTCCAGTCCGCGGCCAACATGGAGCTTGGCGCGTCGTCAGCGCCGGCTGTCTCGAGTGGCGTTGTGACGGCCGGTGATCACGGGGTAGGGTCGCGGGCGAGAGGAGGATCGCACGATGATCGGCGACGACTCGGCGCGCACGCCCACGCGGGCGCGGCTGCGGGGGGAGTTCCTGGCCCGTCGCGATTTCTTGCGGCGGGCGGCGTACGGCACGGCGGCGCTGACGGTGGCCGGATGGCTGCCGAGCGGCTGTGCCGGCTATCAGGACCTGGTGCGGCCGGAGGAAGCCGCGACGCTTCGGTTCTTCGACGCCAGGCAAATGGCGATCTTCCGCGCGGTCGCCAAGCGCATGATTCCCGACGAGGAAGGCTGGCCGACTGTCGAGGAGGCGCGCGTTGCCGAACTCGTCGACGAAGAGCTGGCGCTGTGGCGAAACGAGCCGCCGCTCTCGCCGGTGCTCGACGACTTGAAGCTGCTGCTCTCGCTCGTCGAGCACGCCACGCTGCTGGACGGCCACGTGAGCCGCTTCACGCGTCTCGCGCCCGAGGCGCAGGACGACGTGCTCGCGAGCTGGGAGGCGTCGTCGATCGAGGTGCGGCGCGTGGGCTTCCAGGCGCTCAAGAACCTGGTCGTGTTCACGTACTACGACGACGATCGCACCTTCGCAAAACTCTCGTACGCAGGTCCCTGGCACAAGCACACGCCGCAAGCTCCGCTCATCTACCCGATCCAGCCACGTCGCGTGTGACGCTCGTGAGCCGAGCCTCGGAGGATCGTCGATGATCGCCACCGCCGCCGACGTACGCGGAAACCTGCGGGAGAGCTGTGACGTGGTCGTGGTGGGGACCGGCGCGGGAGGTGCCGTGTGCGCCGCGGAGCTGCAACGTGCCGGGCTCTCGGTGATCCTCGTCGAAGAAGGCCCGCACTGGACTGCCGAGGACTTCACCCAGCGCGAGGGCGAGATGCACGCGCGCATCGACGGTGGGCGCGGTGCCACCTCCACCGTCGATGGCGGCATGATCCTGAGCTACGGCCGCACCGTCGGCGGCTCCACCGTCCATTACTGGGTGAATGCGTTTCGTGCGCCGGTGTTTCGGATGAAGCAATGGCGCGAGCGCTTCGGGCTCGAGCATTGGTCGCCCGAGGAGATGGCGCCGTATTACGCGGCGGTGGAAGCCAACCTGAACGTGGAACGCGCCCACGACTATCAGATCAACCGCAACAACCAGATCCTGAAGCAGGGCGCCGACAAGCTCGGTTGGCATTGCGAGCCGGTGACCCAGGCGCGCAAGGACTGTCTGGCGTGCAGCTTCTGCATGCTGGGCTGCGCCTACAACCGCAAGCAGTCGATGCTGGTGACCTACGTGCCGTGGGCGGTCGGCGATGGCGCGCGGCTCTTCGCGAGCTGTCGCGTGGAGGGGATCGACGTCGAGCGCGGCGCTGCGGTGGGTTTGCGCGGCCGCTTCGTGGATCCGGTGACCCGCGAGCCGCTCGGCACACTCAACGTGCGGGCACGCAGGGGCGTGGTGGTTGCCGCCGGTGGGCTCGGCACGCCGGCGCTGCTGCTGCGCAGCGGCATCGCCAACGAGAGTGGCCGCGTGGGCCGGAACTTGTGCGTGAATCCGAACCTCGCGGTGGCGGCGGTGATGGACGAGGAGGTGCTCCACCACCGCAACATCCCGTCGTCCCACGACGTGCTCCAGTTTCAGGAGACGAAGCGTGCATCCGACGGCAGTTACCGCGAAGGCGGCTACACGTTCTTCGGCGCTGGCGCGCAGCCGGGCTACACGGCGGCGGTGATTCCCGGCTTCGGTCGCGAGCACAGGCGGCGGCTGGTCGAGCTGATGACCCGCGGTGCCGCGTGCCTGTCCGTGGTGGATGACGCGCCGGGACCGGGAAGGGTGGAAGTCGACGACGAAGGCCGCCCCCGCTTTCACTACGAATGGGACGACGCCACGCAAGCGAAGGCGCGCGATTACTTCCGCAAGGCGGCGCGGCTCTACCTCGGCGCCGGCGCGCGCGAGGTCTACCTGCCGAGCGTCCCGCCCATCCGCATCGTGCGCGAGGCCGATCTCGCGGAAGTGGACCAGGTCCGCTTCGACCCCGGCCGCATCACGGTCTTCGGCTCACACCTCTTGGGTACCGCCGCCATGGGCAAGAATCCCGAAACCTCGGTGGTCGGCCCCGAGGGAGAGGCGCACTCGGTCCGAAATCTGTGGGTCGCGTGCGGTGCCGCGCTGCCGAGCTCGGTGGGGATCGATCCCTCGCTCACGATCTCCGCCAACGCGATGCGTACCGCCAAGCGCATGCTCGCCCGCTACACGTGACCCGCGCCGCCGACGTTCCCGCCACGCCGCGCTCTCGCCTTTGGGGCGATCGGGTCGCGTGATAGAAAGGCCGCGATTCCCGCCGTTCGACGACGTGCGCGACGAGCGTGCGCCGAGGAGGTCCGAGTGAGCCTCGAGTCTCGCCATCGCTGGGTTCGCGTCGTTGGCGTTGCGTTCGCGATCGCGTTTTCGTTCACGCTGGGCTGTGGCGATTCCGGTGACGGCTCCGGATCACGCGTGGGCACGTTGATGATCGCAGGCGGAGATCAGCAGCAAGCCCCGACCGAGGCGCCGCTGCCGAAGCCGATCCAGATCCGAGTGGTGGGCAAGGACGGCAACGTGCTGCCGGGCGTCTCCGTGCGCTTCGATACCCTCGAAGGGCGGGGCAGCTTCGTCGAGCAATTCGTGGTGAGCGATCAGAAGGGCATCGCTTCGGTCCAGTACAACCTGGGACGGCTGCCGGTACGCAATCGCATGCGGGCGAGCATCACCGGCGCCTCGGTCGATCTCGAGGCGCTGGCGCTCAATACCCATCCGCCGGTGCCGCGCCAGCGCATCGACGGTTTGCCGCTGCCGGAAGGGCTGGCGTTCGACAACGCAGGCAACGCGCTGGTGACCTCGCAGCTCAACGGCTCGGTGCTTCAGATCCATCCAGGCCCGTTCAAGACCTCGGATCAGTTCCTCTCCGAGTACCTCTACCGCGGCAAGAGCAACAGCTCGCTCACCGGCATCACACTGGATGCCGCCGGGAACCTCTACGCGTGCGACAACCGCACGGGCTCGATCGTGAAGATCGACGGTTCCGAGGAGCCCAAGATCTTCGTCGAGGGCTACCAGTTCGAGCCGTTTTCGCTGCCCAACGGCATCGCGGCTCATCCGAGAACCGACGACATCTATTTCTCGGACTCGGAGCGCAACCGGATCTACCGCGTGAACCCGCAAGGCAAGGAGCTCGCGATCGTCACGGAGGCGGTGCCGCAGCCGAACGGATTGGCGTTCAGCGCCGCGGGTGACGTGCTCTACGTGGCGAGCCTCGCGGGAGGCGTGTTCGCGTTGCCGCTCGATCGCGGCGGGGTGGCGGGAACGCCAGCGAAGCTGGCCGACGTCCCCACGGCCGATGGCATCGCGCTGGACCAGGACGGAAACATCTTCGTCACCGGCACCGAGCTCGGAAAACTGGCGGGCGGCGTCTACCTGGTCCCCGCCGACGGCTCGCCTGCGTTCCGGTACATCGCCGCGCCGTCCGGGAAGATCTACGCGAACATCGCTTTCGGACGCGAAGGGTTCAGCGGCACGGCGCTTTACCTGGTGTCTCTCAACGGCACCCTCGACGAGGTGGAGCTCGGCACGCCGGGCCTGGTCTTGCCGGGTCCGCCCGCAGGCTGAACGCGACTCCAGTTGCCCGCATCGCGCTCGTCGGGGTGGCGCGAGCGAGACCTCAGAAGCGGTAGCCCAGCGTCATTCCCACCGTCAGAGTGCCCACGCTGTCGTCGATGGGGCCGCCTTCGAAGGCGGTTCCTTCGACGTCGAAGCCCCAGTGGTCGTCGTTGACGAGTATCAGGTGGTACGCCGCTTCGGCGCCCAGAAAGAGACGCTCGGACAAGAACCAGCGGGTCCCGATCTCGGCGTTGAGGCCGAAGTCGATGGACCAGTCGGTGTCGACGTTGACCTCGCGGCGGAACGCGGCATCGATGCCGAGCTGGGTGAAGTACACGCCGGGATGCACGCCCAGGTACGCCTGGAAGGCCTGCCAGCGCAGATCGAGCTCGGGGCCGAGGGTGACGGCGTGGCTCATCCAGCTCGTGTCCACGCCTTCGGCCGCGCTCCCGTAGACGAGTAGGGCGTCGTAGCGCAGGTCGAGGGACAGGAACTCGGCCAGCTCGAACCCGAACGAGGCGCCTGCTCCGAAGCCGACATCGAGACCGAGGTCGTCCTCGATGTCGCCGTGCAGCGGTGCGGCGAGCCCGACGCGCGCGCTCAGCACGTGCGCGTGAGCGTCGCGAGGTGGTGTGAGGAGCGCCGCGCACGCGAGCGCAGCGACGACGAAGATCGACGAGCGCGTGGTCATGGTGACGTGCCTCCCGACTGTGGCAGATGCAGGCCCTTGCACTCGGCCTCGCGTCCTCGGATGACGCGTTTGCCCGCCAGGATACCGCGGCCCTCGGTGACCACCGTGCGCTGCCCCTCGCGATGCTCGCCGTCGTAGAAATAGATGACCACCCAGTCGTGAGTGCGGCCCAGCTCGTGGGCGCGGGCGGTGTTCGAAAAGAGCGCCGTGAAGTGCCACGGGCCGCGCTCGGTGTGGAGGATCGGCAGCCATGCCTTGCCCTCCGGGTTCATCCGCTTGGGGGCGATCTTGGGCAGACGGTCGGCCTCGGCGCCGGTGCGGTACTCGCGATCGACGTCGAGGATGTCGTGCGCCGAGGGCTCGGCCACGGCGCTGCCTGCAGGTGGCCGCGGGCGAGAGCGCACGCGACCCAGCATCGCGTCGAGCGACGCGCGGATGGACGCCAGTCGGCGCGCGCCCAGACCCGGCACGGCATCGAGGCGCCCGTCGTGGGCCGCGGCCTCCAGTGCTTCCAGCGTGTCGACGTGAAGGAAGTCGTGGATGCGTTTGGCCAGCTCGCGGCCGATGCCGGGGACGGTCGCGAACAGCGTCTCGGGATCGATCGTGCCGCGCAGCCGTTCGAGCTGGCTCCATCGTCCGGTGATGGCGATCTCGCGGATCGCTGCCGCCAGCGACTCGCCGATGCCGGGAAGCTCCATGAGCCCGTCGATCCCGGCCGAGTCGACCATATCCTTCACGTCCCGCTCCAACCCTTCGAGGGTGGTCGCCGCGCGCCGGTACGCCGCCACCCGAAACGGGTTCGCGCCTTGTGCGGCCAGTAGCTCCGCCGCTTCCCGCAGGCGTTCGGCGACCCGCAGATTGATGGCCGGAATCGCGCTCATCTTCGCGGTCTTCGAGGGTGACGGGCGTCGATCGCAGGCGCGTGGCGTGTGCCTCGCACCGCGGGTCGTTCTACCATCTTCGGTGCATTTCGCCGCATCGCGTCGTGCCTTGACAGAAGGAGAGACGGCTCGTTACACCGCCATCGCCTGGGTGTGACGACGTCTGGTGCGTGGAACCCGCAGCGGCGCAGTCGCATCCGGCAGTTCGAGGCCGTCCCCACCTACCGATCCAAGCCGACTCCCACCGTGCATCCGCGTCCGCGCGGGGGTAGCGGCGGGCGAGCGCCAAGATCGGCGACCCGGCGGGAGGCCCGCCCCCGAGGGTGCTCGCACCCTCCCACGGCGCCCCACGCGCCACGAGGTGTGATCAGCAATGGGTCTCGAGCACGTCCTGGCCGAAAGTGCCATCACGTCCCGCCTCGAGGACGCGATCAACTGGGCGCGCAAGTATTCGTTCTTCCTCTATCCGTTCGTCACCGCGTGCTGCGGCATGGAGTTCATGTCGGTTGCCGGCCCGCGCTACGACATCGATCGTTTCGGCGCCGCCTATCCGCGCTTCTCGCCTCGGCAGTCGGACTTGTTGATGGTGGTGGGCACCATCACCCATCGCCAGGCGCCCTTCCTCAAGCGCGTCTACGACCAGATGTGCGAGCCCAAGTGGGTGATGGCCTTCGG
>CAYUSL010000296.1:0-7954 GCA_964447125.1 uncultured bacterium | reverse complement strand
ACGACCAGCCCACCGATGCGTGGCACCACGCCGCGCTGCTGGGACATCTCGTCATCTCACAGGCCGAGGGCGATCCGCCGCCGGCGACCCTGGGGGACATTCCCGACGACGCTCCCATCGTCGAAGTGCACTTGCGGTCGCACTACGCCGGCGGCGACGACTGGCGCGGCTTCGTCGACGACGTGGCGTTCACGTTCGCCGGCCAGGACCCCGTCACGTTCAACTTCGAGGTCGTCCCCGATCCGGGACTCGGCTCGATCCTCTTTCAGAGCATTCGCGACTGCACGGGCGTGCCCAACCAGGAAACGTGCGTGCTCGACGGCAACGCGAACTTGGTGCTCTCTCACGCCGAGGGCGGGCTCGGCGCCCAGGTCTCGTCGCGTCGCGGCTCGGTGGGGCGCGGCACCGTGTACGGGAACATGTCGTTCAACGGCACGGCGGCGCTGCCGATCCTGCGGGCGAGCGCGCTTCCGAGTGGATCGTCCCGCAACGCCTCCACCCAGCAGGCCTACCAGCGCTACACGTTCGAAGGCCTGAACGCCGTCGCGTTGCCGATTCAGGCGACGCTCGACTTCAGCTACACACCGCCGAGCCCGGGCGCGGACTCGGAGTGGACCGGAGGCGGCTTCCTGCTCGCTTCACTCGCGGTCCTCGATGGCAGCCTGGTCACCGCCCAAGATCTGAGCTCCATTGGCCTGGCATTTCTCGGGTGCGGAGACGAGGCGCTCTACAGCCTGCCCGCGAACTCGATCCTCGCGGCGGATTACTTCACGACCGACGTGTCCTCGTCGCAATCGGTCACGCTCGACGCGAGCAAGCTGTGTTTCGAGGAGACACCACTCACGGTGAATCCCGGCGACTCGTTCCTCGTGAGCACGGCCCTCCAGACCATCGCCAACCGGGGTGGGTTCGTGAACGCGGAGCACACGCTGACCACTGGCTTCTCGCCGGCGACTTCGCCCGCGGACCTGGAGACGCTGATCGGCGGCATTCAGCCCTCCTGCACCGAATGCGGCCCCGGGTTCGTCTTCAAGAACGACTTCGAGAACGGCGACGTCGCTGCGTGGTCGCACCAGGTGCCCGGGTTCTGAATCCGCTTTCTCGATCGCCGCACGCTCACCGCGCGGCCCATGCCGAAGGGAACGAGGCCGATGAACCGCCGCCATACCCTGCGCGAGGCCGCCGTGGCTCTCGCGTGCGCGCTCGCGTGCGCGGCCCTCGGCTGCGGATCCTCCGACGACGCGCCGAGCGGACCGACTCGCTTCCGCTTTCCGGGCCTCGATCCCGACGGCACGCGCTTCCTGCGCGACGTGGTGTTCCACGTCGACGATGACGGCAAACCCGCCGAGGGTCTGCTCTCGCAGATCTTCTGCACCAACTTCGAGGGCAAAGGGTTTCCCCAATGCTACGGCGACCACGACGGCAGTGATTTCCTGCTGGTGGGCGGCTTTCCCGCAATGGACGCCGGCTCCACCGAGGTGCTGGCCGCCGCCGACGGCGTGGTGGAGGTGGTCGATGACGGCCACTACGACCACTGCCACATCAGCCTGGCGGAGCTCGATTCGGGCGGCATCTCGTGCGACGGCAACCCGATCGTTCCCAACAAGGTCTACATCCGCCACCGCGACGGCATCCAAAGCCAGTACCTGCACATGAAGAAGGACTCGATCGTGGTGAAGGTGGGCCAGCACGTGCGCTGCGGTGAGAAGCTCGGCATCGTGGGTAGCTCGGGCCGTTCGTCGACGCCACACGTCCATTTCGAGGTGCACGGCGCCGACGACACGCTGATCGATCCATTCGCAGGCGCACACAGCCAGCCCGAGAGCTATTGGGTCGAGCAGGTCGGCCCGTTCGGCCTCCCCGCGCCGACCTGCCAGCAGTAGAGTTGCGCGTCCGCGCTCGCTGCGGAGCACGATCATGGGTGCACTGCTCATCGTCCGCCACGGCCAGGCGAACTCGCTCGATTACGACCGCGACGGCGACGTGCTGTCGCCGCTCGGCGTCGCGCAGGCGCGCAAGCTCGGCGAACGCTGGGCCGAGGAAGGAACGCGGCCCGAGCGAGTGTTCGTGGGGCCGCGGCGGCGCCATCGCGAGACGCACGCGGAGGTGGAGCGCGTGTTCGCGGAGCGCGGCCTCGCTTGGCCTCGGCCCGAGTCGCTCACGGCGCTCGACGAGTATCCGGCTGGCTCGCTGCTCGCGCGCGGCGCGGCGTTGGCGCTCGAGCGCGATGCCGCGCTGAGAGACGCCGCCGCGGTCTTCGCCGAGACCCGCAACACCGCCTCACGCGAGTTCTTGAAGCTCTTCACCACCGTCACGCGCATGTGGGTGCGTGGCGAGCTGGACGCGGTGCTCGACGGGGTGGAGACCTGGCACGGCTTCCGGGCGCGGGTGGCCGAGGGCATCCGCCACATGACCGCGGACGCAGGGCGCGGCGCCACGGTGGCCGCGTTCACGTCGGGCGGTGCGGTGTCGGTGGCGACCGGACACGCCCTCGGCATCGACGACGAGCGGGTGATCGAGCTCTCGTGGCTGGTTCGCAACACCTCGATCACCGAGCTCAAGTTCTCCGGTGAGCGCGTGGCTCTCGCCGCATTCAACGCCACTCCACACCTTCTCGATCCCGCGACCATCACCGTGCGCTGAACGCGCGCGTGCCGCGCCGAGCCACACGCAACCACTCGTTTCGCCCGACCGCGCGAGGACCGCCATGCACGAACCCAGCCCCACGCTCGTCCCCGTGCTCGACCGCATTCGCGCCTTCATGCGCGACGAGGTCTATCCCTTCGAAGCCGAGTTCCTCGCCAAGCCGCTGGCCGAGCTCGAGGGCGTGCTGGAGATGAAGCGCAAGAAGGTGAAGTCGCTGGGGCTCTTCTCGCCCCACATGCCCAAGTCGATGGGCGGCCTCGCGCTCACGCTCACGGATTTCGCGCACGTGAGCGAGATCCTCGGCACCAGCCCCGTGGGCCATTACCTCTTCAACACCCAGGCGCCCGACATCGCCAACATGGAAGTGCTGCTGGCCTTCGGGAACGAGACCCAGAAGAAGCGCTGGCTCGAGCCGCTGGCGCGCGGCGAGATCCGCAGTTGCTTCGCGATGACCGAGCCCGACGCGCCAGGCTCGAATCCCACGTGGCTGGAAACACGCGCACGCCGTGACGGCGACTGGTGGGTGATCACCGGTCGGAAATGGTTCACCACCGCCGCCGACGGCGCGGCGTTCGCGATCTGCATGGCCGTCACGGCACCGGACGCAGACAGCCCGCACGCGCGTGCCAGCCAGATCATCGTGCCCACGGATACGCCAGGATTCCGGCGGATCCGCAATCTGCCTGTGATGGGTGAGCCGGGCAGCGGATTCACCAGCCACGCCGAGGTCGAGTTCGCGGAATGCCGCGTCCCGTACGGCAACCTGCTGGGCGCCGAGGGCGCGGGGTTCGCGATCGCGCAACACCGCCTCGGTCCCGGGCGCATCCATCACTGCATGCGCTGGATCGGCATCTGCGAGCGCGCTTTCGCGCTCATGTGCGAGCGCGCGGCGCGGCGTGACCTCTCACCGGGCAAAGCACTCGGCACCCGGCAGATCGTGCAGGAATGGATCGCCGACAGCCGCGCCGAGATCCACGCTTCACGGCTCATGGTGCTCGACGCCGCCGAGCGCATCGAGAAGCACGGCCTCGTGGAGGCTCGCGAGGTGATCTCGATCATCAAGTACTACGTGGCCAACGTGCTGCAGCGGGTGCTGGACCGCGCGATTCAAGTGCACGGCGCGATGGGCATCACCGATCTCACGCCGCTCGCCTACTGGTATCGCCACGAACGCGGCGCGCGGATCTACGATGGACCCGACGAGGTCCACAAGACGGTGGTGGCACGCCGCGCGCTGCGCGCCCACGGGCTGGACGTGCGATGAATGTCGATCAAGCGAAGGCGGTCCGAAAGGGCGAAGAGCTCGATACCGCGAAGCTCGCGGCGTATCTGCGCGAGGCGCTCCCCGAGCTCACGGGCGAGCTCATCATCCAGCAATTTCCCGGCGGGCACTCCAACCTGACCTACGCGCTTCGCGTCGGCGAGCGCGAGCTGGTGTTGCGCCGTCCGCCGTTCGGTCCCGAGATCAAGACCGCCCACGACATGGGGCGCGAGTACCGCATCCTCTCGGGGCTGGTCCGCGAGTATCCAAAGGTGCCGCGGCCGCTGATCTATTGTGAAGATCGCTCGGTGATGGGCGCGCCCTTCTACGTGATGGAGCGGATGCGCGGCGTGATCCTGCGCAATCGCAACGCCGGCGATCTCGCGATCTCACCCGAGCAAGCGCGGCGCATGTCGGAGGCGCTGGTCGACAACCTCGCCGCCATCCACGCCGTGAGCCTGGAAGCAACGGGCCTCGCCGGGCTGGGCAAGCCCGCCGGCTACGTCGAGCGGCAAGTGAAGGGCTGGACCGAGCGCTATGCCAACGCGCGCACCGACGACATCCCGGAGATCGAGCGCGCGGCCGCGTGGCTCGCCGAGCGCATGCCGCCCGAATCCGGCGCGGCCCTCATCCACAACGATTACAAGTACGACAACGTGGTCCTCGATCCCGCTGACGTGACGCGCATCGTCGCAGTCCTCGACTGGGAGATGGCCACCATCGGCGACCCCTGGATGGACCTCGGCACGAGCCTGAGCCTGTGGGTGGATCGCGACGATCCCGAACCACTCCAGATGGCGGCGTTCGGACCCACGCTGCTCAAAGGCGGGCTCGACCGCGTAGGCGTGGTCGAGCGCTACGCACAGGCGAGCGGACGGCCCGTCGACGATCCGCTCTATTACTTCGTCTTCGGTCTCTTCAAGATGGCGGTGGTGCTCCAGCAGATCTACAAGCGCTACGTCACCGGATTCTCCAAGGACGAGCGCTTCGCGATGATGATCCACCTGGTGCGCATGCTCGCCCAGATGGCCGACCGCGCCATCGAGCTCCGCCGCATCGACAAGCTCGGTTGACGCTCGGGCACGCGATTGCGTGACTCGCGAGCGCCCACCACGACGCGAGCCCCATCACCCGGGAGGCGCTCCCCCGCTCCCCGCGCGCCCGACGCTCTGACATGGGAAGTGACGAAAAGCGCGCGTGTCGCGCTGCATGCGCGACGACGAGCGCGAAGCAAACGCCGCGGCGCGACTCACGATTCGCCGGTGATCGAGACAATTCGTCGTCGGGCTCGACAATTGCGTGCATCGCTCGCCGCCGGCGGACGGCGCTTCGGGGGAAGACGCCAGTGGAGGGCGAAACGTGACGAGAGCGACGACGTGCGTGCGATTCCCACGACTCTCACGATGGGCGGTCCTCGCGACGCTGACCGCCGCCCTGGTCGCCTCGAACGAGTACGCCGCCGCGCAGCCGCCCGACGCCCACGCAGCCTTGGTGCTGCCCAACCCGATCCTCTTCGTCACCCAGGTGCCGATCCGTGGTGACTTCACCAGCATCGGATCGACCTTCGGCAACCACCTCGCCAGCCTCCAATCGGTCGGCCGCGGTGGCGATCTGTGGATCCGGTACACGGACGGCACGCTCAAGAACCTCACTCTCGCCGCGGGATACGGTTCCGCTAGCGGCTTCCAAGGCAACAACGCCATCGCCGTGCGCGACCCCTCGCCCCATTGGTCGGGCACCAAGGCGATCTTCAGCATGGTCGTGGGCGGCGCCGCCCAGCGCTACGAGTACGAGACCTACTACTGGCAGATGTACGAGATCACCGGGCTCGGCGCCGCCGAGACGCCGGTCATCACCAAGGTGCCGAACCAGCCGGCGAACGCGAACAACGTGAGCCCGATCTACGGCACCGACGACAAGATCCTCTTCACCACCGATCGTCCGCGCGGCGGCCAAGCGCACCTCTATCCGCAGCGCGACGAGTACGAGCGCGCGTACGTGGTCAGCGGACTGTGGCGCCTCGATCCCACCAACGGCGCCCTCGAGCTGCTCAACCACGCGCCCTCGGGCGACTTCACGCCCACGATCGACAGCTTCGGTCGCGTGGTCTTCACCCAGTGGGATCACCTCCAGCGCGATCAGCTCGCCGACGCCGACGAGAACGCCGGCACCGGTCAGAACTGTGATTCGGGCGGCGATTACGGCTCGATCGATTTCGACTCCGAGTCATCACATGGCCACGTCACCACGGGCGTGCTGAGTGAAGTGTTTCCCGAGCCGCGCTCCTGCCGTGGCGACCTGCTCGCCGGCACCAATCTGGTGGGTCACGGCTTCAACCACTTCTTCCCGTGGACCATCGAAGAGAACGGCACGGGCGGCGAGACGTTGAACCACATCGGGCGCCACGAGCTACACGGCTACATCCCGGCAGCCATCGACGACGATCCCAACGTCGAGGAATTCTACGGCCAGTACGCGCGCTTCAACCCACGCCGCATCGACAACCTCTTCCAGATCGAGGAGGACCCGACGACGCCGGGCCGCTACTACGGCGTGGACGCCCCCGAGTTCTACACCCATGCCTCGGGACAGATCGTGTCGATCGACGCGCCGCCGTCGACGGACGCCGATCACATGGCGGTGACCTACGTGACCCACCGCGACACCGCGGGCAGCACCGCCACCGCCAACCACTCGGGGCACTATCGCGAGCCCACGCCGCTCACGAACGGTACCGTCGTAGTGGTACACACCGACGACACCAGCACGGAATCGGGTTCCGGCGGACCGCTCGCCTCGAGCTACGAATTCCGCCTCAAGACGCTCACCAGCGGCGCCAATGGCTACCAGGTGGCAGGCACCACGCTCACGTCGGGCATCACCAAGCAGCTCAGCTATTGGGACCCCGACAACCTGGTCTCGTTCAACGGCACGCTCTGGGAGCTCAACCCCGTGGAGCTACGGGTGCGCACTCCCCCAAGCCGCACGCCACCCGCGCTCGCCGCACCCGAGCAAGCGATGCTCGCCGCCGCCGGCGTCACCGAGCAAGAGCTGACCAACTACCTCGTGAGCCACGACCTGGCGCTCGCGGTGATCCGCAGCGCCACCACCCGCGACGATTTCGACCTACAACAACCTTTCAATCTGCGGGTGCCCGGCGGCGGCGTGCAAACGATCGGCAAGAGCGGGAAGATCTACGACATCGCGTTCCTGCAGATCTTCCAGGGCGACCTGGTGCGCGGCACCACGGGCACCAACGCGAGCACCACGCCCCAGGCCGGAAGGCGGGTGCTGGCGCGCGCGCTTCACGACACCTGGTCGCAAGCATCCAACGCGAGCCACACCGGTCCGGTCGCGAGCGTTGCCGTGGAATCCGACGGCTCGATCGCCGCGTTCGTGCCGGCGCGGCGCGCGATGACCTGGCAGCTCACCGACCCCGCGGGCGTGCCGGTGGTGCGCGAGCGCTATTGGGTGACCTTCCAGCCCGGTGAGATCCGTGTCTGCGGCTCGTGCCACGGCGCTTCGTCACTCGATCAGGCCGGCCACACGGCGCCGACCAATTCGCCCCAGGCCCTGAAGTCGCTGTTGCAGAAGTGGAAGAGTGGCTCCGTGCTCTTCGTCGGCGATTTCGAGAGCGGTGGCACGAGCACCTGGAGCACGAGCGTGGGCGGCTGATCTCGCTCTCGGGAGCAAGCGAGGTTCACACGGCTCGACCACGCGCACGCGGTCGCTGTTCACGAGATCGTTCGCGATTCGGCGCATGTCGCCGTACGCGCGGCTGGACCGCGCGTGGTGGATCGGGTGAACATGCTTACCCGCCCCGTTCGAAATTCGGAGATCCGGCATGCTCCGCCACGGAAACGCTCGCGAGCGCAGCTCCACTGCCAGCGGGCTGCGCGTCGTAACCGCGATCGCCGTGGTGGCGATGACGACCGTCGGCGTGCCCGTCCCGGCCAACGCAGCCACCATCGTGGTGGACACGATGACCGACGAGTACGGCCAGCCGCCCAACGGCAATTGCAGCGTGCGGGAGGCGCTGGACGCCGC
>CAYUSL010000295.1:0-7977 GCA_964447125.1 uncultured bacterium | reverse complement strand
GAACTGCCAGCCGAGCTCGGTCTCGAGCCGCTCGATGAACGCGGCCGGCGGCGGCGCACCCGCGACGGTGAAGCGCGGGCGCGTCCCGATGGCGTGGCGGTCACGGTGCGGGTACTGAAGGACTGCATTCAGCACCGCCGGTGCCATACAAGCGAACGTCACGCCCTCCTCCTCGATGAGGGTGAAGATCCGCTCGGCGTCGATGGCGCGCAGGATCACGTGTGTGCCGCCCATGGCCGTGAGCGCGTAGACGCCGCCCCAGCCGTTGCAGTGGAACATCGGCAGCGTCCAGAGCTCGACGTCCTCGTGGGCCACCCGCATGTGGGCGATCAGCGAGTACGCATTCACGTAGCAGTTGCGGTGCGTGAGCATCACGCCTTTGGGACGCGCCGTGGTGCCCGACGTGTAGTTGATCGACACCAGATCGTTTTCGCTCAGCTCGAGGGCGGGAGGTGCGACGGACGGCGCGGCACTCGTGAGCGTCTCCCAATCGGCCCAGCCGGCGCGCGCGAGCGGCGTGTCGGTGGCGACGATCCAATGTTCCACCGTCGTGAGCCGCTCGCGGATCTCGTCGACCACCGCGGTGTAGTCGGAATCGACCAGCACCACGCGCACTCCCGCGTGATTCAGGATGTATTCGTGGTCGGCAGCGACCAGCCGGTAATTGAGCGGCACCAACACCGCACCGATCAGGCTGGTGCCGTAAAAGCTCTCCAGGAAGAAATGCGAGTTGGGGCTCAGGATGCAGACGCGGTCTCCCTTGCCGATCCCGAGCGCCGCGAGCGCGTTGGCGAGACGAAACACGCGCTCGCGAAGCTCCCGATAGGTGAAGCGTCGCACACCGTCCACCACTGCGAGCTTGTCGGGATAGAGCAGCGCCGCGCGCCGCAGGAAATCGTTCACCAGCAACGGAACCTGCACGTCAGGCCCTCCGGTTGAGCACGAGCTTGAGCGCCATGCGACGCACCTCGTCGCGCACGTGTTGGCTCTTGCCGAGCTGCGCGAGCTGCCCCTGGGAAATCTTCTCGAGGTGCTGCTTCACGAGCGGCACCGGAGCGCGCGGGTTCTTGACCAGCGCCACCCGGATCGACTCGTTCTGCGGCAACATCGGGTGATCCGAGATGAGCTTGAGCAAGTCGAGCGAAGACGAAGCATTGCCGGCAAGCGTCGCGATCTCTTGCGGCGTGGTGCGGGGATTCTGCAGCAGGAATTTGAGCAGGTTGGGATTGCCCTCTTTCATCACCTGCAGACGGCCGTCGCGATCGCCGCGCAGCGCCATCTGCATCTTTTCGGGCGCGCTCATCTCGGGGTAACGCAGCGCGATCGGGCGAGCGTCGCCCGTGCCGGGCTCGTGTGCCGGCGCGCGCTCCGCCTTCACGAGCGCGCGCTCGTAGAGTCCCCTCACCAGCTCCGACACCGCTCCAACCTCGAGCCCCAGCCAGCCGCCGCCGCGATTGACCGTGCGCGCCGGGATGCGCACCAGTTCTTCCCCGCCCAGCACCAACGCCACTTCCACCGCCGCGAGCAAGGGCACGTCGGGATCGTCCGGTACCGCGAGCCGTCCCTTGCACACGTCGTTCTCCCACGTGCGCCGGAGCGCGGCACCGTCGGCGCAAGCGAGCGTGAGCGTGGGCAGCGATTCAGCCATGAGCACGATCCTCGCCCGCGTTATCGCACATTGACGCGGAGTCCGGGCACGCGTATCTCGAGCTCGCGACGAGCACCGCATGACCAAGGGCGAGACGATTCCGGTGACGCAAGGCGTGCGCGCGCTGCGCGCGGCGCAGGTCGTGTTCACGCCACATCTCTACCGCTACGAAGAGCGTGGCGGCACGGCGGTGTCGGCGCGCGAGCTCGGCGTGGACGAGCACGCGGTGGTGAAGACGCTGGTGATGGAAGACGCCGAGCACCGGCCGCTGGTGGTTCTCATGCACGGCGATCGCGAGGTATCGACCAAGGAGCTGGCACGCCAGCTCGGCGTGAAGGCGATCGAGCCGTGCAAGCCCGACGTGGCCGACCGCCATTCGGGCTACCAGGTCGGCGGCACGTCGCCGTTCGGGCTCAGGCGCGCCATGCCCATCTACGTCGAAGAGTCGATCCTCGCGCTCCCGCGAATCTACGTGAACGGCGGCAAGCGCGGGTTCCTGGTGGAGATCGATCCGCGCGAGCTGGTGCGTGTGCTCGCCGCGAAGCCCGTACGCGTCGCGCGCGAGCCCGGCTGATCGCGCGCCGCACGCCAGCAACCGCTCGTATGCGCGTCATCGCTCGGCGACGAGATCCCGCCACACCCGATCGTCGTCGCGCATCATCGCGTCGAGCCAAGTCGCGAGCGAGGTGCCGTCGAGGACCGCGGTGTCGATCCCACCCAACTCCACCGAGAGCAATTGCAGCGTCTTCCACCACGGCTCGACGAGTAGCGCGCCGAAGTCGCTGCCCGTGAGGCCGGTGATCGAGCCGAGGGTGAGCGTGTGCGCGCGGCCGTCGATGAGGAAGCGCTTGTAGCGATTCGGGAAGCGTGCAGCGATGGAACCCGTCTCCTTCGCCATGGCCTCGGCATACGCCGCGCCGCCGATGCCGAGGAACACGTCGCCGATCACGTAGTCCTCGAAAGCGCCGAGCGCCATCACCTCGAGATTCGGGTCACGCTCGAGACCCCACTCGACCAGCCCGATGATGTGGCCGTCCGCCGTGCAGTCGACGCAACTCGCCGGGAGGACGTCGCTCGCCCCGAACTCGTCGAGCAGGCCGTTCACGAAGCTCGGATCGCCGGGGCGCCCGAGACCGAGGCCGGCGTCCTGCACGACCCGAATCTCGGCGTCGGGCCATTTGCGACGCACCAGCACCGTGGCGGGGATCGTGCCGTACGAGCCGCCACTCGATCCCACCAGATAGATGCGCCGTGGAGACGGAAACGCGCGCACGGCGACATCGAGAGTGACGGAGAGATTCTGGAGGCCGTGCCAGATTCGATCCGGCGTGCCGTCACCGTCGGTGTCGGCTTCCGTTTGCCCCGCGAACATCGAGCCGTCGCAATACGGCAGATAGACGACGCTCGTGTCCTTGAACGGGTTGCTCGGTTTGTCGACACGCAGCAGGTCCACGTGTGCGATGCCCGCTGGAGCCGAGATGATCGCCAGACAGAGGCCCGACCAGCACGCGCCGCCACCCTGCAGGAAGATCATCAGGTCGCGCGAGCCCTGATCTCGGATCGAAAATCGGTAGGGTTCACCCGTCAGGCATTGGGGGCCGTCGGCGGGAGCGAATTCGTACGTCGTCACACCCGGCTCGGGCTCGCCGGTGGCGATCGGCTCGGCGCTGCCGAAAAAACGGCTCAATCCCGGCACCTCGGATTCGGGAAAGGGATCGGCGCGACCGGTGTCTCCGCAGCCGGCGATCACCGCCAGCACTCCAATCATGCCCACCGATGCCGCCCACGTTCGCCCAATCATCGCCACGCTCATCTCCGCGGACGCAAGCGCTCGCGAACGCATACCGCCGCGGCATGACACGGCGCCGCCACCCACACGCAGCGCCCGCTCGTCACCGTGGGACGACTTCAGGGCGCGCTCGAGTCGCCAACGCGGCCGAAGGCATCTGTCTTCGTCAGTTCCCAGTGCGCTGCTGACACCCCGGTAAGCGCGAACCCGCCGTCGAGCGTCTGCCTTGCGACCTGAGTATGGTCGGAAGGGTGCTCGAGCGCACTCGCCCAGAATACGCGTCCGTCTCGATCGAGATGAACGAGCCACGACACGTGCGGGTCCACGACGGTGGCCTGGGCAGTTCCTGCCATCACGTAGCCGCCGTCGGGTAGCTCCTCGATCCACTTCGGGATGAGCCCGTTCGGCGAGTCGTATTCGCGCTCCCAGATCAAGCTTCCGGTGGCGTCCGTCCGACTGAGTGCGAACGGACACGGTGAGCAGGATTTGTTCCAGAACGTGATCGCCCCCTCATCTTCGAGGATGACCGTGGCGATGTTGCCCACGTACAAGACATCCGCGGACGGCGGTGGAGGGAGGGCCGTTTCCCACAACGGCTCGCCCGTGTCGCCAACCCGAAGCAAACGCATCTCGTAGTGGAAGTCGACCTTCTCGGACCCAGCCAGCAAATATCCGCCCTCCGGTAGGGCTCGCAGGTCGTGGACGAAAGCGTAGCGCCCCGCCGCCTCGTCGTAGTCCTGACGCCACACGACCTCCCCGTCTGCATCGACCTTCACCAGAACGCGGTGGACGACATCGGGCAGGCGGTGATTGCCCGCGAGCAAGTACCCACCGTCGTGCGTGGTGACGACGTGCAGCAGGTCGTCGCGGTTGTAGAGATCCCCGGTCTCTGCGTCGGGATAGTGAACCTCCCACTCGGCGGTTCCGTTCGGCGACGTCTTGATCAGGAACGGGAAGTACGGAGCGTTCGGATCGAAGTCCGGGATGTAGAAGGGCTCCGTGAAGATCGTGTGGCCCGTTCTTCCAAGCAGGAGATGCCCGCCGTCGTGCGCTCGCACGGCATCCGACAGGTAGTCGGTGAGTCCAACGTCGAAGGTCTCGAGCTCGATGGGCTCACCGAAGGCATCGGTGCGAAGTAACGCCGCTGACGATTGGTCGTACGCGCCGAACTGGCCCGCGAGCAGGTAGCCACCGCCAGTGAGCTCTTCCAGCCATGCGACCCCGAAGTACGACGTGAAGTCGTAGGTGCGATGAAATCGAACCGACTGGCATGCGACACCGCTCCACGACAGTAGCAACAGCGCGCAAGACCACACCGATCGTGCGCTGCCGCGGCGCGGTGAGGCGCCACACCGGCACGCGAGCGACTCGTCGTGACGGTCGCATCGATCACCGATCGCAACGAGTGGGCCAGCGGCGTCAGCCCCGTGGTGCCGTTCCATCGCACCCGAGGCGTTCGAGCGCTTGTTGCGCACAGCCGGTGTCATGTGTCCGCGGTAGCCGGATCGGCCCGAGGGTGGCGTATCGGGCCGACGCTCGAACCCCTGCGTCAACCATACGCCTTTCGCCGCGTCCGCTTGCGCGACGGCGCCACGCCGCTCACGGCGCGCTGCAGCCGCCGGGTGTGGCGGCGTTGCAGTCGTCGTCGAGACCGTTGCCGGGGATCTCGGTGGCTCCTGGGTGCACCGCGGCGTTCGAGTCGTTGCAGTCCGTCTCGGCATGCGCACACGCCGCCGAGCCCGGGTTGCCGTAGCCGTCACCGTCGTGGTCCGTGCACGCGGCTGCGGTGCCGTTGAGCGTCGCCGTGACGTCGAAGATGGCGCCGAGCTCGTAGTAGTCGACGGTCGGGTAGTTCGGAATGCGGCCGTAGTCGCTCTGGCACTCGAGGGCGCGATTCACGAACAGCGGGTTGGCGTTGACCTGCGCGGCGAGAGTGGGCGAGGCGCCGAGAGCACCGGTGAGGAAGTGGTTCAGGATGAAGAGATCGTTGTTGGGTGAGCCGCGGTTGTCCGCGCACGTGAAATCGTTCACGGTCGCCACGCTGAACGGCGTCTCGAACACCAGCGATGACCACAGGTAGTGGTACCAGGGGTAGCTCGACTGCTCGTTCACATCGCTGAACACCACCAACTGCTTCCCGGCGTCGACCATCGCCCCGAGCGTCGGCCATGCGCCACCCGTGTAGCGGTACAAGTAGTCGCCTGCGGGATTCGCCGAATCGAGCAGCCCCACCTGCTGAAAGACGGTGGCGATCTCCGCCGCCGTCACGTAGCTCTCGAAGATGATCGTGACGACGTCCTCGGGATGGGCGTCGAGGAAGGTCTTGATCTCGGTGAGGCCGTCGGCCAACGACTCGTTGCCGAGCGCGCACAGATTCTCGCCGTGGCAGAGGTAGACCGTACCGAGATACGGGTGCGCGTCGAGCATCAGGCCACGGATGCCGTCCTGCATCTGGCGCGTCATGTCGTAGGTCTGATTGCGATTGAAGACGAATCCGTGCGCCGCGTTGGCGAACGCGTTGTGCGTGGTGGGATACGCGACCTCGTCGTAACGCTTGGCGCAAAGCGATGCGGCGCCGTTGCACACGCTGGCGGCGGACGCAGCCGTGGCACTTGCTGCCAGGAAGGACACCAGGGCAGCCCATCGACGCAAGCTCGCGAGACTCATCACGGCGCACTCCTCTCTCGCGTGGCACCAGCAATCGCCACGGGACGTTCACAGACGGTTCGTGGAATCGACGAACGATCGTAACATTGCCGCCCCGGCCGACCGGAAGGGCTGGCACCACGGGGTGGTGTCTCACTTTGGCCTCGCGCGCGAAGGATCGCGCGCGCTCCAGCCTGTCGAAGCGATCGTGGAGATTGGGCCTTTCGCACATTTCCGGCTGGACGGCCAGGCCCCGAAGGGGCCGTGGTCTCTCGGCGGCCCAGCGAACGAAACCGAGACACCACCCACCACGGCCTCGCACCGCGGCGGATGGACTCGGCGCGCTCTTCGCCGCGCGAATCAGCTCACGGCGCGCGGACCGGCGTGAGCGCGATCGCCGAGCGCGGTCACGGGCCATTCCGCAGGGCGCGGTGCCTCGCCGCGCTCCACGAACGCCACGAAGCCGGGCTCCGGCGCTGCCGCGAAGGTGCGCTGCTCGCCCTGCCACGCGAACCCGAGCCGCGACGCGTGCAGCGCGTGCCAGGGCAGGATCAAGGCCTGGCGCATCCGTTCGTCGAGCCGCCCCTCGATCAGCGCCAGATAGAAGTCGGGGTCGGGGCCGTAGATCTTGTCGCCGACGATCGGATGGCCGAGGTGGGCCAAGTGGATGCGGATCTGGTGCTTGCGACCGCTGCGTGGCTGCACACGAAGCAACGTGAACGCGCCGAATGTGTTCTCGAAGCGGCGCTCGACCTCGACCTCGGTGAGCGCGGGGGCGCCGTCGGGGCGCACCCGATCGCGGATGCCGACGATGCTCGCTTCGTCGCGGCCGAGCGGCTCGTCGACGACCACCCGCTCGGCCGAAACGTGCCCGTGGACGATCGCGAGGTAGTGCTTGTCGATGACACGCGCCTCGATCGCCTTGCCGAGCGCGCGCGCCGCGGCGCTGGTCTTGGCCACGATCACCAGGCCGCTGGACTCGCGATCCAGGCGATTCACGAGATGGGCGCGTGCGGTGTCTCCCAGATGGAGACGCAGGCGCCCCACCAAGCTCGACCACGCATCTCCCTTGGTGGGGTGGCAGACGAGACCGGCGGGCTTGCGCACCACCAAGAGCTCGTCGTCCTCGTGCACGACGTCCACGGGTGAGATCGCCACCGCTCGCTCCGCTACCTCGACACGACCGCCGCGCCGCCCGCGGCACCCGGCCGTAACCGCGCGCTCGCTGCCGTCCGACGCACGCAGCGAACCACGCCGACGCGCGCCATGGAATCTCGCACCGGCGTCACGAGTTGGCTCGCCTGGTCGCGACGTCGCCCACCTCGACCGCGCCAGGCGTTCGGGGGCCTGACGGTTGCACTTTCGTTTGCACGACGGGTGAGCTCACCCGCACAGGAGGTGGGGCCATGGCGATCCGAGTACGGCGTGTCGACTACTACAACACGACGGTGCGCGATCAACCTGGCGAGGCGTACCGGCTGCTTTCCCAGCTTGCCGCGTCGGGAGTCGATCTGCTCGCGTTCACCGCCGTTCCCGTGGGGCCGGAACGGGCTCAGCTCACGATCTTCCCCGAGGACGACGGCGCCCTCACGCACACGGCGAAGGCGGCGAACATCGCCCTCGACGGGCCGCACCCGGCGCTCTTGGTCCGCGGCGACGACGAGCTGGGTGCGCTGGCGGCCATTCACGAGAAGCTCTTCGCAGCGGACGTGAACGTCTACGCGGCGAGCGGCGTGAGCGACGGCAGCGGCAGCTTCGGCTACCTGATCTACGTGCGGCCCGACGAGTTCGAGCGCGCAGCCGCCGCGCTCGCGGTGTGAGCGAGCCCTAACAGGCTGTTGAAAAAGACACGCGCCAGAGACGCGCCGACGAGCGCAGCGAGTCGACTTGGGGG
>CAYUSL010000294.1:0-7989 GCA_964447125.1 uncultured bacterium | reverse complement strand
GCCATGCGATTCAGCACTTCGTTGGCGGTCGCGTAGTCCGCCTGGCCGACGTTGCCGAAGATCCCCGCCACCGAGCTGAAGAGCATCACCAGCTTGATGCGTGCCGGATCCACAAGACCGGTGAGCGTCAGCATCGGGTCGAGCTTGGTTCCGAGAACGCGATCGAACGACTCGGCGGTCTTGTCGACGATGTACTTGTCCTCGATCACGCCCGCGCCGTGCAGCACCACGTCGATTCCACCGAAGCGCTCGACGATCTCGTGCACCAAGCCCGTGAGCTGGAGCGGATCGCGCACGTCGCACACCCGGTACTCGACGTGCGATGCGACCTCGCGGATGCTCGCCAAGTTCCGGCGCATCTCACGGGCCTGCAGGATTCGCGAAATTCGTTCCTCGACCGCCTTGGGCGTGAGCGCGACGGTGCCGCCTTCGGCGCGCAACCGCGCCAGCAAGCGCCGCCGGATCTCGGCGCGCTCGACCACGCCCACCGACTCCGGGTCCTCGTCGTGCTCGGGAAGCGGCGAGCGCCCCACCAGCACCACCGACGCACGCGAATGGCGGGCGATCTCGTGGACGATCTCCGCCGTGATGCCGCGCGCACCGCCCGTGGCGAGAATGACGGTCTTGGGGCCGAGGTCGAAGGTGGGCTTGCGATCGTGGCCATTGGGCAAGTCCGCGCGCACGGCGCGCAAGCCGAGGCGGCGGGATTCGCGGTAACCGATCTCGACGGGTCCCTCGGCGGCGAGCTCTCGCAGCAACGCGCTCGCCTCCGGTACTCGGTCGTAATCGACGTTTCGGAAACGCGCCTTCGGCCACTCTTGCGCCGCCGACTTGAGCAGCCCCGCCAACCCGCCACGCCACGGTTGCGCCGAATCGTCGACACGGCCGAGGTCGAAATCTCCACCGCCGCGGGTGAGAGCCGCCAGCAACGGTGCGGCGGCGCCACCGGCCTTGAGCTCGGGCGCGAAGGCCTGCAGCAAGAAGAGCGCGCCGCGTAGCTCTTCGGCTACGTGACGATGCCAGTCCGCGACGTGAATACCCGGAAATGCGGGTGCATCGCGCAGCGGCAGCAGATGCAACACCGCGCCGATCGAGCCGACGCTGGTGCGAATGCGCGCGAAGGCGGCCTCGGCCTTGGCGCGGCTCGCGAGGTCGTCCGGTTCGAGTACGACCATCGGAACGCCGCGCGCGCGCAACAACGTTCCCAGCGCCTGCGCGAGACCGGCGCCGTCGTCGGTCAGCACCCACGTTCCTCGCGGCAGCTCGCGAGACGGTCCGGCTTCGAGGGGAATCTCCTCCACCCGCACCACCGAGCGCGGCACGTGGATGGACTCGTCGGCGAAGGCCTCGGCTACGCCTTCCGTTTCGGGCTCGGCTACCGCCGCAATCGTGGTTGCATCCGACTCAGGCGCGGCGCCGCCGCGCTCGTGCTCGAGCTTCGCGACGCCGTCGAGGATCGCCCGAAGCGTAGTGGCTGCCGACATCGACTCCATGAACCACGCCGGTGGCTCCACCACCTCCGGGACGACCGTACGCCGGAATGCGGCGATGATCTCGACCCGCTTGATCGAATCGATACCGAGGTCCGATTCCAGGCCCGCATCGAGGTCGAGCATCTCGACCGGGTAACCCGTTCGTTCGGAGACGATCGTCCGCAGAAGCTCGACGCGATCCGCACGACCCGGCATTCCGGAAGCCGATTCCGCGTGCAGCGCGGCAGGCGCCGGCGTGGACGCCGCCTGCGCGACGGCGGCGGGTGCGGCTTCAGCGCCCGCGATCTCGCCCGCGAGGCGTGCCACGCCCGCGAGGATCCGCTCGAGGGTGCTGGCAGCGCTCATTTCCTCCATGAACCACGCAGGCGGCTCGACCACTGCGGGAACCACTGCGCGCCGGAACGCAGCGATGATCTCGACTCGCTTGATCGAATCGATGCCGAGATCGGATTCCAACCCTGCGGCGAGATCGAGCATCTCGACTGGATAGCCGGTGCGCTCCGACACGATCGACCGAAGCATCTCGGTGCGATCGTTCACCGCGGGTGCCGCGGCGGTCGTCACCACGGCGGGCGCACTCGACGCCGCCGCGACCGGGCCACCAGTGGCCACGCCAGCAGCGGACGGCCCGTCGCTCGCGAGCCGCGCGACTCCGTCGAGGATGGCCGCGAGCGTCGCAGCGCTACCCATGGCCTCCATGAACCACGCCGGCGGCTCGGCAATGTGCGGCACCACCGCCTTTCGGAACGCGGCGATGATCTCGACGCGCTTGATGGAATCGATGCCGAGGTCCGACTCGAGCCCAGCCTCGAGCTCGAGCATCTCGGGCGGATAGCCGGTGCGCTCGGTCACGATCGAGCGCAGCAATCCGATGCGCTCCGCGCTGGCATCGACGCTCGCTGCCGGACCTATCGGCTTGGGCGAAGGCACCGGGGCGATCGCCGCGGGCGCTGCAACGCTGGGCAGATCACCGGCGAGCTTCGCGACGCCGTCGAGAATCGCGCGCAAGGTCGTCGCCGTGCCCATCGCCTCCATGAACCACGCCGGCGGCTCGCTGACTTGCGGCACCGCCGCCTTGCGGAAGGCAGCGATGATCTCCACCCGTTTGATCGAGTCGATCCCGAGATCCGACTCGAGGCCTGCGTCGAGCTCGAGCATCTCCGGCGGATAGCCGGTGCGCTCGGTAACGATGCGCTTGAGCTGCGCAGCGGGGTCGACGTCGCTGGCAGAAGGCGCGACGCTCGCGGCGACCGGCGCGGGCGCTTCCACGATTCGCGCGGCCGGCGCGCTCGGCGCTGCAGGCGCGATTACCGCTGGGCGAGACGCCGCCACCGGCGCAGGCGCTGCTGGCACCGCGGAAACGACTGCGGCAGTCGTAACCGGACGGGGGTCGGGTTCGACCACGAAGCGCGCCGGCTCCCCGGGTGTGGCCGCTTCGCGCGCGGGCAGCGCGGCGCTCGGAGCGTCGTCGCTCGCACCGAAGTAGGCCTGCATGACCGCCTGTTGGGTCTCCAGGAACCGGCGCATGGTCTCCTGGAACTCGCGCACAGGCTCGAAGTCACTGGCGCCGCCACGCGGTGATGCGGCCGACGGTAGCGGGACGCGTGAGCTGCTGGTTCGATCCTGCGGACGATCGGAGCTGGTCATGGTGGGGGACCCGGGTGTGGGATTGCGCTGATGCGAGCGCGTCTCGCTCCCGCGGCGCGTCGGGCTCGAAGCCGGCTGCGCGTTGGGCGAGGCGGCGGCAACCGCGGTGGTTCGCGCTGCCTGCGCGGGTGTCGCTGCAGGGAGCGACGACGCCTCGCTCGCGGGCTTCACGCGTGCGGGATCGAGGGGCTCGAGCACCGGTGTCGGGAAGCGCCGCGGCGGTTCGTGCGCGGGACGTGCGTAGGCCGAGTTCACCAACCAGAAGTGCCGTCCCAGTGGTTTGGCGGCGCTGGCGGCGATGCCATCGCGCTCGTCGTCCAGATCGATGAGCGCACGCCCCGCCCACAGCCGCTCGAGGTCGAGGCTGGCACCCTCGACGTGGAGGCGGGCGAGCGCGTGGAAGAGATGCGTCACGCCATGCCCAGCTCGGTCCTGCGTGGCGATCGCCACGTGGGGGCGCCGTTCCAGAATCTCGCCGACGAGCTTGGTGAGCACGCGATTCGGACCGACCTCCACGAACACCCGTGCGCCGGCGGCGTACATGGCCTCGATCTCGTCGGCGAAGCGCACCTCGCTCACGAGCTGCTCGGCCAGATGGCTGCGCGCGCCCTCCGGCCCGGCGACGTAAGGAGCCGCGGTCCAGTTGCTGAAGACCGGCAGCGAGCTGGGGGCGAACTCGACCTCCGCAAGCACTTTCTCGAAGCGCTCGCGAGCACCGCGCATGATCGGACTGTGGAACGCGCACGCCACCGGCACCGGCGTGTGCGGAAGGCCGGCGCGATCGAGCTTGGCGCGCAACTCGGCCAGCCCGGCGCGAGTGCCGCTGACCACGATCTGCCGTCGGCTGTTCAGGTTGGCGACCCACGCCTCGCTCGCGCCCGCGACCAGCTCGCGGACCTGCGCCTCCGCACCGCGAATCGCCACCATCTGCCCGAGCTCGCGGGCGCCGTTGGCGGCATCACCGCTGGCGAGATCCGCGATCGCTCGGCCGCGAGCGTACGAGAGCGCGAAGAGCTGCTCCTCCGAGAGCGATCCCGCAGCGGCGAGAGCCACGAGCTCGCCGTAGCTGTGACCGCAGGCCATATCGGGGCGCACCCCGAGCCGCTCCAGCAAGCGCAGCACCGCGACATCCGCCGCACCGAGAGCCGGCTGCGCCACCTGGGTTGCCTTGAGCGCTTCCGCGACCCGCGAGCGCCCCTCGTCCGAGAACACGGGCGGCGCGAACACGTACGAGCTGAGCGGCTGCGGCAGGTGGTCGGCGAGCACCCGGTCGGCGACCTCGAAGCGGCGCGCCACCTCCGGGAAATGGATCGCCAAGTCCCGCACCATGTCGGGAAACTGCGAGCCCTGCCCGGGGAAGAGGAACGCGATTCGGCCCTGCTTGGCGAGCTGGCTCTCCGAAAGCCACGCACCAGCGGGCAGCTTCGGCGGCGGCGCGTCCGTGCTTGGCGCAGACGCGAGGCGTGCGGCCACGGCTTCGAGCTGGTTGCCCAGCTCTTCGAGCGATCGCGGGACGAAGGCCGCGCGCAACCCATCGCTGGCGGCGAGGCCACGGTTGTGAAGTGTGTACGCAACGTCGGCCAAGGTGGGCGGCACTCCACCCTTGCGAGCCGAGCCGATCTCGTTGGCGATCTCGAGACAGCGGGCGCGCAGCACCTCGGCGCTGGGGGCGCCGAGCAGCACCAGCTCGCTCGGCAGCTCGCGGGTCGGTGCGTGCTCGTCGTGGGAAAGCGGGCACGCCTCGTATTCCTCGAGCACCGCGTGGAAATTGGTGCCGCCGAAGCCGAAGGCCGACACTCCCGCGCGACGCGGCTCGGGTCCCCGAATCCACGGCCGAAGCTGTGCCGACACGTAAAGCGGGCCGTCCGTCAGCCCTGCCTTCGGGTTGGGGCTCTCGACGTGCAACGTGGGCGGCAGGACACGATGGTGGAGCGCCAGCGCCGCCTTGATGAGGCCCGCGACTCCCGCCGCCGACTTGGAGTGGCCGATCATCGACTTGATGCTGCCGATGCCGACGCTCTGATTACGCGCGCCGGCGCGTTCCAGGAGCGAGCCCAACGCTTGCGTCTCCGTGGGATCGCCGATGCCGGTGCCCGTGCCGTGTGCTTCCACGAGGCCGAGCGACGCCGGTGACACACGCGACTGGGCGTAGGCGCGCTCCAGCGTGATCATCTGGCCTTCGAGACGCGGCGCCGTGAGGCCCTTGTGCCGGCCATCGGAGGCACCTTGCACCCCTTTGATCAGCGCGTAGATGCGGTCGCCGTCGCGCTCCGCGTCGACGCGGCGCTTGAGCACGATCGTCGCGAGCCCTTCGGCGATGGCGATGCCGTCGGCGCTGGCGTCGAAGGCGCGCGAGCGACCTCGCGGTGAGAGCGCCGTGGTCTTCGAGAAGCACGTGTACGCGAACGCTTCGTTGATGGGATCCACGCCGCCGGCGATGGCCAGATCTGCGGTGCCGTTGGTGAGCTCTTGGCAGGCGAGGTAAACGGCCGCGAGTGACGAGGCGCATGCGGCGTCGACGGTGAAGTTCACACCGCCGAAGTCGAAGCGGTTGGTGATGCGGCCGGTGATGACGTTGGGCAGCACGCCGGGGAAGCTGTCCTCGGTCCATTCGGGCAGCGACGACAAGAGCTCCGCGGGCACCTTCGCGAAGAACTCGGGAAGCAACGCGCGAAACGCGTAGTGAAGCCCGAGGCTCCCCATTCCGCCGCCCGCACCGAGCAACACGGCCGTGCGAGCGCGCGGCGGCTCGTAGCCTTCACCGAAACCCGCGTCACGAAGGGCGCGATCGACCAGTTCCAGCGTGAGGAGCTGAAGCGGCTCGATGCTGCGGATCGCCGCAGGCGGAATGCCGTACTTGAGCGGATCGAACGGGATGTCGCCGATGAAACCGCCCCATTTGCTGTAGACCTTGTCGCGCGCCGCCTTGTCGGCATCGAACCAGCGCGCAACGTCGAAGCGATCGCCCGGGACCTCGGAGATGGCGTCGACGCCGTTCAGGATGTTCCGCCAGTAGGTGGCGACGTCGTCGGCACCGGGGAGGAAGCAGGACATGCCGACGATCGCGATGTCGAGCGGCGGCGGCACCGGCGGCGGCTCCTCCACCACGACGACGGTGGTCTCGCGCAGACCCACGAGGTGACGGCTGGCGACATCGCAGTAGCTCGCGGGCTCGTCGGCGACGTCGCGCACCACCAGCCCCACCTGGATGCCCAGCTCGACCAGCGGCTCGGCGACGACCTGCAGCGCCGCGGCGCGCGTGGGATCGGCGCTGCCGGCGTCGAGCAGCACCTGCAAGTGCGCGCGTTCCGCCGCGGGCCGCCCTGGCGCGACGAGGAACCGGACCAGATCGTCCCAGAGCCCCAAGCTCGGCGCCGCTCCCGCACCGCTCGCCGGCATCGCCGGAAAGAGCACGCGGCGCACACCTCGGCCAACGGCCTGCGCGAGCGCCGCCTCGCTGCCCACCGCCAGGAACGCGCGGGTGCCGTGATGCTCCCAGGCCGCGAGATCGTCGAGCGCGCTCTCCGGCAAGAGCGCGAGGGGCGGCCGCACGGTCTCGACGATCGCCAGCCAGCGCGAGCTCTCGAGCGCCGCCGCGCAGCCGGTCAGGTCCACGCACCAGGCACGTCCGTCGAGGGCGCGCGCGACGGCGTCCAGGCCGGCCCGCGCGGACTCTTGCGGCGGCCGCTCGAGCGGCACGACGGCGAGGGAACCGGCGTTGGCGACTCGTCCCGCGAACGCTTCCCAGCTCGCCGGATCGGCAGGGCAACGCTGCAAGCTCGGATAGCCGACCCCGAGCGCGGGCGCGATGCCGCCTCCTTGGACCAGGAAGTGCTGAACCGTGGCCCCCGTGGAAGCCTCGGCGCAGAGCTCGCGGGTCCAGGCCAGCGCGCGGGCGACGGTGGGCGCCTTGGCGCGCCACGCCACGGCCAGGCTCGCGTCTTCGGCGACGGGCCACGGATACCGCTTCTCGCCCGTCGACCAGTCGCTGAGGGTCCGCTCGAGGATCGCGAGACGCTGTTCGCGGGTGGCGGCGTTCGCGATGCCCGCCGCCGCCAAGCGCTCGCGCAGCCGATCGGCCGTGCGCGCCGTGCAGCGGAAGAACGAGCCGCCACCGAGCGCAACCAACGCGGTATCGCCGCCCTCGATCTCGATGCGATGCCGCAGCCCGCGTGGAAGCGGCGACTCGCGGGTGAGCGCCAGCTGCCAATCGAGGACCAGCCCGTGTGCCCCGGCGACCAGATAGGCGCCAGCGCTCGCGGGACCGACGCCGCCCCACACGTACACGGGCAACGTCGATGCCGTCCGCAAACGCTCGAGCAACGCCAGGCTGGTGTCGCCGCCGACCCAACCACCCGACTCGACACCCTTCGCGATGAGAAAGTCGATCGGGAGCTCGCGCACCGACTCGAGATCGTCGACTGACGTCACCACGACGCCGATCTGGCGGGCGACCTGGCGACACTTGGGCAGGATGCGGCGCAGGGATTCCCGTGACTCGGGCGTCAGCAAGATGACGTCACACGCTCCCACGCTTTCGAGGACGGTGCGCTCGAGCTCGCCGTCGCGGCCGTGCAGCACGAGCCCGTGACGCTCACGGACGAAGCGATTGAGCCGCGCGACGGTGCCGAGCGCGCACTCGACGTTGGTCAGCAGCGTGAGGTCGAGGACACCGATCGCGCCGGCACGTGCGGCCGCGATCGGGATGCTCGGATCCCACGTCGCGCCAGGCGAGACCGCCAGCGTGACGAAAGGATGAGGCTGTCCTTCAGGGGTGCTCGCGCCCCGGAGCAAATCCTGCCTCATCTCGCGATTTCCTCGGATATGACGCGTTGCACCAGCATACCCA
>CAYUSL010000293.1:0-7989 GCA_964447125.1 uncultured bacterium | reverse complement strand
AGACTCACAGCCGCGGCACCGGGCTCGCCAACGTGCCGGCGAGCTTGAGGGTATAGAAGCCCTCGCTGTCCTTCTTCATGCGCACGCTGGCCAACAGCGCTTCGGCAGCTTTGAGGCCGGAGCCGTCCGGGACCTTGAACTTGACGTCGGCGCTGAGCTGGCCCGTCGCGATCGAGCGGCCGCGCAAGGTGATCGTTCCGGTGGCGCCACCATCGAGATCCGGTCCGTCGAGGGCGAGCTCGGTCACCTCGAGCTTCGAGCCGTCGAGCGTCGCGTCCACGCCGAGCTTGGTGAACCGAATCGGTGCGGGCAGGATGCTGAGCGCGGGCGCGATGCTGGGAGGCACGGCACCGTCCTTGGCTTCGAGATGGAAGGAGCCGTTGCCGCCTTCGGCAGGCCCCGCAGCCAGATCCACGTCGACCTTGCCGTCCACGGATCCTTTGAGCCCCGCACCGAGCCCGGGGATCTTCGCCTTCGCCAGGTCGATTCCAGCGAAGCGCGCGGCCACCTGCTTGTGCCCCTCGGAAGTGACCGCCGCAGTGCCGCTCGCACGGCCGCCGGCGAGCTTCGCATCGAAGCTCACGCCGCGAGCGCGACGCACGAGCTTGGTGTACGCGGGCGACAGGTCGACGCGCTCGATCTCCACGGCCTGATTGGCAGGCGCACCCGGTGCGGTCCACGACACTCCGCTGAGGCGTACCCCGCCCAGCAACGTGGCACCGATCTCGTCGAACGCGAGGTGCCCGATACCGAGCGTCGCGAGACGCTGCTCGATCAGCGGCCGCAAGCGCGTGTACGGGAAGCGTAGGTACGTGAAGTAGGCCACCAGCAGCAGCCAGACCAACGCGAGCCCGGCAACGCGTGCCACGCGCTTCATGACCGCTCTCCCGACTGCGCCTCGAAGCGCGACACCGTCAGGCTCACGTCGAAGAGCCGCTTGCCCTCGTCGCCGTGGGCGTCGAGGCGTAGGCGGCTCACCTTCAGGTGCTGACGCGAGTTGGTGATCCCGACCAGCAGCTTCACCAGCGGCTCTTGGGCCAGCGCCTTGAGCTGCATCTCCACCGCGACCTCTTTGTACTCGGCATCGCCGGGAGGAACGGGCCGGTTGCGAATGGTGGCGACGGTGTCGGCGGCACCCGCCTGATTGGCCAGGTCCTGCACCATCTGGGTGAGGGACGTGGCGGGGCCGGCGCGAGGCGTGACCTCGTCGACCCGCTTCTTCTTCTCGCGGTACTCGCCGATCAGCGCCTGCATCTTGTCGAGCCGACGACCGCCGTTGGCGATCTCGTGCTCGAGGTGATCGATGGCGTTCATCATGCCGTCGACGAGGGTCCACGCCAGGAGCGCGGCGAGCACCGCCGCGGCTCCCAGGATGAGCTTACGTTCGCGTGGCTCGCGGCGCTGGAACGCACGCCGGGCTTGGGTGAAGAGCCCTTCGATCACGACTCACCTCCCACCGACTCCGCACGCGCGAGCTCGATCACCATCGTGAAACGAACCAGGTTGCCGTCCTTCGATTGGTCCTGAATGCGGATCTCGCCGAACGGCTCCACGCCCGTGAACGCGGTCTTGAGCTTGTCGATGCTCTCGAAGTCCGCGCAGTGGCCTTCGAGCGTGACGCGCGAGCCTTCCAGCGTCATGCCGTCGAAGGTCACGTCGACGTCCTTGGGTGCTGCAGCAGAGAGGGCGCGCAACACCTCCGCCGGCGGGGCCGAGGTGGAGAAGACGGCCAGCTTCTTGTCCAGGATCCCGATCTGCTGGCGCGTCTGCGCTTCCGGGTCCTGGATGGGCACGTTCTGGAACTCGGTGCGAAAGATCTCGACCACTTGGCTGCGCACGGCTTGTGCCTGTTGGCGCAGGCTCACGTAACGCACCACGTAGCTCACGATGCCCGCGATCAGCATGACCGCGATCGGCAACGCGAGCGGTGCGACTCGGCGCGCCAACTCGCGGACATCGCGGCCGTAGGCATGGGCGCCGTGGCGGAAGTTGAGCGTGCTGCCGCGTGCTCCGCGCGCACCGCGAAGTCCCAGGCCGTAGGCGACGGCAGCGTCCGGCCACCAGCCGGCGTCCCCGGACCCACCCTCGGGTGGTGCGGCGAGGGCGGTCTCGACCCCGGTGCGCGCGGCGACGGTACGGTCGAAGCCACGAGCGCGGGCGGCGCCACCGACCAGGACCACGCGTTCGACGGAAAGCCGCTCTTTGAGCTCGATGGCGCGCAACGAGAGCGCGATGTCTTCGGCGATGGCACCGTAGGCCTCGCGCAGCGCTGCGGCCGCCGCGCCGTCGTCCTCGTCGCCACCGTCGGTGGCGCTCCCCGAGACGTCGACGCTCTCGGCCAGCGCCAGCTTGCGTTCCTCGGCGGCGTGGGGCTCGAGGCCGAGCCGCGCGGCGAGCGCGTCGCTCACCGAGCGGCCTCCCGCGGGCACCGTGCGCACCGCCACCAGCCGCTCGCCGTCGATCACGAGCACGCGCGTGGCGGCCGCTCCCACGTCCACGATCGCGCGTACGCCGCCCGCAGGCGCCAGTGCGAGCGCGCAGGTCCACAACGCCATCACGTCGAGATCCACGATGCGGGGCTCGAGCCCGGCGGCGGTCATCGCCTCGAGCAGCCCCGTCAACACCGCGGTGGGCGCGATGGCCGCGGCGATGCGTGCGCCCTGCTTGTCGCTCGACAGGATTTGATGGGTGAGGTGCTGGTCGTCGATCGCGCCGGGGACCAAGCCCTCGACCTCGCCGCCCACGGTCTGCTCGATGATCTTGGGATTCGCGAACGGCATGGGAAAGAGCAGCAAGCTCGCCGCGTCGCTGCCCAGCGCGGTCGCGATCGACTCGTACGGCCCCTTGCTGGCTGCGCGCAACTGGGTGAGGCGCTCCGTGAGCGCTACGCCCTCGGCACCGTCGCGTGGCACGCGCACCGACCACAGCACGATCGGCGTGCGTCCGCTCGCCACCGCCACCGCCTTGAGCGCGGTGTGTCCAACGTCGATTCCCAGCGTGATCGGCATGTTCCCTCGCGACCGTGCGGCAGGCGACCGGTCAGGTCGCTCGCCAGTAGAGCAGCTCCGTGACGCCGTCGGCGTTGCGATTCACCACGGCCCGGAGCAGCTTCAAGTTCTCCGGCTGCGTGGGCGTGTCGCCGTCGTCCGAGCTGGGGATCAGGCTGGCGCTGCTCGAGATGGTGAAATGCGTGGAATTGGTGCGGAAGAGCGCCGTGACTTCCTTGAGCCGCTCGGGGGTCATCCAACTGAAACCCGAGAGGTAGCCCTCGAGCGCGTTGTCTTCCTTGCCTTCTACTTTCTCGAAGGGCTGATCGCTGCGCTGTTGGATCAGCTCGTCGAGGGCCGCCGCATCGGCTTCGGGAAGGAGCACCGTCAGCACCTCGCGCGGCGCGGTGTTGACGTTCACCTTCGCGTCGCTCGAATAGGGGGTGACCAGATCGGAGAGAGCGCGAAAGACCTTGGCGTCGATGCCGCGCACCATGCGCAGCTCGTCGAGGGTGCTCAAGGGGCGGTTCTTGGTCTTGTAGGGCGGCTTCAAGCGCTCGTAAAAGGTGATCTCGGCCCCATCGGGGCCGTAAGGGTCGTCGTCGGGATCGAGCCAGTCGACGAGCGCGGGGGCGACCTCCGGCGGTGCTTCGACGGCTTCCAGCAAGCGTGTGAACGCGTCGTAGAGCGTTGCGTCGACCTCGTATTCGGGTTGTGTTGCTTGTCCGGTCGGCTGCCCCGAAGGCGGAGGCGTGGTCTTCTTGACGAGCGAATTGAGCGGGAACTTCCGCTCCTCGTCGACGATGGAGAGTGACACCAGCGCTTCGTCCACCGGATAAGCGATGGGCGCCGCCCAAGTTTCGCTGGGTGCGTCGTATTCGTTGTCGCGCGCGTCTTCGGTGAGCAACGAGCGCGCCGCCTCCACGCCGGACTTGGCGAGGTAGTAGAAGCGCGTGTCGAGCGCCACGTTGGTCGCGATCTTGGCGTCGATCCGTGTCAGGTACTGGGTCTCGATTTGGATGCTCGCCACCACCGCGATGATGAGCAGCACCAAGAGCAGCGCGACACCGCGCTGGGCCGAGCGCCCGCCCCGCGCCATCCGCGGCTCGGCCCGGCGCCGTCGGATCCGAAGCCCCTCAGCGCCCAACGACCACCTCGGTCGGCGGCGGCTTGGCGAGCGCCAAGCGCGTCACCGACGTGAAGGCCACCTCGCGGCCACCGGCGTCGGCGAGCACCAGCGTGGTTTCCACGGCTTGCGGCAGGACGCCGGTGTTCACCTCGTCGCTCAACGTCTGGCCTTGGTCGTGGGCGAGCTGATCGCCTCGGGCCCGCGCATCCCAGCGCTCCTCGAGCGTCTCGCTGCCGTCGAAGTAGCGGAAGTTGAGCGCCAGCACCTTGTCGCTCAGGATCGTGAGCACACCGCCTTGCTCGTGATCGTCGTCCAGGTACGGCTTCTCGCGGCGGGTGAGCAGCGGGGCGCGGGTTTCGGGGTCGGGGCGAATCTGGTATTCGACCTCGGCCAGGTCCGACTCGGGCGCGTTGGGGTCGAGCGCCAGGTGGTTGAGGGTCGCGAACACCAGCCGATCGGTCGGGCGACCCGCGGCACCCGTACCGTCCTCTCCAATCATCACCATGTTGGGATCGTCGGTGAAGATCGCCGCGCTCTCCAGGTCGTCTTGGATCCGCTCCAGCACGAGCCGAGCGGTCTCGTTGAGCTCGCGGCTCTCTTCGACGATTCGATAGGCGCGCAGGCCTTGGTCGAACGTCTGGTACACGCTGATCATGAGCAGCGCGAAGATCGCGATCGCGACCAGCATCTCGATCAGCGTGAAGCCGCGGGGGTCGCTGGCAACGTGCATCAACGCATGCCTCGCCCGAGTGTGAGGTCGAGGTTGCCCTCGAGCACCTGGACCTCGCCACCGATGGGGCTCACCACCAGCGTGTAAGCGCCCTCGCCGTGCTCGCGGCCGAGGTGGATGATCGCCGGCTCGACGTAGCCGCGCGGCAGGAAATGCACTTGCGCCACTCCCAGGCTGCGCAAGGCGCCGTCTTCCGCCGTGGTACGTGCGCCCTGGAACACGACGCCGTCGGGTAGGCGGCGTACGGCGGAGAGCCCGCTCGTGTCCCGCGCCCACTCGCAGCGGCCGCTCTCGTCGGGGACGCATTTCGACACCCAGTAGCGGCCACCTTCGAGATCGAGCTCCAGACGGTAGATGCCGCGGGTGGCGACCGACTCGCCGTGCACGTAGCGGGCCGCGCCGGCGATCATCCGCGCCGCCGAGCGCAGCCGCGCGCCGGTGACGTCCTGGAAAGTCGGGATGGCGAGCGAGAGCGTGATGCCGAGGAGGAACACCACCAGCAAGAGCTCGATGAGCGTGAAGCCGGGTGCGTCGCCCGCACCTGCAGTAGGAAATGCTCGGCGCGAAGCCACGAGCCCGTGCCCGTTCATTGGTCCGACTGCTCGCGGGCGTCGTCGGGGCTGCGAGTGCCGTTCGCGTTGCGATCGGTGGGTTGATCGGCGGCGTTGCGGTCGACGACGAAGTTGGTGAGCAGGTAGTCGCGGGTCGTGCTGCCTTCCTGCCAGACCACCCACAGCCGCACTTCGCGCACCGTGGCGGCGTCGAGTCCGGGCGGTGGCTCGACCACCGATTGACGCCAGCCGAAGGCGGCGGCGTTCTCGCCGAAATCCCCCTCGGTATCACCCAGCTCGGGGAAGCCCGCGAGCTCCACACGCGTCATCCGCTCGCGGGCCAAGAGTGTCGCGATGGTCTTCATCTTGGCGCTGTAAGCGAGGTTCACGCTCGCGTTCATGCCGCCGAGCAGCGGAATCAACGCCAGGCCGAGGAGCGCCACGGCGATCAGCACCTCGAGCAGCGTGAACCCCTGCGGCGCCGCGCGTCGCGCGGCACGCGAAGGTGGGGCCGTCCGCCGGAGGCCAGTCATACGCGCGATCCCCCGAGCCGTTGCTCACTCGGTCAGGTTCCAGTTGCCGATCTCGGCATCGGTGCCTTCGCCGCCCGGGGCGCCGTCGGCGCCGTAGCTCCAGATGTCGATGTCTCCGTGCACACCCGGCGACGCGTAGAGATAGGGATTTCCCCAAGGATCCTGGGGCAGGCGCTTGATGTAGCCGCCGTCGCGGTAGTGCTTCGGTACGCGACCGGTCGCCGGCGGCTGCAGCAGGGCTTGCAGTCCCTGATCGGTCGCCGGGTAGACGCTGTTGTCCATCTTGTATTGGTCGAGGGCGCTCTCGATGGATTGGATGTCGCTCTTGGCCTTGGTGATCTTGGCCTTGGGCACCTCACCAGAGACGTTGAGGGCCACCACCGTCGCGAAGATCGCGATGATGGCGACGACCACGAGGATTTCGATGAGCGTGAAACCGCGATCGTCGTCGCGTGCGCCCGGCGCGCGCATCACCGCGCGCCGTGGGCTCGAGTGGAATTTCATCGGGCGGACCTCCTTCGCAACCGGCACGTTCACGTCGCGATCTGGTTGAGCTGGAAGATGGGTTGCAGGATCGAGAGCGCGATGAACACCACGATCCCGGCCATGATCAGGATGATGATGGGCTCGAGCAGCGAGGTGAGACGCATCGTCGCCGTGGAGACCTCGTTGTCGTAGGCGTTCGCCACCTTGCCGAGCATGTCCTCGAGCTGACCGCTCTGCTCGCCGATCGCGACCATGTGGATGAGGATCGGCGGAAAGACTCCACTCGCCTTGAGCGGCGCCGAGATGCTGGCGCCTTCCTGGATCGAGCCGCGTGCGTCTTGGATGGCGTCTGCGAGCACGCGGTTCGCCACCACCGCCTCGACGATCTCGAGGGCCTTCAGGATGGGAATGCCGCTCGCGAGAAGCGTGGCCAAGGTGCGCGCGAACCGCGCCACCGAGATCTTGAGCAGCAGCTCGCCGAAGATCGGCATGTGGAGCTTGACACCGTCCAGGCGGCGGCGTCCGCGTTCGGTCTTGCCATAGCGCCCCAACGCCACCAGCCCGCCGACGATCGCCAGCACGATCACCCACCACCACGCACTCAAGAAATCGCCGATGGCGATGAGTGTGCGGGTGAGTGGCGGCAGCGTCTTGTTCATGGTGACGAAGATCTGTTTGAGCTGAGGAATCGCCTTGGTGAAGATCAGGAACACGATCACGCCAGCGACCGTGAGCATGAGCGCGGGGTAGGTGAGCACCGCCTTGATCTTGGCGGTGTTGCGGGCGTGCTCTTCCAGGTAGTCGGCGAGGCGTACCAGCACGATGTCGAGAGCGCCCGAGGCTTCGCCGGACTTCACCATGTCCACGAAGAGCTCGGGGAAGATCCGCGGGTGCTCGCGCAACGCGTCGGCGAGGCTCACGCCTTCGTTGACGCGTTCGCGCACCTTGGTGAGGGCCTTCTGGAGGCTCTCCTTCGACTGTTGCTCGAGCGTCGCCTGAAGGGCCGCGACCAACGGCATGCCGGCGCCAGTGAGCGTCGAGAGTTGGCGCGCCACCACCGAGACGTCCATGACGTTCACGGTCTCGAAGAGCGACCGGAAGCGGAACCGACGTTCCAGGAGGCCACTCGCGGCGACCGCCGACTCGGCGACCAGATCGCTCGCGAAGATGCCCTGCTTGCGGAGCTTGGTGCGCGCGGCGCGCGGGCTGTCGGCGTCGATGATGCCCTTGGCGGGCTTTCCCTTCTCGTTGACGCCGCGGTATTCGAAGACGGGCATGGAAGGTCACACGGCGCGGCGAGGCGCGCGCCTCACATCACGTCCTGGGTGACGCGAATCACCTCTTCGATGGTGGTGATGCCGGCGAGCGCTTTGCGCGCACCGTCGGCGCGCAAGGTGAGCATGCCGCTCGCCATGGCGGCGCGGCGCACGGTGGCGGTGTCGCCGCGCCCGAGGATCGCGTCACGCACGGCTTCGTTGACGACGAAGAGCTCGTAGATGCCGGTTCGTCCCTTGTAGCCGGTGCGCATGCAGGCGTTGCAGCCCGAGCCCTTCCACATCACGCCGTCGGGCAG
>CAYUSL010000292.1:0-8011 GCA_964447125.1 uncultured bacterium | reverse complement strand
CGCCAGCTCGCGGCTGCGGTGCCGTGCATCGATTGTTCGCTTGCGCCAGGCGCCTACGACGAGCCCTCGGTGTGGCGCGCGCTCGGCGACGGGGAATGGTCATGACCGTCGTCGCTCCGCCGACGACGGCAGAGGCGATGGCCGGCTACGTCGAGGTGGCACGCGCGATCGCGGCGCGCGATCCCCAGGCCGTGGCTGCGGCGCTGAGCGCGCTTCACGACAGCCCGGAGACGGTCGCGCTCACGCTCCGCGCCCACCACTTGGTGGGCTTGGTGAGGCGTGACCTCGCGGATCTCGGTGACGGTCGCGGCGTGGATCCCGCGCTCGTGCAGGCACTCGCGGCGGCGCAACCGATCGCCCGTGCCACACCCGGCGAGCTGCGCTCGCTCTTCGTCGAGGTGCGCGACGCGCTCGAACGCATGGGCATTCCCGTATTGCTTCTCAAGGGACAGAGCTTCGCGGAGCGGCTCTACGGCGGGCTCGATCGTCGCCCCCAATTCGACGTCGACGTGCTCGTGCCTCGGAGCGATGCACGGCGCGCCCGACGGGTGCTGGTCGCGCGCGGCTTCCGACGGACCGACTACGACCTGCACTCCGAGACGTTCGTGCGCGGCACGGCCAAGGTCGACATCCACCACTGCCTGCGCGCTGCGCCAGCGTACGCGCTACGCGAGGCCACGCTGTGGCGAGACGCTCTCGACATCACGATCGCGGGCGAGCGCGCACGTACACTCTCCGACGAGCACACCGTGTTGCTCTTGGTGCTCGGGCTCTTCGAGGACCTCGGGCAGGGAATGGCGCGGCTCAAGCAGCTCGTCGATCTCGTGCGCCTTCTCGAAAAGGTCGACGCGACGCTGGACTGGCCTCAGTTCTTCATCGATCGCGCCGCGGAGAACCTGCTACGCATCACGCTGACGATGCTGATTCTCGTCGTCGAGGTGATGCAGGCGCAGGCCGTTGCGCCGCGTCTCGTCCAGCGTCTGACCGCCTGTTCGCCGATGGCCTGCGACGGCAGCGGCGATCGTGATCGTGCGCTCGGGCTTCTCGCCGCACCCCGCAAGGCGCCGGCCAATCTCGCGTGGTTCGCGGACGTCTATCCGGGCTGGTTCACGGCCTACCTGGCCCAGTTTTGGTGGGGCGGCTTTCCCGCGAACCTGCGCCAGCTTCGTAGCGCATGGGTGATCCCCAGCCTGCGCCGCGCGCTTTTCTCTGTCTCTCGCTCGCGGTAGGGCCGCCTGCGATCGCGAGCTCTCGGACGAGAGCTCGTACGCCGCTACTCGTCGAGGACCGCGCTGCGGGGATCGTCTCCGTGCGGGCAGTCGATCGACCTGTCGCGCGAGCGTGTCGCCACGATCAGCAACGCGCTCACGGCGACGAGCCAATCACCGAAGCGTGTGTAGAAGGTGTGCGCGCCGCTCGCGAGCGGCACATCGAGCACCTCGGCGCGAGCACCGGCCGGCAACACACGCAGCGACCCGTCGGATGCGATGACGCCCGAGAGCCCGCTGTTGAGCACACGCACCACGGAAATCCGATTCTCCACGGCCCGCAACGTGGCGATGGCGAGCGCCTGGGGAAGCTCCGCCGTCCCATCGAACGCGCCTTCGTTGCCGATGTTGAGCACCACCCTGGCGCCCGCGGCCACGGCGCGCCGCACGTGCGCGAACGACGCGTGCTCCACACAGATCGCCGCGGCCACCGGAATTCCGGCGGCTTCCAGCAGCGTGCTGCTCTCGCCGGGCGTGAAATCGAAGCGATGTGGCAAGCGGGTGCCGTGGGTGACGATCGTTTCGAGCGGCGTGCCGCGAATCCAGGTGGGCAGGTACTCGGCCACGAACACCAGGCGTTGCTTGTCGTAGACCGAGGTCACTCGGCCCGAGGCGTCGAGCGCCACCACACTGTTCCGCAGTCGATCGCTCTTGGTCATCACACCCGTCACGAGCGCACGACCGAGCGTTCGGGCAAGCCCCGCCAAGTGGAGGAGCGCGCTCGGCTCCTTGCCGAGCGTCCGCGGATAGCTCGATTCCGGCCACACCACGAGCTTCACCGCAGGATTCGCGACGAGCGGCTGCGAGAGCGCCATCAACCGGTCCACCACGGCGGCAGCGAGCACGGGATCGGTCTTCTCGCGCGGGCTCAGCTCGGGCTGCACGATGCCGACGCCGAGCGACTCGCGGCTCGGCTCGGGCCGCGCGAGGTTCGCGAACACCACCAGCGCGGCGATGACGAGCGGCGCCACGCGCGACCGAGGCGAGCACGCGAGTGCCGCGTTCATCGCCACGATGGAAGCCGATACCAGCCACGCGCCTCCCCACGCAGCGCTCTGGATCAGCGCCGGCTGACCTGCCTGCGAATGGGCGAGAAGGAGCCAGGGCAGATTTGCGGGTAGCACTCCCCGCACGTACTCCGAAATCACCCACGCCGCTGCGGGCACGCCCACCCGCACCACGGCGCGAGGGCTTCTGAGCGCGCTCGACGCCAGCCACGCGAAGAGCGCCCACGATCCGCCGCCGGCGTAAACGCTGAGCGCCAGCCAACCGGGAGTGGTGGTGCGCGTGAGCCAGACACAGCCGCAGGCGAAGAAGAGCGTGCCCGCGAGCCCGCTCACGATCACACGCCGCGCCGCGCTTGGTTCGCGCGCGAGGAATGCCAAGAGCGGGATCAGGCCGATCCACGCGAGCGGCCACGAACCGAGGGGCGGGAACGCTGCGACGGCGAGGGCACTCGACACGAACGGCAACGCGTGATGGGCGATCGCTCGCGTCCACCGTGCGGCCACGGCGTCGCGGCCCGGGCGCGCCGCCGAGCCGCCGAGAACGTCGAGAGTGATCGCGTCGGCAGCGCTCATGACACGATCAACGCTGGCTCGTGGAAGCGTCCGCCCCAGCCGTCGTCCCGCCTGCGACGGCCGTGTCCGCGCGGACGGCGAGCAGCCTCGGACCGAACGTGCGCGCCAGATGGCGTGGCAGGATCTCGCGGATCTCCGGCTCGCCGACGAACAAACGACCCGCCGTCCACGCGGCGTAGGTGCTGACCCGCGCTTGGCCGGCCTCGGCCGTGAGCGCGCAGAAGAGCCGTAGGTTCTCGGCGCGATCGATGGGCAGATCGCGCAGCGTCAAACCGTGACGCGCCACGGTGGCGTCGAGCACCTCGGTTCTCACGGTGCCGGCGCTCGAACAGGTGGCGGGATCGTGGAAGTAGAGGAGCTCGCCGGCGTTTGCGCGGGCGGCTTGGGCACCGTCGGCGCAGCGCACCAGCACGCGCTCACGGACTGCGTCGACACCTTCTGCACTCCCGCCGCTTCGCTCGTGGACCGAGAGCGGGTGCGTACCAGCGCTCGCGTACACGACGTGGCTGAGTCCCAAACGCGTGAGCACCGGCGCCAGCTCTTCGAGGGCGCGTGCCGACGGCGGGTCGTCGCGGCCGTAGTCGAACACCAGCTCGGGGTCGAGCGCTGGCACCAGGCTCTCCAGCTCGAACGTCACGGGAATGCGATAGATCCGCGTCTTGTCCGGTGCGCGTTGGGTGATCTGCACGTCGGCGCGGTGCCAACCGAGGCGGGCACCGGGACGAAGACGCAGGTTCACTCGCGCAGGCTCGCTGCTTCCGGCGCCGTTCTCGTTGCCGGACGCGACCTCCGCACGCAGGCAATCGCAGGAGGACATCACCTCGAGCGAGCCCGCCCCTTGGACGAGGACCTCGGCCACCGCCTCGGAGTCGGGTGTGAGTGCTCCCGCATCCCAGCGTGGAAGGTCGAGACCAACACCCACGAGCAACGTCAGGATCAGCGCGGCGTTCATGATGGACTCCTCGTCGCTGGGTTGAACGGTGCGCCGGCGGAGCCGCTGCGACGGGCGACGATCCGCCCCGCAACGGCTTCGCCGGCGAGTGCCCTCATTGCGGGCAGCTCACCTGCTTGTCGGGATTGACGGCGTTGATGCCGGGGAAGTCGTAGTTGATGTTGTTTCCGGCGGTGGTGGCGGAGTAGCAATCGCCCGCCCAATCGAGCCACGACGTGAGCTTCACGCCGTACTGCCACATGTCGAAATGGACGTGTGGCCCCGTCGAGCTGCCGGTGCTGGCGCGCCAGCCCACCCGGAAGCTGTCGGCCCCCGCGCCCTGCGGCAGAATTCCGCTCTGCTTCATGTGCAGGTAGCGGGTTTGATAGCCGGCATCGTGGTTGATCGCGACGTAATTGCCCGCGCCCCCATTGCAGCCCGAACCGCCGCTGTAGGCACCGCAGCCGTCGCCGCAGCCGGTGTAGGCGGAGGCGCTGCCGTTTCGCGATGCGACCACGCAATCGCCGCAGGTGCCGGCGATGTCGAGGGCGTCGTGACCGCCGCCACTCCCACCGCAGTACGACTGTTTGCCGGTGATCGTGCCGTTGGCAGGGAACTCGAAATCTCCCGCCGAGGCGCGTGCGTTGGCGGCGAGGCCCAGCGCCAGCGCGGCCCCCGCGACTACGTTCATCCACTTCATGGCGAATCCCCCCTGCGAGCCCTGTGCTCAGGACCGCGTGAGCTCCCGTTGCACGAGCCGCCACTCCGACAGCCCGAGCGCCAGGACGTTGTCGTATCGGTCGATGTGTCGATCGAGCGCGGGATCGAGCCCGCGCAAACGCGCGAGCACCGGTCTTGCGTCCGCGAGGTCCAGGCGGACGATGGAGTCGACGAGGCTCTCGCGCACCGCGGCGTCGGTCTCGAAGCGCACCCGCTGCGCGAGCGCGTCGGTCGCGCGAGCTTTGGCCGGCGGAGCGACGCTCGCCAGCGCCTGTGCGGCACCTCGCCGGATGGCCGGCGAGGGCGCATCGAGCAGATCCGACACGCGCCTCACGGACGCCGCGTCGGTGCGACCTAGGTCGACGGCGCCGAGGAGTCGCTCGGCCGTGCTCGCGTCGGCCGTGCGCGCGGCCACGTCCACCAGCGTCGCGGCGAGCTCGGCGCTCGTCGTGTCACTGCTCGCACCGCGCGCAGCCTGCGTCGCGAGCGCCACCGCCGCTGCGGTGCGGGTCTGTGGGTCGGGAGATTCGAGCGCGAGCGACGCGCAGCGAGCAGGAAAATCGGGCAGCGCCAGCGCGACGCCCGGAATCGAGCCCAAGAAGCGCAGCAGCGCGCGCTGGCGCACGGGATCGGCCTCGGTCTCGAGCGCCGCGTGAACCGCGGCGGGAATGCGATCGTCCTGCGTCGCGCGGTAGTAGCCCATCAGCGACTCGCCGAGGGCGGCCACCAGCTCGGGATCGGTTTCGGCGCGCGCGCGATCGAGAAGCTCGAGCTCGAGGCCCGGCTCGGCGAGGGCTTGGCGCGTGAGCAGCTCGATCAGATAGCGCCGATACGCCGGCCCAGGGCGGCTGGCGAGCTGATCGAGCACGTGCTCGACGTCGATGGGTGATTTCGGGCTCGCGCTCGGCGCAGCGCGGTTGGCGCTCGTGTCGCCGTCGAGAGCGGTGACGCTGGCATCGGTCACCGTTGCTGCGTCGACGGTCGGGGCGATGCGGGCGAGCCCTGCGGCGGTTGCCACCGTCTGCGGCGCGAGTCCAGCAGCGGCGAATCGTCCGGCGCTGAAGGCGACGAGGCCGAGGGTCGCTGCCGCGCTGCAAGCCGCGAGTCGGGTTCGTCGCGAGCGCACGACGGAGGGATGAGTGGTCGATCGCATGGGTCGTCTCCTGGTTCGAATGGGTGAGGTGTGCGAGCTCAGTCGACGCTTTCCTCGCCCTCCCAGGGGCGAGTGCGTCCGGCGCGCTCGTCGGCAGCACGCTTCGCGAGCCAGACCTTCTCGAAGTCGCGCTCGCCGCTCGCGAGGATCGAGTCGAAGTCGGCGACGTCCTCGGCGAAGTACGGGTCCCGTGCCGCGAACTGATGCAAGAGCGGCAGCGCCGCAGCGGAACCCGAGCGCACCGCGCCCACCAGAATGTTCCAGCGCACGTAGGGCTCGGGCTCGCTGGCGAAGAGTTGCGAGTAGGTGTCGAGCACCTTCGCCTTGTCGGGATTCACGGCGAGACTCGCCACGGCTGCTGCTCGTGCTTGCGCGGAGGAATCGCTGCGCGCGATCGCGGAGATCGCGTCGGCGCTCGGCGTATCGAGCAAGAGCTCGTTGGTCATCAGCGATTCCAACGCCGCGATGCGCACGGGTGTGGTCTCGCTTCGCGCCAAGGTGAGCAACGACGACGTGTAGAGCCCGGCGTTGCCGGGATCGTGCTGGACCACGCTGCCGAGGACGCCGGCCACCGCCGAGCCGAGCTCGGGCGCGGCTTCGTTCGAAGCCAGCTCGAGGAGTCGTGCCTGGGTGCCCTCGGAGAGCGATGCCTGGGTTTGCAGGGTGAGCACGGCGCCCATGTGCTTGCGCGCATCGAGCTCGGGGTCGGCGGCGATGGCCAGCAAGGCGTCGACCACCCGCGAATCCTTGGCCGCGTCGCTCAGCGCCACCGCGCGAAAGAGCAGCTCGAGCTCGCTCGGCGAGAACGAGCCGCGTGCCAGCTCGAGCACCTCGAGTGCGGTGTCGACGTCGGCGCCGATTCGCTCCACCAAGAGGCCGCCGGCGAGCTGCATCGTGAGCGGATCGACGGCCGCGACCGCGTCACGTACCAGCTCGCGAAGGGGAGCGATCGCCAAGCGCGTGGCGACGTCGGGCGCGTCGCTTGCGAGGGCCGCGAGTGAGTCGAGGGCCGCTGCGTCCACCTGGGGCGCGAGTCGAGGCTGCGCCACGTCGAGGCCGCGATCGGCGAGCGACGTGGGCGAGGAAGCGGCCGACGCTGCCGGCCACGCGGAGCCGAGACCCACTCCGAAGCCGAGCACCGCGATGAGCGCGCCTAGCGCTACTGCGCGCGGCGAGATTCGAAGGCGCGGGCTTTTCTGGATCATGGTTTTCTCCGTGGTCGTGAAAGTGGACGCAGCTCGAGCGGCACGGCCCACTTCGGTGTGCCGTTGGTTCGCGATTTCTCGGGGCGACGCGCAACGCAACCCCCGTGCCGGTGTGCGGCGCTCGATGGAGACGAAGAATCGTGAAGAAACGTCAGCGATCTTCGGGAAAACGCCTGAGTGGGTGCGAACTGCAGTTGTCACCGCGCAGCCTGCGGTTGGCGCACCACGCGATCGGACGCGATTTCGTGGGCGCGGCGGCGCAGCGATCACGTGCGCTGCGGCCAAGAGCCCCTGGTATCTGCTGTAGGATCCGGGGCTCGCGAGTCGAGGGGACGCTCTGGGAGGGCACGGAATGCACGTTCGGATCGAAGGTGCCTACGCCAAGCCTTGCGTGCGCGACGGCTCGCCTCGCGGTCCGCGCGCGCTGCGCTGGTGCGCGATCGCGAGCCTGGCGGTGGTCGTGGTCTCGTCGGTCGTCGCTGCCGACGACGCGAGGGCCGAGAGCACGCTGCATCGCACGCCCGATCCGGTGGTGGTCGCGGCAAGCGAGCTGACCACGCTGCGTGGACGCAAGCTCGACCGATTGGGAGTGTTGGTGCTCGCGGACGATGGTGCGCTCACGCCGATTCCGTTTCAGATCGACGAGAAGACCGCAGACGGGTCGAGCTACGTGTACGCGGCGGGGCGCGAGCGCAATCCCGAGCAGGGCAACGGCATCTTCGATGGCCACGACGAGCTGGTGCTCATGGGGAGCGATTGCGGCGGACGCGTCTCCGATCTGCGCGGTGGCAATGCCGACGCACCGTCGCCGGCAGCGGCGAGCGCCGAGCCGGCGGCGTCACCTTGGCCGCCGGGCGTGGAGCAGGTGGCCGAGATCGAGGTGAAGGAACCCAGCGATGGCACCGTCGGCTACGCGTACGTGGTCGCCACGGGCGAGGCGGCTCCGTCGCCCGCACGCAGCCCGAAGCGCTACGTCCGCTACGACGTGGAGAGCGAGACCGTCGTCGCGTCGAGCTACTCGCTCCAGTACGAGCCCGGAAAGGACCGGATCTTCTTCGCGAGCATCTGGATTCCCGAGAGCGCTGGCGGCAACGGCCAAGACTTCGTCGATCGCCTCAAGATGCGCACCGTGATCGAGACCAAGCTCCTCTTCT
>CAYUSL010000291.1:0-8028 GCA_964447125.1 uncultured bacterium | reverse complement strand
CGACGCGGCTCGCTTGCCACCTCGAAACGACGGGCCGCATAATCGCCGACCCGCGTCCAAGGAAGCCGTGTGCGCTCGATTCCGGCCGCCCTCCCTCTCGTCTTCGCTCTCCTCCTGAGCCTCCAGGCGGGCTGCGACAAGCGCCAGGACTCGCCCATCCTGGACATCCAGAACGACCCTCGCTTCCGCTACCAGAACGGGCTGTCGGCGCTGCGCGCGGGCAACACCGAGCGCGCGGTTCGCGACCTGGAAGCGGCGCGCTCGCTCGATCCCGACAACGTGGACGCGCTTCACGCGCTCGGCCTCGCGCTCAGCCAGGCGGGAAACAACTCGCGCGCCGCGGACATCCTCGCGGAGGCGATCGAGCGCAGCCCCAAGAGCCCCGAGCTGCTCAACTCACGCGGCGTGGTGCTGCTGCGCGCGCGCCGCTTCGACGAGGCCATCCACGACCTCCAGGCGGCGCTGGCGCCGGAGCTGCATTACGAGACGCCCGAGGCTGCATTGCTCAACCTCGCCGACGCGTACACCGAGACGCAGCGCTTCGGGGACGCGATTCAGACGCTCGAGCGCGGCCTCGTGACGAACCCGCGCAACGGCGCGATCCAGACCGCACTCTGCCGAACCTACGACCGTGCCCAGCGCCCCGACGACGCGATTCGCGCCTGCCAACAGGCGATCCAGGATGCGCCCACGTACGCCGCCGGTTACTTCGAGCTGGGCAAGCTCGAGCTGCGCCGCGGACGCAATGCGGAGGCCCTCGACGCCTTCGAGAAGAGCCTCAAGCTCGAGCCACGCGGCGAGCTGGCCGACCAGGCGCGGCGCTTCCGCACACTGCTCGCCCCCGAGCCCGCCGCCACCGGCTCCTCGACGCCGGCCGGCAACGTGCCGCCTGCGGAGCGTCCAGCACCGGAGGCCGGCGCGGCGCGCTGAGCGAGCGCTCCGAAACGCCGCCGGAGGCGGATCGTGAAGGCGTTCGGCGAATACCTGCGTCGCGAACGCGAGCTGCGCGGGATCGGCCTCGACGAGCTCGCACAAAGCACCAAGATCAGCGCTTCGGTGCTCGCCAACTTGGAGGCGGGTCGCCTCGAGGCACTGCCGCCGATCGCGTTCGTCAAGGGTTTCTTGCGGGCCTACGCCGAGTACGTCGGTCTCGATCCGGCCTCGGTGGTGCTGCGTTTCGAAGCGGCCTTCCTCGCCGACGAGGCGGAAGCGCGCCGTGCCCGCGGGTTGTCGTGGCCGCGGGTGCGACGCGTCGTGGGGACTGCCGTGGCGATCGCGGTGTTGATCGTGCTGGGCGCCATCGGATTCAGCGAGCGCGACGCGCTCGAGGCGCTGGCGCACCGCAAGCCAGCGGCTCGCCCTTCCGCGCCGGTACCGGTCGCTCCCAAGGAAACTCCTCCACCCGTCGATCAGATCGACAGGCTCAAGCAGGAGCTCGGTCTCAAAGAGATCGAACGACACATCGGTACGCCGCCGGTGGAGGTTCCCACCGATCCGCCGTCCGCGGTCACGCAAGTGCCGGACAGCCTCTCGCCGCGCTACCACCTGCCACCGTCCGGGCCTGGCGACGCAGGCGGCGCCGAGCCGCGAACGCGCGAACGGCGGGGCGAGGCGGCGAGCGCTTCGACTCCCCGAGCCGTTGCCGCTGCGCCCGCGCCACCCACGGCGAGCGGGACACGGCTCGTCCTTCGCGGCCTCGCCCGGACGTGGGTACAGGTCGCCGCCGACGAAGGCCCCCCCGCGTCCCGCGAGCTTCAGGCGGGTGACGAGTGGGCGATCGCCGGCCAGCGCTTCGCGCTGCTCTTGGGCGATGCTGGCGCCGTGGGCATCGCCTGGGACGGGCGTGATCTGGGAGCCGCGGGTACCGGCGGCGTGCTGGTGCGGCTCGAGCTGCCCCGCGACTTGCGCACGCTCACGCGCCCCCCTCCCCCCGCACCATGACCGGGACGCGCTGTCCGCGCTGCGCTCGCGAGCTGCCGCGCACGAGCTCGCGCTGTCCGAGCTGCAACGCGTCGATGGCCGGCGCCGCCGCGCCGCCGGCCCCACGCGTGGCGTGGGCGGACCCACTCACGTACACGCTCCACGTCGACGACCTGAGCGGCGTGGACGATCGCCGCGCGCTCCTCGCCTATTTGCTGGATTCGGGACGCTTTCCCGACAAACACGTTCTCGCCGAGCGCCTGGATCACACCCCGTGCGTGCTCGTGGAAGGCCTCACGCTGGCGGAGTCCACCGAGATCAAGTCGAACCTGCTACGGCTCGGCGCTGCAGTGCGAGCCGTCCGCACCGCGTCGGCAGAGGTCGGCGCGCCGGCCGCAGCGAAGGGCGCATCGTTGGCAGCGTGGGCTCGTCCGCGCAAGGAGAGCCGGGTCGCGCTCGGCACCGTGCGCACCTGGGCGTGGGGGGCCGCGGGGCTGGTGCTCGCGGCGCTGCTCGTGGGAATCGGACGCCTCGCCTACGACCTCCGCCACCGCTCGCAGGACTACGGCCAACGCCGCGCCGAGATCGAGGAAGACGCGCGCGCGCCGCTGGTGCAGGTGGCGCGGCTCGGCCACGAACGACCCACCGGTGAAGCGGAGCGCGCCGGCGCTCTCGCCGAGCTCGAGCGCGGCCACGAGTCGTTCAATGCCGGCCGCATGCAGGAAGCGATCGAGCACTACGCGGCGGCACGAAAGCTCGCCCCGGACAGCGACGAGGTTCGCCGAGCGCTGGTCGATACCTGGTGCGCGATGGGCGAGCAGGCGCTCGCAACAGCGCGATTCGACGAGGCCGGCACCGCCTTCGACGGAGCGCTCGCGAGCGACGCCGATGCGCCACGAGCGATCCGGGGCGCCGCGCGTGCCGCGATGCTCGCCGGCGATCTCGACGATGCCCGCCGCGCGTGGGATCGCTTGCTTTCACTCGGTGCCGCGGACCGCGAAGCCCAGGCTTTCGCCGCCGAGGTGTACCACTCGCTCGGCGAGCTCGATCGCGCTGCCGCGGCGTACCGTGCCGCCGGCGCCACCACCGCCGATCCCTGGATCACCGACAGGCTCGCGCTGGTGGAGCGCGAGCGTGTGGCTTTGATCGAGCCCACCGCGAGCCTCAGGCTCGTGTGGCTCGGCGACCTGCCACGAGGTGCGCGCCAAATGCTGGCCGACGCGCTGGAACGAGCGCTCGCCGACGTGCGTGCTCATCTCGGCCGCGCCGATGACGGCGAGCTGCGCGTGGTGCTCGACGCCACGCGGCCTCGTTCCGAGCGCGCGGGCGTGCGCTGCAGCTGGCAGCTCACGCGCCTCCGGGGACCGCGACTCGCGGTGGGCGGGCTCGAGCAGACCCACGACCTCGACGCGTGGATGCCGAGCCTGCGCCACGAGCTGGCCCACGCGGCCATCCACTCTCGCACCGCCGGGCGCGTCCCCGCGTGGTTCGAGGAGGGAGTGGCGGAGCGGCTCGCGCGCGGTGATACCGCCGCTTCCGCGCCGTCGCATCCGATCGCCGAGCCACTCACGCTGGTTCGTTGGCCATTCGCCAATCTCCCACCCGCCGACTGGGACGCGGCGTTCGCGGACGCCGATGCGGCCACGTCGCGGCTCTTTGCCCGCGGGAGCTGGAGCGCGGTGCAGCGCATGCTTGCCGCGGTGGCGGGGGGCATGGACTTCGACGCGGCCCTGGAGGCGAGCTTCGGCATCACCTCGGACGTGCTCACCGCGAGTGCCGAGCCAGGCGCGACGCGCTGACGGACGAGCGAGCCGAGCGAGGGCGCCGTGGCCGAGACCGAAGCGATCTCCCTGCGCGTGACCGCATACGGCGAGTCCGACCTGATCGTGACGTTGCTCGGGGCCCAAGGCGGCAAGATTCGCGGCATCGCCCGCGGTGCGCGCAAGTCGCGGAAACGCTTCGGGGCTGGGCTCGATCCCGGCAATCGCGGGATGCTCAGCTATCACGCTCAGCCGCGCTCCGAGCTCGCCAACGTCGACGGGTTCGCCAACGCGCGCCCGCCAGCGCTCGGTCCCGACGCCGTCGCCGGATTCGCCGCGCTGAGCGTGGCGCTGGAATGCTGCGAGGCGGTGAGCGTGGAAGGCGAGGACGCGGGACGGCGCTTCGCGCTCCTGGTGAGCTTCCTGAGCAGCGTGGCCGACGCCGAGCGCCCCATCGTGACGCTGGCGTGGTTCCTCGCGGCGTTGCTGGACGACGCCGGATTTGCGCCGCGCTTCGACGCCTGCGCGCGCTGCGAACGCTCGATCGGCAACCGAGCGCGCTTCGACGCCGCGCGCATCGCGCTGGTGTGCGCGCAATGCACGTGCGAGGCGCCGGTGGGATACGTGAGCCCCGAGCTGGCGGGCCGGATCTCCGCGCTCACTCCGGCGAATGCCGACGTCGAGGCCGCGGCCACGGCGGCCGAGCTGCTCGGTGCGGCGGTGGAGCATCTGATCGGGCGACCGCTGAAATCGCTCGAATTCCTGCGTGCGACCCGGTCCCGGTGACGAGCGGAGATGCACGCGATTCCCGGGCCGACGTTCCGTGCAGCCGCGCCGCGCCGGCACCGAAGCTCGGTTGACACGTCGCGGCACCGCCCCTAGACTCGCGCAAATTTCCGCCTGATTCCGCGCTCATCCACCGGATCCGCTCGGCCCCTTGGGCCCCTCGCGCGCTCGCGGCGTGACGCGGCGCGCGTCCGACGCATCGAGCCTATCCCTGGATTCGGCAGTGAATTCCCGTCGCTCTCCGCTCAACTTTCAAGACCTGATCCTGACGCTGCAGCGGTTCTGGGCGGATCGGGGCTGCGTCATCCAGCAGGGCTACGATCTCGAGGTAGGCGCCGGGACGTTTCATCCCGCGACGTTCTTGCGGGTCTTCGGCCCCGAGCCCTGGCGCACGGCGCTGGTGCAGCCCTCGCGCCGACCCAAGGATGGTCGCTTTGGTGAAAACCCGAATCGACTTCAGAGCTATTATCAGTTCCAAGTCATCCTGAAGCCCGCGCCCGACGACGTCCTCGAGACCTACCTCGCGAGCCTGGCCGAGATTGGGATCGACCCCACCGAGCACGACCTCCGCTTCGTCGAGGACGACTGGGAATCGCCCACGCTGGGCGCTTCCGGCCTGGGCTGGGAAGTGTGGTGCGACGGGATGGAGATCACCCAGTTCACCTACTTCCAGCAGGTGGGCGGCATCGAGCTGCGACCGATCTCCGCGGAGATCACGTTCGGGCTCGAACGCATCGCGATGTTCCTGCAGAAGAAGGACTGGTTTCACGAGATCGAGTGGCAGCAGGGCGTGCGCTACGGCGACATCCACATGCGCACGGAGGTGGAGTTCTCGCGCTACAACTTCGAGCTCGCGGACGTGGAGCTGGCGCGCGCGTCGTTCGCCGGATGCGAGGGCGAAGCGCGGAAGCTGCTCGACGCCGATGCCGTGCTGCCCGCCTACGATCACACGCTCAAGTGCTCGCATCACTTCAACTTGCTCGACGCTCGGGGTGCCCTCTCGGTGGCCGAGCGCACGGCGATGATCGGCCGGGTACGAGCGTTGGCGCGGGCGTGCGCCCACGCGTACGTCGCGAAGTATTGCTCGCCTCCGGCTGCCGACCCCGGTGATGCGCCCGCCGGCACGGGCTCGCCGCGATGAACGCCGAGCTGCTGCTCGAGATCGGCACCGAGGAGCTGCCGGCGCGCTTCGTGGCACCGGCGCTGGACGCGCTGCGCGAGCGCGTGCTGGCGATCCTCGACGAGGGACGAGTCGAGCACGGCACTGCGCGCACGCTCGGCACACCGCGACGGCTCGCGGTGATCGTCGCCGGCGTGGCGGCGGAAGGAGTTGCGGAGACCAGCACCGTCCTCGGCCCCGCGGCGAGCGTGGCGTTCGATGCCACCGGCAAACCCACCAAAGCCGCGGAAGGTTTCGCGCGGAAGCAAGGCGTGCCGGTGACGGCACTCACGCGGCTCGTCACCGAGAAGGGTGAGTACGCCGGCGCGCAGGTCACGCGCGAAGGCGTACGCACGGCCGAGCTTCTCGCGACGGCGTTGCCGGCACGGATTCTCTCGATCCCCTTCCCCAAGTCGATGCGCTGGGGCGATCCAGAAATCAGCTTCGGCCGGCCGATTCGCTGGATCGTGGCGTTGCTGGGGCAGAACGAGATCCGCTTCCGTGTGGGACCGGTCGAGAGCGGAAGCGCGACCCGCGGGCACCGCGTCCACGGCGGCGGCGCACCGATCGTCGTGGACGGCGTGCCGGCCTACCTCGACGCGCTCGCCGCGAGCGGGGTCATCGCCGATCCCGCGGAGCGTCGTGCGGCCATCGAGACGGGTGTCCTCGAGTTGGCGCAGTCGGCAGGCGGGCGGCCCGTGCCCGATCCGGGCCTCCTCGACGAAGTGACGAATCTGGTCGAGTCGGTCACGCCCGTGCTCGGTGAATTCGAGCGCGAGTTCCTGGAGGTGCCGCGCGAAGTGCTGCTCACCGCGATGCGCACTCACCAGCGCTACTTCGCCGTGGAAGACGCGAGCGGCCATCTGCTGCCGCACTTCGTCACGATCTCCAATACCCGCGTGCGCGACCTGCAGGTGGTGCGCCACGGCAACGAAGCCGTGCTGCGCGCGCGCCTCGCCGACGCGCGCTACTTCTTCGAGGTGGATCGCAAGAAACCGCTGGCCGAGCGGGTGGACGCGCTGGCGGGCGTGACCTACCACAAGAAGCTCGGGTCGAGCCGCGACAAGGTGGAGCGCATTCGCATGCTGGCAGCGAGCCTTGCCCACGAGCTCGGACTCGCAGCCGACCTCGCCACGATCGATCGCACCGCGTTGCTATGCAAGGCCGACCTGACCACCGAGATGGTCGGCGAGTTCCCCGAGGTCCAGGGAGTCATGGGTGCCTACTACGCCCTCGCGAGCGGTGAATCGAAGGCGGTCGCGGACGGTATTCGCGAGCACTACTTGCCTCGCTTCGCCGGCGATTCGCTCCCGGTGAGCGACGTGGGCGCGATCGTGGGCCTCGCCGACCGCCTCGACACGCTGGCGGGATCGTTCGCCGTCGGAGAGGTGCCCACCGGCGCCGCCGACCCCTTCGGGCTTCGGCGCCGCGCGCTCGCCATCATTCAGATCGTGGTGGCCCGCGGTTGGCGGCTCGATGTGACGAAAGCCGTCGGCGAGGCACTCGCGACCGTTTCGTTCGCGCTCAAGCGTCCGCAAGCTGACGTCGAGGACGAGCTGAAGCGCTTCCTGATCGCGCGCCACGCGACCCTGCTCCAGGGCGAAGGCATCGGCGCCGACATTCTGGATGCGGCTGTCCACAGCGGCACGACGGTCGATTTCTTGGATGCTGCGCGGCGCGCTCGAGCGCTTCAGGGATGGAAGGACTACCCAGAAGCGATCGAGCTCTACCGGGCGGCCAAGCGCATCGCCAACATCCTCAGAGAGCAGCCAGTACCCTCCCGTTGGCGCCCCGAGCGACTGACGGATCCGGCGGAGCGCTCACTCGTCGATGCGGTAACGCACCTCGAGCCCGAGGTCCGAGGACTCGTCCGGCAAACGAGTTACGCCGAGGCGCTGGAACAGCTTCGCGCGCTCAGCGCGCCAGTCACGCATTTCTTCGACAAGATCCTCGTGATGGCCGAGGATCCCGAGCTGCGCCAACTGCGCCTCGGACTGCTGCACCAGGTCGCCGCAACCATCCGCACCGTCGGCGACCTCACCAAGATCCAGATCGAAGGCTGAACACACTCCGCGAACGGAGGATCACCATGGCGGACAGACGCATCTATTTCTTCGGCGAAGGGAAGGCCGACGGCAACGCCGGCATGAAGGACCTGCTGGGCGGCAAGGGCGCCAACCTCGCCGAGATGACGAACCTCGGGCTGCCGGTGCCGCCTGGCTTCACCATCTCGACGAAGATGTGCAACGACTACCACGCCGCGGGCGGCAAGATGCCGGCCGGGCTCATGGACGAGGTGCGGAAGAACCTGGCCCGCGTCGAGAAGATTCTCGACGCCCAGCTCGGCAATCCGGCCAAGCCGCTCCTGGTCTCGGTGCGCAGCGGCGCCAAGCAGTCGATGCC
>CAYUSL010000290.1:0-8045 GCA_964447125.1 uncultured bacterium | reverse complement strand
TCCATCACCGCCCAGGACCTGATGGGCGTGCTTCGCAAGGAGCTCAACTCGATTCCCGACCTGACCGCGATCGTGCAGGACCCGTCGCTGCAGAGCTTCTCGGCGCGGCGCGGCAGCCCGATCGAATTCTCGATCCGCGGTCCGAGTCTCGACGTGCTGGCGGAGAAGCAGGACGAGATCATGGAGCGCATGCGGCAGGCCGGCGTCTACACCGACGTCGACTCCGACTACCTGGTGGGCATGCCCGAGATCCGCGTGATCCCCGATCGCGACCGCGCCGCCGATCTCGGCATCTCGATGGAACAGATCGGCGAAACCGTCCAGGCGTTGGTGGGCGGCATCCGCATCGGCAAGTTCAAGCAAGCGGGCCGCCGCTACGACATGCGCTTGAGGCTCATCACCGACCAACGGCTTCGCCCCAAGGACATCAGCGACATCTACCTGCGCTCGAGCAGCGGCTCGCTGGTGCGCCTCGATCAGGTGGTGAAGATCGATCAGCGGCCAACGCTGCTCACGATCCACCGTTTGGGCCGCGAGCGGTCGATCTCGATCTTCTCGAACCTCACCCCCACCGCCTCGCAAGAGGCGGCTCTCGCGCAAGTCGAGAAGATCGGCAAGGACGTGCTGCCGAGCGGCTACAAGCTGGTGGTTTCTGGCAGCGCACAGACTTTCCGCGAGAGCTTCCAGTCGCTCGGCTTCGCGATGCTGCTCGGCGTGCTGGTCGCGTACATGGTGCTGGCGTCCCAGTTCAACAGCTACCTGCACCCGGTCACGATCCTCTTGGCGCTGCCGTTCAGCATCACCGGCGCCTTGATCTCGCTCTACGCCGCGGGTCACTCGCTCAACATCTACAGCGTCATCGGTCTGATCCTGCTCATGGGGATCGTGAAGAAGAACAGCATCCTGCTCGTCGACTACACGAACCAACGCCGCGCCGAGGGTGCCACCGTCGAGGACGCGCTGCTCACGGCCTGCCCGACGCGGCTTCGCCCGATCCTGATGACGTCGATCGCCACCGTGGCCGCTGCCGTGCCTCCTGCGCTGGCGCTCGGCCCGGGTGCCGAGGTGCGGGCACCGATGGCCATCTCGGTGATCGGCGGCGTGGTGGTGTCCACGCTGCTCACGTTGTTGGTGGTGCCGTGCTTCTACCTCGTGACGGAACGCATCAAAGGACGTCTCACGCGCCGCGCCAAGGACCCGAGTGGCGTCGAGCCGTCGGTACCGGGCTTTCACGCTGCATGACTCGGGGCGCCACGCCGCTGGCGCGATCCGCCGCGATTGAGGGCCGCACGCCCACGCGGGTAAGGTCCGCCGTATGAGCGCGGGCGGGGATCTCGCATCGGGTGCAACCACGCCGCCGTCGACCGCCGCGTTCGACGGCGGCGCCACGCTGCACTCGATCGTCGAGGGCACTGCGTCCGAAACCGGCGAGCGCTTCTTCGAGCGCCTCGTCGAGGCGCTGGCACACGCACTCGGCACTCACGCCGCATGGGTCACCGAGTACCTGCCCGAGCGTGAGAGCCTACGTGCGCTGGCCTTCTGGATGAACGGCGGCTGGATCCAAGACTTCGAGCACACCCTCCCCGGCACGCCGTGCGAGGTGGTGGTCCGCGAGCGGCGACTCGTCCACTTCCCCGAACGGCTCGTCGAGCTCTATCCAGATGATCCCGACGTGCGCGACTCGGGCGCGGTGAGCTACCTGGGCGTGCCGCTCTGCGACACCGACGATCAGATCCTCGGCCACCTCGCGGTCATGGACGTGAAGCCCATGCCCGAGGACCCGCGCGCCCGCGCGCTGTTCGCGATCTTCTCCTCGCGCGCTGCGGCCGAGCTGCAGCGGGTGCGTGCGGAGCGCGAGCTCCGCGAGCGCGAGGAGAAGCTCCGGCATCTCGTCGACGCGGCCATGGACGCCATCGTCGAGATCGACGACCAGCACCACATCACGCGGTTCAATCCGGCCGCGGAGAAAGTGTTCGGCTGCTGCGCGAGCGCTGCCATCGGCACCGCGTTCGATGCACTGCTCGACGACGGCGAGGTCCAGAAGCTGGTGCGCTCCATCACCGAGATCGAAGCGCGCCCTGCGGGCGAGCAAGCGCTCTGGATCCCACGCGGCCTCGCCGCTCGCCGCAGCGACGGGCAGCCATTCGCTGCGGAGACCACGCTCTCGCGCTATCGCATCGGCGGTCGAACGTTCTTCACGCTCATCCTCCGTAACGTCGAAGACCGGTTGGCGGCCGAGCGGCGGATCGAAGCCCTCACCAACCAGACCGAATACCTGCGCGAGGAGATTCGCGAGCTCCAAGACTCGGGCGAGCTCCTGGGCCGCAGCCCGCGCTTCCTCGAGCTGTTGCGCGATCTGGACCAGGTGGCGCCCGCAGACGCCACCGTGCTCATCCTGGGCGAAACCGGCACCGGCAAGGAGGGCATCGCCCGCGCGATCCACGCCGCCAGCGCGCGGCGCGACAAGCCGCTCGTCAAGGTGAATTGTGCCGCGATCCCGGCGACGCTCATCGAGAGCGAGTTCTTCGGCCACGAGCGCGGCGCATTCACCGGCGCCACCGCGCGACGCGACGGCCGCTTCGCCCTCGCCGACGGCGGCACGATCTTCCTCGACGAGATCGGCGAGCTGCCGGTCGAGCTGCAATCGAAGCTCCTACGCGTGCTCCAAGAAGGCGAGTTCGAGCCCGTCGGTAGCGCCAACACCCGCAAGGTGAACGTACGGGTCATCGCCGCCACCAATCGCGATCTGCTGGCGGCGACTCGCGAGGGGCGGTTTCGCGAAGACCTCTACTATCGGCTCGCAGTCTTTCCACTGCGCGTGCCGCCGTTGCGCGAGCGCCGCGAGGACGTCGAGCTCATCGCCACGAGCTTCGTCGAGCGCTTCGCCGCACGGCTGGGGAAGCGCGTCGAGCCGATCCTGCCCGAGTGCCTGGATCGCCTCGCACGTTATTCGTGGCCTGGAAACGTGCGTGAGCTCCGGAACGTGATCGAGCGCGCGGTGATCCTCGCGCGCGACGGACGCATCGACGTGTCGCGGGCGCTACCCGAGCTCCTCGAAGCCGCGGGCAGCGAAGCCAACGCGGCGCCCGAGCCCGGCGTGAGCGCCTCCGTCACCACCGCATCCACAGCCGGGATCCGAACCGTGAAAGACCTGGAAGCGCTGGAGCGCGAGAACATCCTCCGCGCCCTCGAGACGGCTGCGTGGCGCGTGTCCGGAGAAAACGGCGCAGCCGCATTGCTCGGCACCAAAGCGTCCACCCTCGCCTCGCGCATGAAGGCCCTCGGCATCCAGCGCCCGCGGTGAGACGCTCGCCGCGGTGTTTTCGCGGGGGGCTTTTCAAGCCCCCCGCCCATCGCGGCAAAGCCGCGATGGGGCCCACCCCCGAGTCGCCTCGCTGCGCTCGTCGGCTCGCCTCTGGCTCGCGGAGAGACGGATGGCGAGTGTGGAGACCAGTGCACCGGTCGGCCGTCCCAGTGCGTGCTCGTGGGCTTTTCAAGCCCCCCGCCCATCGCGCCTCGAACCGGTTCCGCACGAAACTGAACCGCGACTCGAAGAGGAAGACCGTTGCGCGAATCGGTTGGAGGACCGTCGGTCCCTCGACGGTCCCGCCGTATCGATCGCGCACTCGTGGCCCGCTGCCGGTGAGAGCGGGCGCTCACACCGTCGCTGAGCAGCGTCGCGCGCAATCACGAGAGCTCGCGACTCGGGCTCGCGAGATCTCGCGATTCACGAAAGCCCGCGACCGCGCCCATGCGGCGCGCATGAGGCTTCTGCGTGGAATCGTTCGTGATTTCTGCGCGAAGTCGTTCGGCACGCGCTTCGCTCTAACGCCCCTGCGTCGTCGTTCCATCACCACACACACGGGGGAATCACCATGAAACGCATCACTGCATTCGCGTACGGCGTGGTCAGCTACGCCATCTTCTTCGTCACCTTTCTCTATGCGATCGGCTTCCTGGGCAACGTCGGGGTGCCCAAGTCGATCGACTCGCCGCGCACCGGCTCGCTGGGAGCGGCGTTCGCCGTGGACCTGCTGTTGCTCGCCGTGTTCGCGCTGCAACACAGCGTGATGGCCCGGCCCGGCTTCAAGGCCGTCTGGACGCGGTTCGTGCCCAAGCCCGTCGAGCGCAGCACGTACGTGCTCTTCTCGAGCGTGGCGCTGATCGCGTTGTTCGCGTATTGGCGGCCGCTCGGCGGTGTGGTCTGGCAGCTCGACGGCACCATCGCGCGCGGCATCGCCTCGGCACTCTTCGCCGCGGGTTTCGCGACCGTGCTCGTCACCACGTTCTTGATCAATCACTTCGATCTCTTCGGGTTGCGACAGGTGTGGACCTACCTGCGCGGTCGCGAGTACCGGCCACTCGGCTTCACGACACCCGGCCCGTACAAGCACATCCGTCATCCGCTCTACGTCGGCTGGCTGCTCGCGTTCTGGGCGGCCCCCACGATGACGGTCACGCACCTGCTGTTCGCTGTCGTCACCACGGTCTACATCCTGGTCGCCGTGCGCTGGGAAGAGCGCGACCTCGCAGTCGAGCACGGCAGTCTCTACACCGCCTATCAGTCCCGAGTGCCCAAGTTCGTGCCGCGTCTCGACCGCACCGAGCCGAGCCCGTCGCTGGGTGCCGCGGCCTCCGCCTGAGCTTCACCCACGCACGCAGGCGGTCGCCGGGGATCGGCGGCCGCCTCGCGGGCCCACCCTCTCGATTCACTCACTGGAGCGTTTCCCATGGCTGCCATCTGTCCCATCGGCTTCGACACCACACGCCTCCGACAGCACGTCCTCGCGACCTACGATCGCGTGGCGCGCGAGCCCGAGGGCGACTTCCACTTCCACCGCGGTCCGTTCTACGCCGTCGATTACCTCGACTACGACGCCACGGAGCTCGACGCTCTGCCGCTCGGGTCCACCATGCGATTTGCGGGTGTCGGCAACCCGCTCTTGATCGGACCGATCCGCGCGGGCGCGACGGTGCTCGACCACGCGTGCGGCGCGGGCACTGATCTCTTGCTGGCAGCGCGCCGCATCGGTCCCACCGGACGCGCGATCGGCCTCGACATGACGCCGGCGATGCGCGCTTGCGCGATCGCCTCGGCGGAGGAAGCGGGGCTCGCGGACCGCGTCGAGATCCTCGGCGGTTTCTACGAGCGCCTCCCCGTCGGCGACGCGAGCATCGACGTGGTGCTCTCGAATGGCGTGGTGAATCTGGCACCGGACAAGATTCAGGTGTTCGCGGAGATCGCGCGCGTCCTCAAGCCGGGAGGTCAGCTCTACTTGGCCGACGTCGTCGTGAAGCGCGAGCTGACGCTGGAAGCACGCAGCAATCCCGAGCTGTGGGCGGCTTGCATCGCCGGCGCGTTGCCGGAGGACGAGCTACCGGAGATCGCCGGCGCGGTGGGGCTCGTGGACGGGCGCATCACGCACCGATTCGATTGCTTTCGCGACACGTCGGCCGAGGACAAGGTCTCGCGCGACCTGGGCGTCCACGCCGTCAACTTTCACGCTCGTAAGCCGTGAGCCGCACACGGAGCCCGCGATGCATCTCGACACACGCAACGTCGCTTGGTGGTATTGGCTCGCGACCGTGCCGCTCTTGGCTGCGCGCTTCGCCGGCTGGGAGCCTGCGCTGCCCCTCGCGCTGACCCTCACCGCCGTCCAGTTGCTTCACTTCCGGATTCGTACTGGAAACGCGCGATCGTTTCCGGTTCAAGTGCGCACCGCCTACCTGGCGCTCTTGATCGCCGGTGGGTGGCCACCCTTCGCGTTCCTGCACGCCATTCAGCTCGTCGGCACCACGGCGATGGTGACGGTGGGCTACTGCCCGCTGGCTCGCTGCGTCTCTTTGCTGCCCTGGAACCGACGCCAACCGCTCACACTCGCGCTCGTGCAACGCACGTTTCTGTCGCCGCCGGTGCGGGGCAGCATCCTCGCTGCGATCACGACCGCCACATCCACGCCCAACCACCGAGCCGGGGGATCGTGAGCACACGTCCCGGCTCGTCACGAAGTTCAACGGATCGAACGCGGCGCTCCCGCACGCGGACCGCCGCACCACGGAGAATCGACATGTCGACGAACACCACTCACCACGGTCATTGCTTCTGCGGCACCGTTCAGCTCGAGGTCACGGGCGAGCCCGCAGCCGCGGGCTTCTGTCACTGTGATTCGTGCCGCCGCTGGTCAGCAGGCCCGGTGAATGCGTTCACGCTCTGGAAGCCCGAGCAAGTGCGCGTCACGCACGGCCTGGAGAGCCTGAACACCTACAACAAGACGCCTGCGAGCTTCCGCCGCTGGTGCGTCAAGTGCGGCGGGCACGTGCTCACCGAGCATCCCACCTTCGGCCTGGTGGACGTCTTCGCTGCCGTGATTCCGAGCTTTCCGTTCCGTCCCGCGCTGCACGTCCACTACCAGGAGACCGTGCTGCCGATCCGCGACGGGCTGCCGAAGATGCAGGACCTGCCTGCCGAGATGGGAGGGTCAGGCGTCACCCTGGCCGAATGAGCGAACGGCGTGCTTGCCGAGCGCGCACCCAGGGACGAGCTTGACCGAGCCGAGGGAGCGGGGCGCGCGGTGCGCGCCGCTCCCCCGGCCCTGGGGGATTCATGGGCTCGCTCCGCTTCGCGCCGGTGGTCGTCGTGCTGGCGTTTGCCTGTCTCGGTGCCGCGACATCCTCGCAGGCCGGAACGCTCGACACCGTCAAGCAGCGCGGTCAGCTCGTCTGCGGTGTGAACGTCGGGCTCGCTGGCTTTTCGATTCCCGACAGCCAAGGACGCTGGGTCGGCCTCGACGCCGACTTCTGCCGGGCCGTGGCGGCGGCGGTGCTCGGCGACGCCAACAAGGTCAAGTTCACACCGCTCAGCGCGCAGCAGCGATTCACGGCGCTTCAGTCGGGCGAGATCGATCTGCTGGCCCGAAACACCACGTGGACGCTCACCCGCGACACCTCGCTCGGCCTCGAGTTCGCTGGTGTGAGCTTCTACGACGGCCAAGGCTTCCTGGTGCCCAAGAAGCTCGGCGTCACGAGCGCCAAAGAGCTCAAGGGCGCCACCGTGTGCGTGCAACCCGGCACCACCACCGAGCTCAACCTCGCCGATTACTCGCGGGCCAATGGGCTGGCGCTGAAGCCGGTGGTCATCGAGAAATTCGAAGAATTCACCAAGGCCTACTTCGCCGGGCGCTGCGATGCGATGACCACCGACGTCTCCGCCCTCGCCTCGATCCGCGCGACGCTCGCGCCGACCGCTGGGGAACAGTTGCTCCTGCCCGAGACCATCTCGAAGGAGCCCTTCGGCCCTGCCGTGCGACAAGGCGATGCGCCCTGGGAAGACGTGGTGCGCTGGGTGCTGAACGCGCTCATCGAAGCCGAAGAACAAGGCCTCACATCGAAAAACGTGGTCGAGCAAGCGAGCACGAGTGCTTCTCCCAACGTGAAGCGCTTGCTCGGCACCACCGCAGGGATGGGCCAGGCACTCGGCCTGGGCGAGAAGTGGGCGCTGGAGGCGATCCGCCAGGTCGGCAACTACGGCGAGATCTTCGAGCGGAACGTGGGCAAAGGCTCACCGCTCGCGCTCGATCGCGGCCCCAACCGGCTCTGGACCCAGGGCGGGCTGCTCTACGCGCTGCCGATTCGCTGACGACGCGAACGACCGCGGCTTTAGCAGGCTGCTGCTGAAAAGGGCACGCGCCGGCGGCTTGCCACTGCGCCTTCGGCGCCTGAGCGTAGCGAGGCGACTTGGGGGTGGGGCGTAAGAAGAAGTCACGCCCGTTGGGGCGCGGGGGCTTCGCAAGCCCCCGCAAGACGCGTCGGGGCGGGGGTCTGGAACAGCCCACGATCGCGCACCGCGAAGACCGATCTGCGTACCGGACTCCACGCGCGGGTTCCATCTCACCGCGAGCCAGCGGCGAGCCGCGAGCGAAGCGAAGCGAAGCGCCTTGGGGGTGGGCCCCGGGGGGGGGGGGGCCCCCCCGGCGGGGGGGGGGGGGGGGCCCCCCCGCGGCCCCCCGGGAAGGGGGGGGGGGGGGGGGGGGGGGCCCCCCCCCCCC